>CAZLYT010000683.1:0-12401 GCA_964563515.1 uncultured Candidatus Competibacteraceae bacterium | reverse complement strand
GCGATGTCCGAAGATTGATTACAGGTGTCATTGCAAAGCGAGGTTTTGATAGTGTTTGCTTAAAATACCCGAAACCCAAACAAAACTCTCTGATGGCCACCATCCTGCGACTTGTGGCCTAATGAAAATGAGAAACTTCAGTCTAGCCATAGAATCAGCCGAAACGATTTGGGGGTATCGATGGGGGCATTTCTGGCATTTATCTGTTTAAGCTATTGATTTATATGACAATGTTATTGCCGCCGCCGCCACCATCGCCGATATTTCGAGCATCTGGCAAATCATGATAAAGCGCCGATATTGGCGCTTTTTTAGTTTTGTAGCGAGCAGATATGCTTATCAACGGCGTTCCTCGTTCTATCCCGTCTTTTAAGACTTTCCGGGGGTACGCAGCGGCGTATCAAATACCCCAATTCTGAAGAACTAAGAAATCAGGAACGCCAAGCCCGGCGACAAGCACCGTAAAATCTCTATGCGCGCGACGGCCTGTACTTGGTCGTCATCCCGGGCCGGGAACAAGCGGTAGCGCAGAAAGAACTACGTCGCCGATCGAAAGGCCATGTGATAGAGCCGCTCGGATTCGGCATTGGGACAGGTCTCGATTTCCCGGAGGCTGGTGCGCCCGGTGAGCTGGATGTAGGCCATGCACATAAATTGGCTCGAGCACGGGGAAGAGCGCACTCCCTGGCTGCTTTGGTGGCGGCTGAGGCACCTGTTGAACTGACAGTGCTGCATGATCTGCGCGTAGACGGTACTGTCGAGGTTGGAGGACGACCTCCATCCAAACCTGGGCGCGAGCCTACCGCCGGGCGGCAGCTGGGACTTCCGAAGCTTTGGACCAGCGTGACCACGGCGGTGTGGGCCGTCTTGCATGAAAATCCGCGCGCCGGAGCGAAGTAGGGTCGGATCGCAGGTTGAGCCCAAGGCGCGTGAGTCTTCCATCTCAGCGCTTCTCAACGCCGCCACGGTGCTCGCCGCCTACCTGACACAGCGATAGGCTTGTGCCACTCTCCTTATGGGGCTCCCTGATGTACTTACTGTGGGCCGCCCTGCTCTGGCAGCAGCGGCGTTGGCCGAGCATCTGGCAGCCAGCGATGCCACCTTCTTCGGCGCTTCCTGGTGCTCGCACTGCTAGGACCAGAAGGCGCTCTTCAAGGCCTCTGCCGATCGCCTTCCCTACGTCGAGTGCACCCCGGGCGGGCGCGGAGGTCCGGTGGCGGTGGAGTGCTTGAGTAGTGGTATCGAGAGCTATCCTACCTGGATCATTGACGGGGGCCGCTATGAGGGCGTGCTAACGCTCGAACGTCTGGCGCGCCTGAGCGGGTTCGAGCTCGAAGATCTCGACAAATCACCCTGAATCCCCAATTTGCGTCAGTGCGGGGCCCATTGGCCGCCGTCCCTGGATGCGAGGATTGATACGATTCCACCGCGGGGATATTCAAGCCACCGTCCGGTTGGACGCAGATGCGGTTCTGTATCGCCTACCAATAGCGACCGTGCATTTGAGGCAATTTGTCGTTTCAGTTCCTGCGTGGACCGAAAGCCGTCCCTGCTCAGCGCACGCACAAGCGAATCGCAAGTTCGTAATCCCACCAGGTGCGCTTGTTGCTAGTGATCAGAACCACGTCATCCGAGCAGAATAAAAACGAGATGACTGCCACATCGGGAAGCTGCCGTGGAAAATTTCCGCCTAGCTGCGCGGCGTTGGCGGTGGCAAATCGCTTCCAGCGTGCCTGCAGTTCGGCTCGCTTGCGAAGTGGCGGCACGACCACGAGCAAGATGCCCTTCCCTCGTTTGCCGATCGTCGTCGCAAATTCCCACAACAGATTCTCGGAATCGCCGAGAATGAAAACCACCAGTACCGCTTCATCGATCAGTCGTTCAACCGCGGTCTTCCAGTCGGCGCCGCGCAGATATTCGCGTGCCGCACCTAAGGGCGGCAGTTTCTCCCTCGGTTCGCCAATCGTAATAGTTGGACCGACAGACGCGAGCCGGTGGGTCAAGAGCTCTTCGAGCGTAGGCCGCAGGGCGGTGGCGCGGTGGGCGAATCGACTTTCGATGCGCAGGTTGTCGTCCCTAAATGAGCGCAGGATGAGCACCGGAGCGCGTGGGTCGAGCTGGCGTATTTCGGCTGCGCGCCGTTTCAGATGACGCTGACCACGCCGCCACGCAAATATCGCGACCAGCACGCACGGCAGCATGAAACCGGCAACGCCGAATGGGACAACGCCGGTTTCCTGGGCCACGATCAGTCCGAACATCACCACGACCGCGCCTCCGGCTGCCACCAACCAGGGTGCTGCACGCGTCAGGCGCAGAACCATGGGCCCGCGCTTCGCGGCGTTCGCTGCGGTTCTCCGTTTGAAGACTGGCTCGAGCAGCCACTGCTGTAAGAGCTCAACATTGGCGGCCTGTTGCATGTCGTCGCGAATGGTCCGCAACGCACGCAAGACCAAAACCACGGGATGAGACAGCACAAGCGTGAGGACGACGAAATAGACGGGTAGCACCGGTTCGGCCAGCGCGGTACTGGCAATCACAAAGAACAGCAGCGCGATCAAAATGAACACTGGTGCGCGCCACGATTCACCGCACAGGCGTTCCAGTGTGGCGTTACCAAGCGAGAGTGAGTTGACTTGAGCGAACAGCAACGCGGGCAACACGATTCGAGACAAGAGACCGCCGGCATGCAGCGGCGCTTGCAACAGCACAGCCAGCGCTACCACCACCTCGATCCATAAGATCAAACCGGCAACAATGACGCCGAGCGCTACCCGGCTACGGGCGGCGACCATTCTTTCAATATCCAGCCGCAAGCTCATGGTGCACTGATCTCGCCGCTTCGTGGTTTCCGCCCCTGGAAGTTGCACTGTTTTTGTGCTGCACAGACTAGTGCCGTCCCGTTGGTCGTAGGTGTGAAAAATTCACAGTGGGGCAGCGCAACGCTGTTGTAGGGTTTCGTCTACAGCCATGGGATACGCGCCCGAAATTACAGCGCTGAGTTGCCTTTCGAACAACCTACGATTCGCCTTGGTCTGGCGGTCGACCGTCTACAACTGCCCACTTGGCAGTGACCGCTGCGCTCCGACTGGGGAGTAAGTCAGTATTTGTTGCTACCCGGTGGCGGGGGGCGGATATGTACGCTGTGATTATCCTCCTCCTACTTGCTCGCCCAGGTAACAACTGACCGAAACCGGAATTGCCCGGGATTCGCCGATGGGGGCACACACGCATGAACCTTTTCTTTTCTGCTGCCATTGCGGTCGCTATGGTCGCAGCCACCACAGTGGTCCCGGATCGATTCACTGCAGAAGCGGTGTCGCTGGCGCAAGCTGCCCCGCAAGAAATCCCGCAGCGCACGCAGCCGCAGCCGACGTCGCCGCCGGCGGCTGCGACGCTGCAGGACAACCCAGGCTTCTATGCCGGCGAGGCTGGCCTGACACCATCGGAGCGCGCCGGTCGGGAGATCTGGTACAAGGCCACCGCCGGCAACGCGCGCTTCCACAGCTACGTTTTCCAGCAGCGCGTGGGCATCCTGGTCGATTGGTACCGGGCGCTGCGTGCCGACGAGCGGGACGATCGTTTCGCCTCCTATGGGCTCATAAACGATCCAGGTTGCTGCACGCCGGGTTCGCCGGGATGTCCAGCGAAGTCGCTGGAGGAAACCTACGGCTTCGACTGGTGTCCTGGTGACGCCGAGCTACTGCGATACGTCGGCAATGAAGGCTATCGCGACCCGGCCTGCGACTTTCGCGATGCGCCGCCGGCCACGGACGACATTCACCACCGTGACGAGGACCAGCGTCAGTCGTCGTGCGATCTCGCCTTCGGCACCTCCACCGGCGCGCTCGGCTATCGCAAGTTTCCGAACCCACGCTTCGATCGCGAACGCTGGCTCGAGGTCAACGGCAACCTAGCGAGCTGGGACGGCTTTCGTCAGGTACTATCGGATGATCCCAATTCCAGCGATTCGCGGGTGCGCCGACTAGCGGACGGCTCGATCGAGCCGCCCTTTCTGATCGGCACCTCCTGCGGCTCCTGCCACATCGCATTCGATCCGCTCCAGCCGCCGGCCGATCCGGCGCGCCCCGAGTGGGAAAACATCAAGGGACTGCAGGGCAACCAGTATCTGCGAATCTCCGAGCTGCTGGGCTCTGGGATGTCCTACGACTCCATGGAGTATCAGATGTTCTCCCACGCCCGACCGGGCACCTCGGACACTTCCGCGATCCCCAACGACCAGGTCAGCAACCCCGGCACGATCAACGCCATCATCAACCTGAGCCAGCGGCCGGTGTTCGAGGACGAGGACCTGATCAAGTGGCACAAGGTCAACGCCTGCAGCGCCGAGGCCGAGGTGAGCAATCCTTGTTGGTGCGAGCCGGGGCGTGATGGCAAGTGCTGGGAGCGCAAACAGACCAAGGAGACGGTCCATCACATCCTCAAGGGCGGCGAGGACTCGATCGGCGCGCTCGAAGCGATCCAGCGGGTCTACTTCAACATCGGCTCCTGCGCCGAGCAGGCCTGGGTCAACCACCTCACTGACCTGCGCCAGCTCGATCCCCAGGGGCGCAACTTTGGCCAGACGCCCTTCGACATCGGCCAGGCGCGGCGCGATTGTCCGAACTTCCGCGCCATCGAGGATCGGCTGGTCAACATTAAGGACTTCTTGTTCTCAGCAGAAGCCCACGCCACTGACCTCGCAGTGGCACGTGAGAATGTCTTGAAGCAGGAGGACCCTAGCGCGATCTACACCCACGACGACCTGGTAGCCGATCTAAACGACCAGTTCGGCGCCGGTGCTGTGGAGCGCGGGCGTGTGGTGTTCGCCGAGAGCTGCGCGCGCTGTCACTCGAGTGTCCCCGAGACCGAGGGGGGCGCCTTCAAGAACCGCGACTTCCACGCCATGGACGAGGAGACCGGCGTGCGCCACGACTGGCTTGGCAATGACCAAACGACACTGGTCTCGGAGGTCGGCACCTATCGCTGCCGTGCGCTGCATTCTAACCACATGACGGGGCACATCTTCGCGGAGTACGGCTCCGAGACCTTACGGGCACGTTCCCCGGACCCCGCCGTGAAGGAAGAAGGCGATGGCGGCCGCGGCCACTACCGGAACATCTCGCTGCTGTCGCTGTGGGCGCATGCCCCGCTGCTGCACAATAACGCGTTGGGTCCGGAGATCTGTGGTCAGCCCGAGAACCGCGACAATTTCTTCTATCGCTCATCCTATGTCGACCGCGACTCCGGCGAGCTGCTGCCGGAAAACCAGGCACCGGCCTGCTGGGCCTACGACCCGAGCGTAGCGGGCCGCTTCAAACTCTACGTCGCCTCCATGGCGGACCTGCTGAACCCGTCGGAGCGCGTGCCGAAGGTCACCAAGTTCGACGTGGACGTGCCGCTGCCGATCGGCTTGCGCACGGTAGAGGGCGACGAGGAGAAGCAGATCTTCGGCTTGACGGTCGTCCTGCCCGAGGGCAGCAACTCGGCAGGCTTGGTGAACTTCCGCCACAAGCTATTCGCCAACAACCTGGTCGAGTTGAAGCGCCGGCCCGAAGGGCTGGAGCAGCGCCTGACCCAGGAACTTGGCGCCGACGAAGCGCAGGCGGTCATGGCGGAGCTGCGCGAAGCCGGGACGGCGCTGCTGAAGGATCCCAGCAAGCCGGTTCAGACCCTGCGTAACCATCCGAAGCTGATCGAGCTCTACAGCACCTGCAACGGCGATATCGAGAACGACGGCCACCCCTTCGGCCAGGATATTTCGGAGGCCGACAAGAAGGCGCTGATCGCGTTCTTGGCGACCATCTAAGGAGACGATCGATGATTCTTCGAATCAACGCGATGCGCCTGGGCGGCGCCATTGTCTTCACGCTGGTCGGCAGCGTGTTGGTCGGCTGTGACGCCGTCGACTCGTTTTTGCATCCGCCGCCGGACATCAAGTTCGCACCGGCCGGACCAAACTACTCAGCCAAGCCCGACTTCGCGATGGTCGAGCACCAGTTTCCGCTGGCTATGGAGGAGCTCGACGAGCTCACTCCGCGCAATCTGCGCAATTACAGCCAGGAGCAGCTCGATCAGATCTACGCGCGCCTGACCGCCGGTCCAATCCCCGACGGCCCCTTCGACGGCGACCTGGTGTTCCCCAAGAACGAAGACAACGACCGCAGGCTCTCAGAGATTGTCGGCGGATTGCCGGGCCTAGCCGTTGAGCTGAAGCTGCACCGTGTGGAGGAGCTCGGGCGGGCGCTGTGGAAGGGCAAGGTCTTCTATCGCGATCAACGCCTGCTGCGCAATCGCATCGAGGACTTGGTGTTGTTGAAGCCGATAATCGATGGGGATCTATCGTCCATCGAGAAGATCAAGGTCGACGGCAGGGATCAATGGCTCCTGTTCCCGGCGCGGCTCTATTGTGGCCAAAGCCTGCTCGATTCCCGACGCGAGTCGATCATCATTGACTACTTCTTCACCGACGAGCTGCCTGGCTACCGTCAAAGGCCGGATTTTCTCGCCGGGCGCAACGGACTCAAGGTGCGCGACGAGATTCGCATGATCCGTCCCGGCTTCTATCTGGGGCGCGCCTACATCGGCAAGGTGTTCCTGCTCAACTTCTTCCTCTACAACGAGGAGATCGCCGAGCGCGATGGACCGGCCTATCGGCAGACCGGGACGGTCGCGGAGGACTGCTGGACGGGGACGCAGCAGCGCGCCACCTTGGTGGCGGCGAGCTAGCGGTCACGCCGGCGTCGACCACGGGGCAAGGACGACAACCACAGTGGGCAAGAGCGCCTTCGGACAGGTCGCGGCCACGCTCATGGTGGTCACCCTAGTCGCCTCGGCTCTGGCGCCAGGGGCTGGCGCCGCGACTACCGTCCCACCGCAGTGGGCCATCGACCCCGCCGAGCCTGGCCCCGACCTGCCGCCCAGCGGGCGTTCGCTGTTCGATTTCATGGTCAGCACCGGCAACGCGGAAAAGCCCCGCATCGACTTGCCGTTTCCGTTCGAATCATTGGTCAGGCAAGTGGAAACCAGCGCCGGTTGCAACAAGCCCTGCGCGAAGCAGGTGCTGATTCCGCTGGGTCGTTCGCTGCAACGCACCGCCGCCGCACCCGACTTCTTCCGTCATCCGCGCGCCGTCGTTGCCATCGACACGGAACCCGCCGGCGGTGGCGCATTCCTCAAGGATCGTGTCTATCTCGCCTACCAAGAGAAGGCCGACCTCATCGAGGTCATCAGCTACAACGAGACGGCGGCGCGGTTCGAGTTTCAGCTCGTAAGGGACTATCGCAGAGGGGTTGCGCCAGAAGTCGTCTACGCTCGGCGTGCACTCTGCGTCGCCTGCCACCAGAACCAGGCGCCGATCTTCGCGCGCCAGTTGTGGGGCGAGACCAACGCCAATCCCCGGGTGGCGGCGCTGCTCGCCCGCGAGCGTGATGTCTGGTACGGAATCCCGGCTCAGCGGGGCGTCGACGAGCCCAACGCCATCGACGATGCGACCGATCGCGCCAATTCGTTCGCCGTCTGGCAGCGCCTGTGGCTTGAGGGCTGCGGCAGCGGCGAAATCGCAGCACGCTGTCGCGCAGCCCTCCTGCTAGCCGTGCTGCAGCATGGGCTCACCGACGGCCGCGGCTTCGAACGCGGGGTCGAGTGGCGGGAGGCCTTTGTCCCGGTCTACACGAAAGTAGTGCGGACGCGCTGGCCGGGCGGGCTCGCCATTGCCAACCCGGATCTGCCCAACCGCGACCCGCTGGCCCACGCCCATGGGGCAGCCATGGCCACAGGCGTGGCACTGTCGCATGTGGAGGCGCGCTTCGAACCGCTGGCGCCGCGCCAACCGCTGGAGGTCCTGGTGCCGGACTCCCCGGCGGTGCAAGCGCGGCTGGTCGACGGTCTGGCTCAGTTCCTGGCGGCAGCAGACCTACAAGCGCTTGACCGACAATTGGCCACTCGAGCCGTGGAAGCAGTACAGCCTAGCGTGTCGGCGCCGTGCACGGTGATCGGCACGTCGCAGTGGCTGCGCTTCGATTGCTCCAGCACCGATGAAGATGCGCTGCGCCTCAACGGACGGATCGAGCTCGACGGTGCGGAGGAGGTGCGCCACGGCCAGCTTCGGATGCTGGCGCTGCAAGGCGCCCAGCCGCTGATGCATCTGGGCCTGACGCCAGTCGCTTTCGATGCGATCGGCGCGCGGTTGCAGCTGACCCCGACGAGCGGCCCACTGAGCGCGCGACTGACCGATGGGCGCCGCCTCGTCGCCATCGAGTTGACATGGCCGCCCCAGCCGACCGACTCCAGCGAGCGATACGGGGTGACGGGGCAGGCGCGCATGACCTTGGTGGACGACTTCGCACCGTTGCGCCGCGCGCTGCATGACCTTGCCGCCGACCGGTCAGACGGCAACGTGCTTGGCGATGGTCCCTTCATTCGAGCGCGGCTCATGCCGGCGTTGTTGGAGCAGCTCGGAGCAAATTATCGAATCGAGTGCTGCCTTGACGATCGGGCGCTGCCACCGCCCCAGGTCGAGCCGCCCCCGCCGACGGCATCGACCGCCGATATGGCGGCCCCCTACGCGCCATTCTTTCCGCTTTGCGCCGACTGCCACGCCACCCAGGAGACGGCACCGCCGAACTTTCTCTTCGGCAGCGGTGAGCGCATCACCGAGAACCTGCGTCAATGCGCGCCACGCATCTACGTGCGCCTCGCGCTGTGGCAGGTCGAGCCCCGCCTGCGCGCCAAGACGCCGATGCCCCCGGCCCCGCTCGCGGCCGGTAGCGCTCCCCTCCGTCCTCCGCTCGAGGTCGGCGGGTTGCTGCGCCAGGTTGCGAAGCTGCTGCAGCACGAATCCGGTACGCAGCCACAGCTCGATCGACTGCTAGCCGCGGGCTACGAGCATCTTCCGCCTTGCCTGGCGGCGAACTAGGTCTCAGAAGAGAGGCATCGTCGGCCATGAAAGACACCTCCGCAGACGCCCCACCGTCCTCCAGGCTGGCACGCCTGGCGCAGCGGCGCTGGGGGCGCCGGCTGCTGTGGCTGCTGGTCCTGCCCACCGTGCTGCTCGCGGGTCTGGCCACCTACGCGGTGGTCCTCTTCACCGACGACGAGCCGGTGGTACACGCCGACATTCGCGAGCACTTCAAGTACGGGTCCACCGGCGGCGAGCGGGCTTCGGGCTTTCCCTATTGGATCTTCCAGGCCCTGCCGCAGGTCTGCAGTCGACACCTCCCGGGGCAGGGCTACCGGTCTCTCGGCCTCATCTACGAACCGGACAGCGACCTACCCGTTGGGATGTCGAAACGGCGCCTGATGGGGGTGGACCGCACCTTCCTCAACTGCGCGGTCTGTCACGTCAGCACCATACGCACCGCGCCTGAAGCCGAACCACAGCTGGTGCTTGGCATGCCAGCCAACACCTTCAACCTGTTCGCGTTCCAGAAGTTCTTCTTCGACTGCGCCCGCGATCCGCAGTTTTCGAAGGACACGATCGTGCCGGAGATCGCGCGGCTGATGCGCGAGAAAGGCGAGAAGCTCGGAGTGCTGGATCGCTATGTGGTGTACCCGCTGGCGATCTGGATCATGCGTGAACGCCTGATGATGCTGGAGGGGCGCTTCGCCCCGATGCTGAAGCACACCGAATGGGGGCCCGGCCGCACCGACACCTTCAATCCCAACAAGGTGCTGTTCAACTTTCCGCTGAGCCACTTGCCGGAGCGCGAGCAGGACGCCGCCGTCGACTTTCCCTCGATCTGGCTGCAGCAGCCGCGCCAGGGTATGCAGCTGCACTGGGACGGCAACAACGTCATGGCGGAAGAACGCAACAAGAACGCCGCCTTCGGCACCGGCACGACGCCGCCGACCATCGACCTGGCGGCGATCGCCCGGATCGAGAACTGGATGCTGACGGTGGAGCCGCCCCGGTACCCGATGCAGATCGACGAGACCAAGGCCGCGCGTGGCGCGGTCCTATACGCCGAGTACTGTGCCGGTTGCCACGGCGCCAACGGACGCGAGTTCGAGCCGTCAGGTGGCGACACCTCCCGGGAATGCCTGGCCAGCGGTCCAAAGGACGACGAGATCTACGGGCCCCAGGTCGGCCGCATCACCCGGATCGAGGACATCGCCACCGACCGGCATCGACTGGACTCGTTCTCCTACGAGCTGGCCGTGCATCTTGGCACTGTCTACGCCGGCTACCCGCACCGCTACTGCCACTACCGCAAGACCTTCGGCTACGCCAACATGCCGCTCGACGGCATTTGGCTGCGGGCGCCGTATCTGCACAACGGTTCGGTGCCAACTCTGCGGGATCTGCTGGAACCCGCCGCCGTCCGGCCCAAGCAGTTCTACCGCGGTAACGACCTCTATGATCCGGCTCGGGGCGGCTTTGCCAGCACCATGGCCGAAGTTGACGGCCGGCAATTCTTTCCTTACGACACCTCGCTTCCCGGCAACTCCAATGCGGGTCATGAAGGCACGGCCTACGGCACCAAGCTCGCGCCCCGTGACAAGGACGCGCTGGTCGAGTTGCTGAAGACCTTCTAGGAGCACGGAATGAGCACCCTAGCAAAAAAGCGATCGAGCGGGTTTGGGCGCTGGATCAAACGTACGGCAGTCGTCTTGCTGGTCCTCGGCGTGAGCGCTGGCGCTTACGGCTACTACCGCCTGATGTACGAGCACCCCGATCCGCTGATCGAGGACCCGGACGAGCGTTTCAGGTACGGCTCCTTCGGTGCCGAGCACGAGGCCGGGGTGCCGTACTGGATCTTCTACGTGCTGCCTCGCATGTTTCCCGAGAAGCTACCCGGGCCAAACGGTCTCGCCTCTTTCGGCGTGGCGTGGGAGCAGGGACGGGAGCTCCCCATCGGCTTTACCAAGAAGCAGATCGGTTTCTGGCGGGTGGCGAACAACTGCGCCGCCTGTCACACCTCCAGCTACCGAAAGTCAGCCACCGATAACCCGGTGTTCGTGGTGCCGGGCGCCAATCACACCCTGAATCTCGAGGCGTTCTTCCGCTTCCTGGTCGATTGCGCCAAGGATCCGCGCTTCAACGCCGACAACCTGATGCGCGAGATCAATCTGGTGACCGATCTCGACTGGTTCGACCGCCTTGCCTATCGCTTTTTGATCATTCCCATCACCAAGAAGCGCCTGCTCGAGCGTGAAGCGCAATTCGCCTGGATCTATCACGAGGAATTTCCCGAGTGGGGTCGCGGTCGCGATGACGCCATGAACCTGACCAAGTACTTCATGATCCAGGAGCCCATGGACGACAGCTTCGGTCCGACCGATATGCCGGCGATCTGGAACCTGAAGAAATACGACGCCGACGGCACCACCATGAACTGGGCCGGCGACAGCCACGACGCCCAATCGGTCATCATCGACTCCGCCCTCGGCCTGCTCGGTGCCGAACCCCACGACAACGAGGAGTTCCTCGAGCACGTCGATTGGCTGCAGCAATACCTGAGCGCAAAGCCGGCGCCGAAGTACCCGTTCTCCATCGATACCGCCCTGGCGAACGACGGTCAGCGCGTATTCGAGGCCCACTGCGGCAGTTGCCACGCCAGCGACAAGACCGGCCGGCGGCTGCCGTTGGCCGCGGTCGGCACCGATGCCGAACGGATCGGCACCTGGACCAAAGACAACGCCATCGCCGCGAACAAGGTAGTTGCATCTTTCGGCATCCAGCGCAAGGGCCTGGTAGAGGCCCCGCTCGAGGGCTACAACCCACCGTTTCTCGACGGGATCTGGCTGCGCGCCCCGTATCTGCACCACGGCGCCGTGCCCACCCTGCGCGACCTGCTGAAGCCACCGTCCGAGCGGCCCAAGGTGTTCTGGCGCGGCTACGATCTCTACGACCCGATCAACGTCGGCTTCGTGTCACAGGGCGAAGAAGCGCAGCGCATTGGCACCCGGTTCGACGTCTCCGAGCGTGCCAGCGGCAATCAGGGCCACGTCTTTGGCACCGAGCTGCCACCGGCCGACAAGGATGCGCTGCTCGAGTATCTGAAGACGCTATAGCCACGTGCATCGCGAAAGGCCGATCTGGATTGTCATGGACTGCCGATCGACCCAGCCTGCTCGTTGCCCCCGGCCTGATGTTCAACTGGCGCCTCGAGGCACGACGCTTCGCCCCACAGCTTAGGGTGTTGGTACTGCAGGGCCCGCAACTCAGGGATCAAATCGCATCCATCGCCGAACACGATCTGGTGATCACCACCTACCCGTTACTGGCTCGCGATCAGCAGGCCGTGTTGGCGCACTGCTATCTTCTGCTGATCGGGATGCGCGATTCCGACGATGAAGCCCGTCAAGGCGCGGAAACCGGCAGCGGAAACCGATCCGGAACTCGACATCCAAACACGCGCGGTTGCGTGACTGGACGCGCAGATCGCTCGAACCAGAGC
>CAZLYT010000682.1:0-1744 GCA_964563515.1 uncultured Candidatus Competibacteraceae bacterium | reverse complement strand
CGTGCCCGACGACACGCTGCCCTTTGCCGGGCCTATTGCTAGCTCTGCGGCCAATTTGCGCAAGCCTTTGGCAACCGCCGTCCATGCCGCGGCCGTATTGGGCCAATCGGCGACCGGCCGGGCCCGATCCGGCAGCGCCTGAAGCCGGCCCAGAGGCGAGCTTTCCCAGTCACAGGCAGCCACGAGGATGGGAATCACCCAGGCCTCTCGCGCGGCCTCGCGCTCGAGCGCACGCGTCAGCTCGATGTCCCAACAGTAATCAGAGGCCAGGAAATCCGCGCTGACCAGGCACAGAATGAGGTCGGCAAGCTCTAGTTGCTCGTCGATCTCCGTGCCCCACCGGCCCCCCGGCAGGATCTTTCGATCGTGCCAGGTTTCGACCACCCCCTCGCGTTGCAGCGGCTTGAGGTACTTCTCCAGCGAGTTCCGGTGCTCGTCGTCTTCGGAGGCATAGCTGATGAAGACTCGGATCGGTCGGGGCTCGGAATCTCGATCGTCAGGCGAAGCTCCTTCTCCATTCATCCTGTTGATCGCACTCAGTGGTTGCTGGCGGGGGACATGAACGAAGGCTAGCCAGGGGCCATCGAGCGTTCAAGCTCGCTCTCCCCCATATGGAATCTACACACGCCCTGGAAAGGCTTCGAGCATACGAAATCCTTGGCGGAGTTCTCCGCGTCTGCTGCTGACTGTGCCGCTGGTGCACGGTTGGTTCCGGACTGGGAATCGACGGTGGTCTCGCATAACCTGCGTGCCGACACCCGGCACCGACCACGCAATCTGGCGCTCGCTAGGCTCGCGCACGGGGCGACCGAGTGGCCACCACGTCGCCGCAACGCCCGTGAGGAACGCGCCGGAATGCGATCACCGCTGTTGACTTTGCTGCTGGTGGTTCTCGGTTGGCCGGTGGCGGTGCTGCTGGTGATCGGCGGCCATTCCATGGTGAGTGGTTGGATCGCTGCGGAGTATCCGAGCCCGCCGGCTCCGGGCCCACCTCCACCGCAGATCCGGCATCCGGGTTACCGGGTGGTAACCGAGACTGCGCTACAGGCTTACCGGGCCTTGCCCGATCCCGAACGCGAGTCGCTGTGGGCCAGTCTGCAGACGGCCCTGATTCCGGCCGATGAGTGGTTGCAGCGACTCGACCGTTCGGATTTTACGGTGCTCTGCCTGGGCGAGGATCACGCCGAAGCCACTCGTCACTATCTGCATCGGCAGCTGCTGCCGCGTCTGCGCTACGACCGGCTGCTGCTGGAGGTCTCTGCCGACGAGCTAGCCCGTATCGAGGATCGGGTCGCCGCGGGACGCGACTATTTCCCGCTGCTGGGAGCCGATATCGCCGCCATACTGCGTGATGGCGCGGCCCGTCAGCCATCTGTGCGCATTGCAGGCATTGACCGGAGCAACTCCCAGATACGCACCGACGCACCGCGCGACGAGATCCTGGCTCGGAACTTCAATGAGGAGTTTCGCAGCGGCCAGCGCCACCTGCTGCTATTCGGCGCCTTTCACTGCTCCAATGCCGAGGGCTGGCTCTACCACAGACTGCTGCAGCGCTCGCCGCCCCTGGAGCGCATGGTCAGCCTGAGAGTGATAGAGACGCAGGCGGAGGGGCCGGTGGAGGCATTCGTGCGCTTTCTGGAAGCACTGAAGCTCCCCGGCGATGGATTCGTAGTGAATCAACCCGAAAACTTGCCCGAAGAGGTGCTCGTCTGGTTCGCGCTGCTGCGGCAAAGCACCTTCAGTC
>CAZLYT010000681.1:0-5091 GCA_964563515.1 uncultured Candidatus Competibacteraceae bacterium | reverse complement strand
AAGTCCGCGAAAAGGCACTCGGTGCGATGGCCCGAGCAGCACGACTCGTTCAAACTGAGCGTCGTTGGCGCGCAAGCGCTGGTACACGGAGGCGGCGATCGGACCGGAGTAGACATAGCCGGCGTGCGGCGCGACGATGGCTTTGGGTGTGGGCTCGCCCTCGGCGCTGACCTTGGCCAGGAAGGTCTCTACCTGGGCGCTCAGCTCCTGGGGGGAATCAGGATAGAACAGCCCCGCCACCGCTGGTTGACGGACTCGAAGCTGAGGAGTGTGGGTCGGCTTCACGCTAGTCTCCTGCCGCAACGGCGGCTGGTTCCTGGTCTGGGGTCGAAATTATACGGACGCCGAAGGAATTCTGGGTCGTCCCCTCGGGTCTATGTTTCAGTAAAGTTGAATGTGCTGAAATACCATTTATGAACCAGATCATCCGTGACGCCTCGGTTGTCCCAACCCGCTATTGGCACCGGCTGGACGACGGCCGGGTGCAGTGCGACGTCTGCCCCCGCGCCTGCAAGTTGCACGAAGGCCAGCGCGGCCTGTGCTTCGTGCGCGCCTGCCTGGATGGCGAGGTAGTGCTGACCACCTATGGGCGCTCTAGCGGCTATTGCGTCGACCCCATCGAGAAGAAGCCGCTCAATCACTTTCTTCCCGGTAGCTCGGTGCTCTCTTTCGGCACCGCCGGGTGCAACCTGGCCTGCAAGTTCTGCCAGAACTGGGACATCAGCAAGTCCCGCGAGATCGACACATTGGCCGACGCGGCGGCACCGGACACCATTGCCCGTGCGGCGGCCGAGCTGGGTTGCCGAAGCGTCGCCTATACCTACAACGATCCCGTCATCTTCATGGAGTACGGCATGGATGTGGCGGACGCCTGCCACCGGCGCGACATTCGCTCGGTGGCGGTCACCGCAGGCTATATCTGTCCCGAGCCTCGACGCGAGTTCTTCCAGCACATGGATGCGGCCAATGTGGATCTCAAGGCGTTCTCGGAGCGCTTCTACTGGAAGCTCACGGGCGCCCACTTGAAGGACGTGCTGGATACCCTGGTGTACCTGCGCCATGAGACCAAGGTCTGGATCGAGCTCACCACCTTGTTGATTCCTGGTGAGAACGATTCCGATGAGGAGATCGAGCAGATGACCCAATGGGTGGTTCGTGAGCTGGGCCCCGACGTGCCGCTGCATTTCACCGCTTTCCACCCCGACTACAAATTGCTGGATCACCCGCCGACGCCCGCTGCCACCTTGACTCGGGCGCGTCGTATCGCCATAGGCAACGGTATTCGCTACGCCTACACCGGCAACGTCCACGACACCGAGGGCGGCAGCACTTACTGCCACCACTGCGGCTGTTTGCTCATCGAGCGCGACTGGTATCGAATCCTGCGCTGGAATCTGGCAGCCGGCGGACGCTGTCCCAAGTGCCAGACGGTGTGCGCGGGAGTGTTCGAGGTGCGACCTGGCAGCTGGGGCGCTCACCGTCTGCCAGTGCGTCTGGCCGACTACGCCTGAACGGCGCTCCACAGTCCCCTATACTCCCCTATTTCCCGCCGCCGCGGCGGGCGGTAGGAGTGCACATGCAGGCGCAGAGTTGGCAGACCTTGATCGATGCGACCGAGCTGGCAGGGCACCTGGGCGGGGCCGGCTGGGTGGTGGTCGATTGCCGTTTCGATCTGTCGGTACCGGAGGCAGGAGAGCACGCCTACCGTCTGGGCCACGTTCCAGGTGCGGTATACGCGCATCTCGACCGCGACCTCTCGGGGCCGCGGACGGTTTCCACCGGCCGTCATCCGCTGCCGGAGGTGACCGAGGTCGCTGAACGCTTGCGTGGTTGGGGTATCGGCCCACACAGCCAGGTGGTGGCCTACGATTCTGGCTCGGGCGCATTCGCGTCCCGACTGTGGTGGCTATTGCGCTGGGTCGGTCATGAGCGGGTGGCGGTGTTGGACGGCGGGTTGGAGGGTTGGCGTGCGGCGGGCTACCACGTCAGTGCCGAGCGCAGCTGGCCGGTGGTTGGGAATTTCAGCCCGAGCGTCGGTGCCACCTCACCGGTAGCCGCCGAGGTGCTGCTAAACGACCGCCAGGGGCAGCTGTTGGTGGTGGATGCCCGATCCAGACCCCGCTACCGCGGGGAGCACGAGCCCATTGACCCGGTAGCGGGGCACATACCGGGTGCCAGGAATCATCCTTTCGAGGAGAATCTGGCCGCGGACGAGCGATTCCTGGACGCTGGGGCGTTGCGCGAGCACTGGTCCCAACTGCTTGGCGGGCACGTGCCGGAAGCCGTGGTGCACATGTGCGGGTCTGGCGTCACCGCCTGCCACAACATGCTGTCCATGGAGCATGCCGGTCTGCATGGCTCTCGTCTGTACGCGGGTTCGTGGAGCGAGTGGATCACCGATCCGCAACGGCCGGTTGCCGTGGGCGACGAGTGAGCGTAGGGCTACGTCGATGTGTCTGATCGCCTTTGCCTGGCGTGCCCGCGCTCCCCACCGACTGATTGTGGTCGCCAATCGCGACGAATTCTACGATCGCCCTACGGCGCCCGCCGAGTTCTGGCCCGACCAGCCGCAGTTGCTCGCGGGCCGCGATCTTAGCGCCGGCGGTACCTGGCTCGGGTTCAGCCGCAACGGCCGATTCGCCGCCGTCACCAATTTTCGCGAGCCAGGGAAGCAGGTGAGCAACGCGCGCTCCCGCGGTGAGCTGGTGGTGGAGTATCTGCGCTCGCAGGCTGCGCCAACCGAGTATCTGGCCGCGCTTGCCGCGGACAGCAGACGCGTCTACAACGGCTTCAACCTGATCGCTGGAGATGGTGAGGAGCTCTGTTACTGGTCGAACCGTGGTGGTCCACAACGATGTTTGGAACCAGGCCTATACGGGCTCAGCAACCATCTGCTGGACACCCCCTGGCCCAAGCTGGTGCGAGCGAAGCAACGGCTGGCGGCGTGGCTCGCCGGTTGCGACGGAGGCTTGGATGGTTTGGCAGAGCTAATGGCGGACCGCACGCTAGCACCCGATCCCATCCTGCCGCACACCGGAGTGACCCTCGAGTGGGAGCGCCTGCTCTCGCCCATGTTGATTCACAGCGAGTCCTACGGCACCCGCAGCACTACCGCACTGACCTGGAATGAGTCGGATGGGGTGGATTTCTTCGAGGTACCGCGTGGGCCCGACGCCGGGCCGCCCCGGCATTTCACGTTCGAAGTGGCGGCAGCGGAGAGAGCCGGGGCGCGGCCGACCTCGAGCGCAGCCTCCTCGTAATCGGCGGCTGGTCTCAGTCGGCCACTTGGTACAGGTCGCCGTTCTGCTGCGAGAAATAGGCGGCCAGATCCGCGATATCCTGCTCCTTCAGCGGCGCCGCCATGCCGGCCATGATCGGATTCTGCCGCGCGCCCGACTTGTAATCGTGCAGCGCCTTGACGAGATAGCTTTCGTACTGGCCCGCAATCCGCGG
Source organism: uncultured Candidatus Competibacteraceae bacterium (assembly GCA_964563515.1). GTDB lineage: Bacteria > Pseudomonadota > Gammaproteobacteria > Competibacterales > JAHEDQ01 > CAZLYT01. The sequence continues at coordinate 1,638 of CAZLYT010000681.1, read as the reverse complement.
ATAGGCCGGATTGGGGCTGTTTCCGTCGGGGCCATGGCAGGCCGCGCAGGTCTGCGATTTCTGCTGGCCGGCCGCAGCGTCTCCTCCAGCCCAGCCGGGGCTGGTGACCATGAAAAGGGCGGCGACGGCAGCGGTACGAAGGATGAGTGGCATCGGTGGGCGGCTCCCTACGATTGGCGCGGTATCTGTCGTGTGCTCAGTGCTTGGCGGCCTGGGAGAAATACGCGGCGATGTCGGCAATGTCCTGATCCGACAGCGTCACCGCGTTGGCGTGCATCGTTGCATGGCTGCGCTGGGTCGCGGCGTACGCGCGCAGAGCCACCTCGATGTATTCGGCATGCTGGCCCCCGAGCTTGGGCACCTTGTAGGTGGGATAGACGTTCTCGTACCCGGGCGTGCCATGGCAACCCAGGCACGTCTGCGCCTTGTAGTAACCGGCGTCCGGGTCGCCGGCGGCCAATGCCATCGCCGGCATGGCCGCACCGATGACGGACGCCGCGCACGTCCGTGCAATCCAAGTCTTGAACATGCGAACCCCTGGTAAGCGGATGTTTTCTTGTGGCAACTGATGTCCGCCGAGGCGGCGGTTTTGCGGCGCCGTAGTATTACACCGGGCCGGCGAGCAGGTCCACAGCCCGAAGTCACAGGCGGAGGCAGACCATTGGCCGAGGAAACCCCAGAGCACTCACCTGATCAGGCGGAATGTCTCGCGTTCATCGACGGGCTCCGCGCCGTGGTCCTGGCTACGGTGGACGAGAGCGGAGAGCCTGATGCCAGCCAAGCGCCCTTCGTTCGCGATCAACGCGGCCGGATCTATCTCTACCTGAGCGAGCTGGCGAAGCACACACCAAACCTTCGCACCAGCGGCCGGGCGAGCCTACTGTGGCTGGCCGATGAGGCAGTGACCCAGAACCCCTTCGCCCGCCAACGCCTGACACTGCAATGCGCGGCTTCAGTGGTGGCCCGTGGCAGCGCGGAGTGGGAGCGCGTCATCACGCTCTTCACCGAGCGCTTCGGTCCGACGATCGGGGTTCTCCGGCAACTCGCCGACTTTCACCTGTTTCGGATGCGGGTTCGCTCCGGCAGCTACGTCAAGGGCTTTGCCCAGGCCTTCGAGCTGCATGGAGAGGCGCTTCATGTGGGCCCCCGGATCCAGGGACCGTCACAAAGCACTGGCACTGGATTCAGGCGGGAGGAGTAGGCCGCAATGGCCTGCCATGGGGCGTCGGCGGCGGGGGCCGGTCTCAGGAGCGTATCTGCTGCGGATGCCAAGCACGAGTACGGCGGTTCTGAGGCGGCAGCTCAAGGGACTCGAATGGTGCCGGGAGAGAGACTCGAACTCTCACGAGTGTTACCTCGGCGGATTTTGAGTCCGCTGCGTCTACCGATTCCGCCACCCCGGCATTGGGTGCTGGGCCAGTCTTGCTACGTTTTCACTCTCGGCGCCGCCAAGCGACCGTTCGACCAGCTCCGAGTAGCGCTCACCTGGATCGTCGAGCCGAAATGGGACCAAGAATCGGCGCAGGATTGTCCTCGGGTCGGTCCTTAGGGTCAATGCACGACGACGGATCCTTCACCCCTGGTCGACCGCGCAAAGGTGGGAGCGGGACGGCGCCCCCGAACCGCTCGCGCGATGAC
>CAZLYT010000680.1:0-13149 GCA_964563515.1 uncultured Candidatus Competibacteraceae bacterium | reverse complement strand
GGACAACCGCCGGCCCGGGGCATGGGCTCAGCGGTTTTGGGGGATCGCTCAGGCGGGCTCCGGCTGGGCAGCAGATGCGGGGCGCGGCTCAGCAGCGCATTCGGCCAGGTAGCCCAGGGCCGCCTGCACGCCGCCGCGCTGGTGTGGGACGCCGGCGCAGGCCAGCCCCATCTCGACGCCGGCCAGGGTTCCCGCCAGCGTCAGATCGTTGAAGTCTCCCAGGTGGCCGATGCGAAATACCCGGCCTTTGAGCTTGCCAAGGCCGTTGCCGAGGGACATGTCGAAGCGCTGCAGGATCACCTCACGGAGCCGGTCCGCGTCGTGACTCTGGGGCGTGAACACCGCGGTCAGGCTGCCGCTGTACTCCGAGGGGTTGGCGCAAACAATCTCCAAGCCCCAGGCCCGCACCGCACGACGGGTGGCCTCGGCGTGGCGGGCGTGGCGGGCGAAGACGTTGGCGAGCCCCTCCTCCAACAGCATGGCGATGGCCTCGCGCAGGCCGTAGAGCAGGTTGGTGGCCGGGGTGTAGGGGAAGTAGCCGCTCTCGTTGCTGGCCAGCATGTCGTCCCAGCACCAGTAGGAGCGCGGCAGGTTGGCCTGGGCGGAGGCCGCCAGGGCCTTGTCGCTGATGGCATTGAAGCTCAGCCCCGGAGGCAGCATCAGGCCTTTCTGGGAGCCGGCGACGGTGACGTCGACGCCCCATTCGTCCGGGCGGTAATCGATGGATCCCAGGGAGGAGATGGTGTCGACCATCAGCAGTGCTGGATGACTGGCACGGTCGATGGCCTGGCGCACCTCGGCGATACGGCTGGCGACGCCGGTGGAGGTCTCGTTGTGGACCACGCAGACGGCCTTGATGCCACGGCCGCGGTCGTCCGCAAGCTTGGCCTCGATCGCCTCCGGGTCGGCGCCATGGCGCCAGTCCCCGGGCAGGAACTCGACCTGCAACCCCAGCCTTACCGCCAAGCGGTGCCACAAGGTGGCGAACTGCCCGGTCTCGCTCATCAGCACCCGATCGCCTGCGGACAAGGTATTGACCAGGGCTGACTCCCAGGCGCCGGTCCCCGAGGCTGGAAAGATCACCACTGGCTGGCGGGTCTGGAAGACCTCCTTGATTCCCGCCAACACCTCGCGGCCCAGGCGACCGAACTCCGGTCCCCGGTGGTCGATGGTGGGCCGATCGATGGCCCGCAGAATGCGATCCGGGACATTGGTGGGGCCGGGGATCTGCAGAAAATGTCGGCCGCTGTGGTAGCTCATTTCGAAAGTTCTCCTGAAGTAGGTGTAGGTTGCCGCAGTCAGTGGTTGCTGCCGGCTGCTGTCACCTTCAGGCGCGCCGCCTCGGGCCGGCCGCAGGCCAGGAAGTGACCGCGCCCCGGTTCGGCAATGAGCTGGTAGTCGGCCACTACGGTTTCGCCGCGGGACAGCACCGTTTCTGGCCAACCCCTCACACGCATGCCCTCGTAGGGCGTGTAGTCCACCGCGTGGTGCAGTGCTTCGTTGCGGATGGTGACCTCACGCTCCGGATCCCAGATGGCGATGTCGGCGTCGGCACCCACGGCGATGGTGCCCTTGCGGGGGTACAAGCCGTAGAGCTTGGCGGGGTTGGTGGCGGTGAGCTCGACGAAGCGGTTGAGATCGATGCGACCACTGCCGACGCCCGCGGAGAAGAGCAGTGGCAGCCGTGTCTCCAAGCCGGGGATCCCATTTGGGATATAGGGGAAGGCCACCTCTTTGCCGCCCAACTTCTTGCCCTGGGGGTCGTCGTAACGAAACGGGGCGTGGTCCGAGGAAAAGATGGTGAACAGGCCGTCGCTGAGCCCGTCCCAGATGACTTTTTGATTGGTCCGGTCCCGGGGCGGCGGGCTGCACACGCATTTGGCGCCGTGATAGCCCTCCAACCCCAAGTCCTCGGCGGTGAGAAAGAGATACTGGGGACAGGTCTCGGCATAAACCCGCAGGCCATGGGAGCGGGCCCAGCGAATCTGCTCCACCGCCTCGGACCCGGAGACATGGACGATCAGAATCGGCACGTCTACCAGCTCGGAGAGGGCGATGGCGCGATGGGTGGCCTCGCGCTCCACCAGCATGGGTCGGGAGTCGGCATGGAAACGCGGTGCCTTGTGGCCAGCGGCCAGCAGCTTGCGGGTCAGCCAGGCGATGCAGTCGGCATTCTCCGCGTGCACCATCGCTAGCGCCCCTTCGTTCCGAGCCACCGCCAGCACGTCGAGAATCTGGCCGTCGTCCAGCTTCAGGTCGTCGTAGGTCATGTAGATCTTGAAGGAGGTGCAGCCCTCCCGGATCAGATCTGGCAGCTCGCCGCCGAGCACGGTCTCGGTGGGATCGGTGACGATCAGATGGAAGGCGTAGTCCACCACGGCCTTGCCATCGGCTCGCTGGTGGTAATCCTCCATCGCCGCCCGTAGCGACCGACCCTTCACCTGGGCCGCAAAGGGGATCACCGTGGTGGTGCCGCCGCAGACCGCGGAACGGGTACCGCTGGTGAAGTCGTCCGCCATCTTCACGCCGGCGGGCATGGGCTGATCCAGATGACAGTGGCCGTCGACACCCCCCGGAACAACCAGCTTGCCACCGGCATCGAGCTCACGGGCGCCTCGCCCCAGCGTTTCCGCCAGTGCCACCACCCGTCCTTCGCGGATTCCCACGTCGCAACGCACGCTATCGGTCGCGGTCACGACTTGGCCGTTGCGAATAACCAGATCGAATTCGGGCATGGACCCCTCCGTCGAAGCTCAGTCGCGTCGCCGACTTAGGGCTGGCGACGGGGAGCAGCCTAGATGAATTGAATTCTGAATTCCACATTCAATATGAAAGATTCATAGTGTATGAATGCACCAATGCCGCGCTAACTTGTCCAAACGGAGCATTATGGTAGGCGAAGTGCCGCAGGTGGGCGTGACGCAAGCAGCCAGCGGCGTAACCATTCATTCGAGGTGAGGATGGATACGGAACTAACCGAGGGCGTGCCGATCCCGGTCGACAGCAAGCGGCCACCGACCCCAAGGATTCAGCGGCGGTCTCTGCAAGAGGAAGTGAGTGATCGCTTGCGGGAGATGATCGTCGAAGGAGAGCTGGAACCGGGCACGCGGATCAGCGAGAAAGACCTCTGCGCGCGCTTCGGGATCTCGCGTACCCCTCTCCGGGAATCGCTCAAGGTGCTGGCCCGGGAGGATCTCATCGAGCTGCAGCCCAACCGCGGGGCGAGAGTCGCCCGGGTGACGCCGGCTGAGGTCGAAGAGCGGTTCGAAGTGGTCGCGGGCTTGGAGCGGTTGGCGGGCGAGCTGGCGGTGGAGCGGGCTTCAGACCGGGAGATACGGCGCGTGCGCGACCTGCATGAGCGCATGGTGGAGTGCTATAAACGGGGCGATCGTCACAACTATTTCGTCCTCAACGAAGATATCCACAACGCCATCATCGAGCTCGCCGGCAATCCAGTACTGGCAGCAGTCCATGAGGGCCTGATGGCAAAGATTCGCCGGCCGCGCTACCTCGGCATCCTGTCGCAGGAGCGCTGGGGCGAGGCGCTGGCAGAGCACGAACAGATGCTGGAGCACCTGGAGCGCCGCGATGGAGGCGCGCTGGGAGGCGTCATGTACGAGCATGGGATGCGCACGGCGCAGTGCGTCAAGACCGCCGTCGAGGCCGATCAAGAGCGATCACCCGCCTGACGCGAGCGAGCTGCCACAGAGGCTGAGGATATCGGCTTCGCGCTCGCGCGGCGCCCTGCTCCAACTAGTTTTGGCATTGGGTCTTGCCATCGGGTTGCCATCGGGTCTTGCCATCGGGTGCATTAGCGAACGCGTAATGCACCCTTCCAAATGGGCGCTCGGAGGGCGGATTACGCTTCGCTACTCCGCCCTCGCCCCTGCAGTCTGTTTGCCGCGGGAGTGCGCGCCCCGGCAGGCGCTCCCTCGCGTCGGATTCCGATTACTGACCGCAGCCTGGAACGTTTCCGCGATGCTCGCGTTATCTTAGTACCGGGGCCGCGGTGGAGCTCTCCAAGTTGCCACGATGTGAGCGACCGGGTGAAACCGCGGTCCGGCTTTAGTCTCGGGACAACAGATTAGGAGGAATCCATGAGACATCAGAGGACACTCATCGCAGCGGCGCTCGCTAGCATCCTGGGCACCGGTGTCGGCAGCCACGCCCTGGCCGCCAACGAGGCCGACCCGGCCGCGGCGCCAAGCACGGGCACAGCTGCCGAACCGGGCGGCGACAGCATGAAGATCACCGCCGAAGAGCTGCTCGATCGATCCGTGGTCACCGCCAACGGCGAGGACGTGGGTGAAATTCAGTCCGTTATCGTCGACAGCGAAGGCAGCGTAACCTCACTAGTGGTCGGCATCGGTGGATTTCTGGGTCTTGGAGAGCGCGATGTGGCCCTGAACTGGGACCAGATCAACATGAGCGCGGAGGGTGATGTGATCACCCTGAACATGACCAAGGAAGAGCTGGAAGGCCTGCCGGAGTATGAGTACCCGGAAGGCGCCAGTAGCGGAACGGCCTTCTTTGATGGTGGCGAAGACGCTGGCATGTCGGCAGCCGGAGTCGATACGCCGGAAATGGCCGCCACCGACCCCGGTATGGAAGGCAAACCTCAAGACCTACCGGCCGCCGCCGGTTCCGGCGCGGGCGCAGAGCCCACCGGTGCCGCAGACGCGCCCGAGCAGTCGGATGTGGCCGCCATGGAGACCCAGCAGCCGGGTTGGACCTCGGCATTGGGTCCCGAGGGCGCAATCCGAGCCACCGATTTCGTCGGCGCGGAGATCATGAACGCCGACGACGAGTCCATCGGCGAGGTCGAAGAAATCCTCATCAAGGAGGACAACCAGCTCCAGGCAGTGGTCTCCGTCGGAGGCTTCCTGGGCGTTGGTGATCGGCACGCGGTACTCGACTGGAGCGAGCTCAACATCGAGCGCCAAGAAGATCAGGTGCGTGTCACCACCGACATGAGCAAGGACCAGATTGAGGGCCTGCCTCAATATCAGGCCGACTGATTGCGGGTGTCGGTCATTTGATCGGCGCGAACCGGGGACAGTGGCAGTCGCCGTTGTCCCCCACTTCGCGGCAAGCTACAAGGAATTGAGAAAGGAAAGAAGAGCACTTCGATCTTGTGGCGGCAATCGTACGAAGTCGTTACGAGATCGCTCGGCCTCGCCCCCATGCCAAAGCACGGCTTCGAGCAACGTGCGGGCGCGGCCGTCGTGGAGGAAGCCCGCATTGGGGTTCACCTCCTGCGCCAGGCCGAGACCCCACAAAGGCGGCGTGCGCCACTCACGCCCGTTGGCTTGAAAATCGGGCCTGCCGTCCGCGAGGCCGTTGCATCGGTACCTCCAGGCACAGTTGGGTCCGGCTTCACAAGCCGTGCCTGCTGAATTCTCGCGTTGCATAGGTTCGCAGTGTCCACCCATGTCGTGCAGCAGCAGGTCCGTATAGGGCCAGATCACCTGGCCTGACACGGCTGATACAGGTTCGGCATCGGGGCCTAGCGATAGCCCCTCAATCTCACCCAGGAGAGATCCCTGCAGCTCGCCGGTTTGGAAGCTCGGGCGGTGACAAGCCGGACAGCGGAGCTCGTAAAAGAGTTGTTTGCCGCGCAGCACTACTGCACTGTCGGCATTGCGTCGTTCCGGCACCGCGAGTGTCCGCAGATAGAATTCCATGAGTGCAAGCGTGAGGTCTGAGGCCTCGCGAGGGTCGACGCTCTGGTCCTCTGTGCCGTTCTGCGCGTAGCGACTACTGGCCGTGGATGGCTGCGGCTCCTGAAAGGGGTAGAGCGCATTGGTGATCCCCATGTCTGCGCTGTACGCGCCGGCGAGTTGCTGCAGGATAGAAGGCTGGTTGGCTTTGTGACCAAAACGGCCCAGGGTGACCTCATTTTCGAGCACGTCCCAAACGAAGTTGGGGCGCCCCGAGATGCCGTCACCGTCGGTATCTTCAGCGTCCGCATACTCCAGGATGCTCGCCTGGGGGATCGCTTCCAGCAGGCCGGCGCCGAACACCGGACTTGCTACCCGCGGCGAGAACATGACTCTGGAATCGAAATCGCTACTGCTCAATTGACGGACCCGGTAGACGGGCTGAAACAGTACATAGTCCTTGCCATCCGGAACGTCATTGGTCACGACACCGTAGTCCCGGCCCTCGGGAAACTCACCGTACATGATCTGGTAGTCGACAGTCACGACGCCCTCGCCGACGGCTTCGACTGGCGGCTCCAGACTTTCGTCTTCCGTCGAGCCCGAGAATGCTCCCACCGCCGGGGCTCTCATGGTCTGCAGCTGATATCCGTATGTGGGGTCCGGCTCGATACCATTGGGACCAGCACCCGGGCCTATACCGAGTCGGATGAGCAGCCCGGCCGAGGCCTCGCCGAAATTCGACGGGTGGCCACGTCCGTCCCGTACGTGGCAAGTCTGGCAGGTTGAGGCATTGAATAGTGGCCCCTGGCCTGGGTGCGTCCCCCGGAACAGCATATCCCCGCGTCGAAATTTACCTTGCTCCACGAAGCCGAGATTGGGTGCAAATTGCGAGTAGGCCTTTTCGTTGATCACCGGCGTAGTTGCGGCACCGCCCGCGTAGACCTCGCGGGGATCGAAACCGGCAGCTGGCGCAGGCTCTGCTGCTTGCGTGCACAGAGGGAGCAATCCAATCAAGATAATGCGAAGGCGCGTGTTTGCTGACGCTGCAACCGCCATCACCGCCGCCTACTCAGGTTGCATGCTGAACGCGGAGCTATCCTCGATGCGATAGTCCACGGGACCCAGCAACACGAATATGGCTTTTTCAATGGCTGCCGCTTGACGCTGCAGCGACAAGGCCACGTCATTGACCAGCATATTGTTGTCGAAGTTGGCATTGGCAACGGGTTTGCCCTGCGGATCGACTCCCGGGAATTGCTCGATCATCCGGTCGAATGGGACCCTCGGCTCACTCTCGGCCTTGTCCACCAGCATCTGCGCGGATTTGACGCTAGCGGCGACGTGCTGGGTGAGCGCCTGCTCAAGGCTCCGATCCTTCACGGCCAGCAGGTCGACAATTCCCGGGCCAGCCATTTGCGAGCCATCGATGCGACGGTAATCACCCAGGTAGCCATTCTGAACGCCCAGCGCATTCAGGTAGATATCGCGATGAGTGTTATCCGAGAAACAAGAGTGTTCGTCTTCCTGCGATTGTCCAGACAACGCCACCAGTATTCGTTCGCCGGCTAACTCGCCGTAGCTCAGGCTGCCCATTCCTACCAAGATCTTGAGCAGCGACCCGTCAATCCGACCCGGGTCGGTGAACTCATGGTAGTAGTTGTTCAGGCCCTGTGGATCCCAGGCATCCACGATACGCCCCAGGTCGTTGATCAAGAGCTCTGCGGCGGCAGCCAGGTAGCGACCTCGCCGCTGGCATATTGCCGGGTCACCCAGCGTACCAACTCCACTGGTGCACGCAGGTCCGTCGACGAAGTCGCTGGCGGGACGCTGGCCTGGACTGGCATCACGGCTTGATTGGCCATCCCAGCTGGTTTCGCCGATATTGAGGTCCTGACCCCAAAGTAGAAACTCGATGGCATGATAGCCCGTCGCCACATTGGCCTCATTGCCGTTGAGCTCATGCATGTTGGCGAGATTGCGCGCAGTGATGACAAAACCGGTATCAGCAATTAGGTTAATAGGAGGGTGATCCGGGTTGGTGGCATTGCCATCCACCTTCGGCGCTACGTAGTCGATAAAGGCCTCGTCCAGGGGCCAACCGTTGATGCGGCCTTCGTGCCCAGCACCCGGATGCATGCCGCCACTCTCGCCCAGGTCATCGATTGGACCGTTCTGAAACCGGTATACCTCGGTTTGACCATACGGTTCTCGGGCCGCGAGCCAACTCTGCCGTGCAGCCTCCAGGTTGGCCGCATTTGGCTCCGCGAGCAGTCGGTCGATTGCCCGCGACATGGCTTTGGCCGTCATCAACGAGTCCACGTATCCCGCGTAGGCAATATCCGCATTTTGCCGGACCACCTCGGATCGGATCGCCGGCGATGCAGCCTCGCTGGCAACACTCAAAGCGAGCGCAAGCGCGGCCACGCCACTGCTGACCCACTTGCGATGACTGGACAGGTGCGATGGCCGCCTCAACATGGACAGAACAGTGCACAATCCAGCGGCAGAAGACAAGGCGCGACGCTCACCTGGCGCGCCCCGGATAGCCTTGACCAATGGCGAATGCTGTGCTCCCGCTGCCCCTATGGCTCTCTGCTATCCCGAATGCCCGTGTCAATCTGTCCCGGGGCACGAACTTTGTTGAACTTTTGAAAATCGTTTCAATGTGCTGCCACGAGTTCGGCAGCCTGCTCGCGAGTGTAGAAGCGCTCGGCAAGCAAAAAGCCAGCGACCACACCAGCGACCACTTGCGTCACGCGGCCCTGGGCATCACGGCATCGCACCAACTTTGACGGCAGGCCATCCAGCACGTGGCAGGGAGCAGGGGTTCCATCCGCGAACCGGGCCAGATACACATTTCCCGTGTTCAGATCGCGAAATGCCGGCCGAAACCCCAAGCTCCCATTTTCCTGGCTTATACCACCGGTGCCACGAAACCGGAGATTCTCCCGACGTAGCGCACCAAGCCCTAGCTGGCAGCGACTGCTCGATGCTCGCCGGCACGCATTCACTTTACCGATCATGGCGACCCTCCTTGCGGGTGCGGCATCGCTTCGCTGGGTTCCTACTATTGGGTTCGGATCCAGTGCGTAACTGGATGCACCCCCGTAGCAGAACTTGGGGGACGTTCCCAATGCGCCGACCCGCACCAGCGAAAACCTCGACTTGCCGCACCAACTGTCTCTATCAGTTGCCTGCAAGACCTGGAAGCATATTGCGGGCCAACTTACAAGTTATTCTTTCATGGGAACTTTTTTTGCGCGAATGGCGAAGCTGAACCTCGACCATGCGCAAGCCGCGGAATGTCGCGGCAATTTTCACGAGTTGCGAGGGAGACGACCGCGAGAGGGTGCAATGGGAGACGGCGGAAGTGCCGATGGCGTGTTCCGCCAAACGTCGTCAAGACCCCGTTGACTGCGTGACAGCAATCGGCCGCAACGGGGCGGATTCTCCGCGTGGACAGCCTTCGTTACATTCCGATGGCTTTGCTTTTCGTCGCCTTCTGTTCCGACAAGATCGCCGGCAAGGAGTGCGGGTGATCCTCCTCCGCGGCATTCCAGCGCATCGAAAGATCCCACATGTCTCCAACGATGAAGTCGAACTCAGCCGGGTCGAATGGTAGGAACCCGTTGGAGGGCGTAAACGTGTACTCGCCGAAATAGATGCGCCCATCCACGTTGTACAGATCCACTCGCACATGATCGAAGCCGGCAGCCAGAGCGTTGACGATCTCTGCCATGCGATCGAAGTTCTGCGGTGCCTCCAGCTTCCCCTCGTAGGTGGGGTAGGTCATCGTGAAAGGTAGGCGGTTCCAGGACAGATCGTAGAAATTGCTGCGATGAGTCCCAAACCGGTCCACATCGACCTGGACGAAAATCTCGGTACCTTGACGCGTATTGAAGCAGTAGAACTTGTAATCGAGGGGAACGCCGCCATTGCGGTCCTCCATAAACCGCTCCACGACGATCAGCGGATCGATGTTCTTGTATTGCCACTCGCAGCCGTAGTTGATGAACGAAGAGCCATTGCCGCGGTAGTAGTTCGTCGCTAGCCAATCACGTAGCTGGGTGGCGACGTGCTGGCGGTCGAGTGCCGAGCGGTCGGGCACCAGAATGTTGGTCTGGCTGGCATGATTGGTCTTGATGACAAACTTGTCGGGGAGCGCGTCGTAATCGATCTCTTCCGGTGCGCGACACACCTGCAGCAATGGAATCAGGTACTGCTCCCCAATCCGCTGCGCCACGAAATCGCGGACTCGGTACTTGTCACAGCATAGCGTGTAAATGTCTTGCCGGTCGAAAAGCTTCCGCCACTGGAGCTTTTCGGTATAGCTGCGTGGCTCGTGCAGATCCGGGAACCGGCCAAAAATGTGCCGGTAGCGCTTACTGATGGAAACATAGTCATCGACGTTGCCGTAGTCGATGGAGAGTCCGTGATGAAGGTCCAGCATGAAGCGATACAAGTTGTCCAGGGCGTAGCCCTGATCACGCGCTGACTTATTCTGTTGGTAGAGGATTCTCTTTAATGCCTCAGCCTCGCGATAGGTCGGGCTGACCGAGCGCATCGTGCTCCTAATCAACTTGCGTGAACTCATTTTTTGACCACCGTCTGAACCATTCTGCGTGGGCAACTCAACCGCTCCTAGCACCAAGCGGAATTCCCGAGCTTCGGAAAATTGGCTCGCTGTCATTGGGTACGGTTAAAGCACTCAACGTGCCAGACATAGCAGCGCCGGAGTCGAACGTGACGCAGCTGTGGCGATCAAGCTCCCTATTGGTTGCGGAATAGCTGCGCAGTCACAATCCGCGGTGACGCTTTACGGCACGCTCGGGATCGACATCGAACATCAAGAGCTGCACGAGAGCATGGAGCAGCCGGGTCGATGCCGCGCCCACTCCGGGCGCTTCTCGGCGAACCCTTGCTTCTCCGGCTGCTCGTCGTAGGGCCGGCGTAGCACCTCCAGCAGCTCACGAACCAGCGACGGGTCGCCCTCCTCGGCCTTGTCGATGGCGAGCTGCGCCAGGTAATTGCGAAGCACGTACTTGGGATTGACGGCGTTCATCCGCTGCCGCCGCTGGGCATCGTCGGTGCCGTCTCGACGCACACGCTGCAGGTACGTCCTCAGCCAGAGGGCGACCCGCGCCCTGTGCTCGGGCGTAACCTGATCGTGCTGGTAATAGGCCGCCACCAGCGGCGCCGTCAACGCCTCGTCATCGGCAGTCTCACGCCCTGCGGACACCTCCGCGAGCTTCCGGTAGAAGATGGTCATGTCGGATTCCACCGACTGGAGAAGATTCAGCAGCTCGCTGATCAGCGTGGCATCGCTCTCGGCGTCGTAAGCGGCAAGCCCGAGCTTCGCTGCCATCATGGCCTGCCAGCCCGCCTCATACGTTCGGGCATAGCTCTCCAGCGCTTCCTGCAAAGGCTCCACTGTGCCCACCAGGGAGTAGAGGGCGTTGCCGAACTGCACCAGGTTCCACAGCGCAACCTGCGGCTGATGGCCAAAGCGGTAGCGCCGACCACCCGCGTCGGTGGTGTTGGGAGTCCAGTCGGGGTCGTAGTCCTCCAGCCAGCCGTAGGGACCATAGTCGATGGTGAGCCCAAGCACCGACATGTTGTCGGTGTTCATCACGCCGTGAACGAAGCCAACCCGCATCCACTGCACGACCATCTCCGCCGTAATGCGGCAAATCTCTTCGAACCAACGCACGTAGACCTCGGGTCCGGGCTCCCCCAGGTGGGGAAAGTCGGTGCGGATGGTGTAGTCCGCGAGTTGACGCAGGAGATCGGTTTCACCGCGGGCAGCGAAAATCTGGAAGTGCCCGAATCGGGTGAAGCTCGGTGCCACTCGACACACCACGGCGCCCGGCTCCGCCATTGGGCGACCGTCGTAGAACATGTCCCGGATCACTTCCTCGCCAGTGGTCACCAAGCTCAAGGCCCGGGTGGTAGGCACCCCCAGGTGATGCATGGCCTCGCTGCACAGAAATTCCCGCACCGAGGAGCGCAGCACCGCGAGCCCGTCGGCCGTGCGCGAGTAAGGCGTGGCGCCGGCGCCCTTTAGCTGCAGCACCCAGCGTTCACCTTCGGCGTTGACCACCTCGCCCAGATTGATGGCGCGGCCATCACCGAGCTGACCTGCCCAGACACCGAACTGGTGGCCGCCGTAGCAGGTGGCGTGGGGATCCATTCCGGGCAGCAGCCGGTTGCCGGCGAACACCTCGACGAACTCCTGGGATTCGCAAACCCCGGGATCCAGCCCCAGGCGCTCAGCCATCTCTCGGGAATAGGCCACCAACTCCGGTTGCATGGCGTGCTTGGGCTGCACCCGGGAGTAGCATGCCGCCGGCACTTGCCGACGATGACCACCTGGCACCGGATCGGCGGGCAGCTCGCGGGTGAAACGATTGTCGAAGCTGAGCTGGTTCAGGGACGCGATAGGCATGATTGGGCTCGTTGCATGGCTGGAGCACGGAGTGAACTTCCACCACCAGGTCGAAGCGCGCACTTGCCGAAGCTAGTTTGACAGCGCCGGTTGGCGAGGGTTTTGTAGCCACCGTCCGAGCCAACGCTCACGCTGCTGCTAGCGCTTGGGCCGATCAGGGGCCATGCTTGCGCATCTACGCCACGACTAGACCCTACGATCTGCCGACATGACTGCACACTCTGTCAAAGGCAACGCAAGCTCGGCCGTTAGCCTTGCCCGGGCACACGTCGACCTCGCCTGTGCCTTGCGCTGGGCCGCTAGGCTGGGATGGCACGAAGCGGTGGCAAATCATTTCTCCCTGACGCTGGATGACAGCGGCCGCTGTTTTCTGATCAATCCCGGCTTCCGCCATTTCAGTCTCATCAAAGCCAGCGATCTGATCGTGGTGGATCTGGAGAATCCACCATCGCTCGAGGGTGCCGATGCCCCTGACCCGACCGCCTGGGGTCTACACGGCGCCATCCATCGGCATTGCCCCCACGCGCGCTGCGTGCTCCATGTCCATCCCCACTACGCGACGGTGCTGGCGAGCCTTGCCGACAGCTCGCTTCCCGCCATCGACCAGACCAGTGCGCGCTTCTATCGCCGCGTGGTGGTCGACGAGGAGTACGGCGGCATGGCCTTCGAGGATGAAGGGGAGCGTTGCGCGGCGCTGCTGGCCGATCCCGCCAAGTCGGTGATGGTGATGGGGAACCACGGGGTGCTCACCGTGGGCACCAGCGTAGCCGAGGCTTTCGATCGCCTATATCACTTCGAACGAGCCGCGCGCACCGTGGTCACGGCCTACGCAACGGGGCGGCCATTGCGCCATATGAGCGACCAGTTGGCAGAGCGCACTGCCCATCAGTGGGAGGATTATCCGGGGCCCAGCGCCGAGCGTCACTTGGCGGAGATGCACCGCATTTTGGAGCGGGAAGAGCCGGATTATCTCGAGTGAGCGCGGCAGTGCAGCTGTTGTCGAAGCCTCCCTCGCCGAGCTCGGCGATCCGCAGGCGGCCT
>CAZLYT010000679.1:0-7100 GCA_964563515.1 uncultured Candidatus Competibacteraceae bacterium | reverse complement strand
CGGTACGCCTCAGTCAGGCGGCTCCGACGCTGATCACTTGATTGTTGAGCCATTGTTCAGTCCTCGCCTAGAGGGAACCAACTCAGTCTGCGGCTCGACGTGTGATCTGCTCCCCACGCTCCCGGCCTGCCATGCGGAGTCGACACGGAGATCACGGGTGGGAAATACACAGCTAGGAGCCGGAGCTCTAACCTCTTCTCCATTATTATTATGAGCGAGGAGATCAACATCCGGCAAGTGCTTCACCCTAGACGACTCGTCCTTTGCCCCCGATTAGATCCAGCCCTGTTTCTGAAATGTGACGCGTAGCGTATCGGCAATCTTCTTAGCCGTGTCTGTGGCGACCCCCTCGATCGTACTACTGCCGCTCACCTCTCCGCCCACTTTCGCGGCGCCACCGATGATGAGGCCGATCGGGTTTGCGGTCGCCACCATCACGACAGCCGGCACCGCCACCCCCGGTGTCTTCCCTGCGCCAGACCCCACGGTGCCGGAGCCGGCTTTGCGCAGCCCCTGCTCCGTCATTACGTAGCCTTCCACCGCCGTCGTCAACTTGGCCGCCCCCTTGCCGAAACCGATCGTTACGCGCTTGGCGGCGCTGCCCTCATCGAGCGACGTGAAGTAGCCGACGAGGACGACGTCGTCAACCCGCGGTGCCGGTTGACCCGCGGCCCGGACGGCTAGTAATCCCATGTCGCGGATTTCCTGCACCAGTTTCTCGGCAACATGAGCACCCAACTTGCGGCCAACCTCGATCTCTTGCGCTGATGGTGGCGTACTCGGCTCCGCATTCGCATGCCGACTTGCCGCTTCGGACCATGGCGGGAGATCGGCCGGGGTTGCGGCAAAGTCGTGGACGATGATGCGATCTGGCCGAGGACGCTTTTCCCCCTGATATGGCTGGTGCTCGGTGACCTTCATGGATGCGCACCCGGCTACCGTGACCAGAATCAACAAACCTGACGCGAATAGTGCAACACGGCTGAACGACTTGGCAAACGTTGGCATGACCTAATTCCTTAAGGATATACATTGCCGGGAAACTGTTGTTTGCCCCATACGCTATGGGGCAAACCTACACAGAACCATCCAAGAGGAACAATTGGACTTTGGGCGCGGCTGGTGGCTTATGGGATCTTATACGTCAACGCGGGCCAGACTGCCACACCAGACGCCGTGCCCGCGACGCTTTGTTCGCCAGCGGTGGCAGCGAGCTCGGCGATCTCACTGCGCACCTCAAAGGCACTGTGGCCCGTGATGCCTTTGAATCGTCCGGTACCGCCGTTGAGCGTGAATGTGCCCGTACAGCCGGAGAGATGCTCTCCAGCACAGCGCCAAATGGCGTAGACTTTGGCGCCGTCACGCGCGGTAATGAGGCAGCGACCCTCGCCGCTTTGCTGGCCGTCGTTGAGATTGATTTCGATCATTCCCGGGCAGAGGAGTTGCGCCGCGTCCATGGCGCCTTGCTTGGTTTCCACGTACATCACGCCAGCAAATGCGCCCACAAATAGCGCCAGTTCCTCTTGCACCTGGAAATATCGCCCCTCGGCAAGCCACGACGATGTGGCGCGTACGGTGCCTTCTTCCGCGGCATAGGTCGCCCCGGCGAGCGGGACGCATAGCAAGGTGGAAACAATCAGCCAACGGAGGGAATAAACCATCGTGACGCTCCTTCTTTTTTTGGATCCATCGAGTCTTCTTCCTTGGCAGTCTTTGAACGGATCAGTACTGTACAACACATGGGGCTGGAGCTAATCCTCCCGCTCCCTGTCAGGCATGAACTCTATCACGGCGATATCGAGCGCACAATGGGACCTTAGTCCCATGTCTGTAGGACTTTGGTCCAACCCCCGCTTCTTCCAAGCGCGCCGCAAGCCGCCTGCCTGCAGGGACTCTAACATAGTAAATATTTTCCGGAAATCGCCTTACGAGAGAGCTGCCAGCAGCGCCTTGGCCGCCTGCAGGTCGGGTGTGTCAAAACCCTCGGAGAACCAGCCATAGAGCGGCGCCAAGAGCTCGCGGGCGGCGGCGCGCTGGTCCTGCTGCTGCCATAGCCGACTCAGGCTGATGGCTGCGCGTAGCTCTAATGACCTCGCCTGCTGGCTGCGGGCCACGGCGAGGGCCTGCTGGAAACAGGCTTCTGCCTGTGAGACATCCGAGTTTGGGAGCTGGAGCAGCAAGGCCCCCTTGAGTCGATGCAACTCGGCCTCCCACCACCGCTCCTCGGTCGCGACCACCAGTGTTAAGGCCTCGGCCAAGACCTGCAGGCCGGCCTCGGCTTGCCCCGCCTGGCCGTAGGCATCTGCCAACAAGGCGAGAAAATAGGGGCGGTACAGCTTGAGACCCGTGCCTTGGATTGCTTCCAACCCCTGTTGCACGTGCACCACGCCTGCGGCCGCGTCCCCTTGCCTGGCCAACGCCCACCCCAACAGGAGACCTCCCTGCGCGACGCGGTGTACCAATCCTTGCGCAGTAGCGAGGGCCATCAACTCGTCTGCGCCAGCGTAGGTAGCCGCTGTGTCCAGGCGGAACTGTGAGAGTATGGCGGCATAGAGTTGTGCATACGCCAGACTGGAGGGCTCCCCGCTCTGCTGGACCAGCGCCAGCGCCTCTTCACTCCGCTGCTGGGCCTGGTCCGCATAGCCCAACTCCCAGAGGACCTGTACCATCCAGGCGAAGTGTGTGACCCTGAGATACTCATGTCCACTGTGGAAGGTCGGGGCGGCGGGCGGCGGGGTGTCATCGTGACACAGACAGGTCTCCAGGTGCGCCCGGGCAGCCACAAGGTCGCCACGCAAGAGCGCGACGGAGCCCACGGCCGCCAGGCCCTCCCGCATGAGGCCCACATCGCGCTGGCGGTGCGCCAGGTGGTTGACCTGCTGGGCCAGCTCGCCGGCGGCGTGCAACTGTGCCTGGGTAACATGAAACCTATAGAGACCTTGGAGTACTTGGAACCGTTGTGGTGTATTCCCCACCTGATGACATAGCGCATGGGCTCGGGTGTAGACCTTACCTACTTCCGGAGCGGCCATGCCCTTCGCCGCCATCAGGCCCTCCCCCAAGATGAGGAGTAGCGAGAGTTCGCGCTGCGCCCGCTCGGGGCTGTCCGGCAGTGTCTCCAGCAACGCCAGCCCTTTAGTGAGGGCGGCAAGCGCTTCCTGGTGGGCATGCCGCCCGGCGGCGTTTTCCCCCGTTTGCTGCCAATAGTGCACGGCACGCTGGATATCGCCCCCGCGCTCGAAGTGGACCGCCAGCTGGGCCGCAATCTCCCTCGCCCGTGCACCATACCCCGCCTCCAGACGCGCGCCAATGCGCCGGTGGAGTCGCACACGCCGCCCGGTCCCCAACCGCTCGTACAGCACCTGCTGGTACAGGGCATGCTGAAACCGGTAGCCCCCAGCGCTGATCCCATCCGGCCAGACCATCAGCCCGGCGTCGGTGAGGAAGTGGTGCTGCGCCGCCAACCCTTCACACACCGACTCGACGCCCTCCACTGAACACTCGACGCCTGCCGCTACCGCCGCCGCCGCAAACTCTTCACCCACCTCGCTAGCGGTCTCCAACACCCGACGCACCTCGGGTGCGAGGTCCTCGATGCGGCGCACGAGGAACTGCCGCAACTCCTCCGGCAGACTGGCGACCTTGGCCTCGTCCCCTGCCTGCAACGTCCACTGCCCCTCCCGTCGGACCACCAATCCCTGCTGCACCAGATGCTCCACGATGTTCACCATGAACAGCGCATTGCCGTCCGTGCGCTCGTGGACGAGCTCAGCCAATGTCCCTGCGACCGGCCCGCCCAGGCGTCCGGCCATATACGCCGCCACATCCTCAGCCGGCAAGTACTCGAGCGGGAGGTCCACTGCCTGCCCTCGCCCTCTGAGTTCCTGCACCATGCCCCGCAGCGGATGCGCCCGGAGCATCACCTCCACCGGGCGATACGTCCCCAGCACCAATAGCCGCATGGGCCCCCGCCGCTGCGCCACGTAGGCCAGGAGCGCCACGGTGGCGCGATCACTCCACTGCAAATCTTCGAGCACCAGCACCAGCGGCACCTCGGCAGTCAGCACGTCAAGAGCCTCGGCGAACTCGCGCAGCATCCGGGCTGAGGTCGCCCCCTGGACTTGGCGCTGCAGGCGCTCCCACTCTGCTTCGGGCACTAGTCCTGGCAGTTGCACCAGCCACAGCGGCGCATACTGCCGCAAGGCGGCCAGCACCTCCTGGTGACTTGGTCCAACGCTGAGCTGCCTCAATGCCTCCAATACCGGCAGGTACGGTTCCCCCTCCCCATACTGCTCGACGCATTGTCCCCGCGCCAGCCGGACCGGACTCTCAGTGCCCTGGCGGGCCACGAACAAATCGACCACCGTGGTCTTGCCAATCCCCGCTTCGCCACTGACAAAAACGAGCTGGCGCGCGCCTTGAGCGTCATGCTGGAACCACCGCTCCAAGGCATCGACTTCGCCCTGACGCCCCACAATGGGTCCGGCCGTCAGCGGTGGGGGAACCTCCATGGCTTCCCCCAGGAGAAACCGATAGCCCTGCCCGCCGACCGTTTCGAGATACCGCGGTGCGGCCGCCGCATCGCCCAATGCCGCCCGAATCTCCCGGACCGACACCCGCAGCACGGTATCGGTGACATGCGTTCCCAACCACACGTGCTGACGCAACTCAGCTTTGGTTACCAGACGGCCGGGATGCTCAACTAAATAATGCAGCATCGCCCCCGTGCGGGGACGCAGGGCAATCATCTGCTCCTCACGCCAGAGGCGGCCCTGCGTCCTGTCGAGGCGAAAGGGCCCAAAGGAGATGTCGTGCTTGTGCTCCTCCACAGAGTCTCCCAAAGCTTCCACTTAAACAGTTTTAAACGCAATTTAAACACGCCGGTGGCACAACGGCCCCGCATTGAAACATTCTGGACGTGTTCATGAACAGCCAAGCGATTGTATAGTCCTATCGAGACCAGGACAACTCGAAAATGCCACGCACCGACGTGGCGGAGTGAGGAGTCGGCTGTGCCCCCATCCCAACCCGTTCTGCCGACCAATCGGGCCTTTGTGGTGCAGTTTCGCACCCCGCCCACAGATGGGCCGTCGTCTTATGCAGGCCGGGTGGAGCACGTGGTCTCCGGCCAGATGGCGCGCTTCCACTCCCTGGAGGAGTTGTTGGCGTTCATAATCAAGGTGTTGAACGAGGTGCAGGAATAATCGTTCCAAGCAGTAGGAACCTTGCGCCATGGATGAAGGAGAAGGAGGTCCCAACATAGCAGGCGCCAAAACCACGTTTGAAATTCTACTCCCTAATCTAAGGAGGAGGCCGAGTGGACGGGCGGAAAAGTGTACTTCAAAATTCCTATTCGTACACGAACTACTGGCCGACCATCGGGTGACTCTGCCAACTAGATCACCTCGCAACACGAGGCGCGCAGAGGCCGTGACGAGAGCGCGCAACCTTCTCTGGCGCCTTTTTGGAGAGCCTCTGAGTAAGGATTCATTAACCTGACCATCAAGACAGGAGAAACACCATGAAAACCAAACTATTCACCTTTTTTCTGACCTTGAGTCTAGCGGCCGTCCTGGGGCTGGAGACGGCGTCGATGGTGGGAGCCCAAGAGGTTGAGGTGGGAGAGGATGTGGTCATCACCGCCGAGGTGGTGGGCATCGACCGGGTGGACCGCACCGTTATGCTCCTCGGGCCCGAAGGCAATGTTGTTGAGATCGAGGTGAGCCACGCGGCACGTAATTTTGACCAGATCGAGACCGGTGACCAGGTCAGGGTTGAGTACTACGAATCGGTGGCACTGTATCTGGGCAAACGCGGACAGAAACCGGAGGCTTCCGAAGGCCTGGTGGCTGCGAGATCGGCGAAGGGGGACAAGCCAGGTGGCGTTGTGGTGGAGGCGGTGGATGTTTCGGCCACGGTGCAGGCGATCGACCGGGGCAAACGCACTGTGACCCTGAAAGGGCCGGATGGGAAATCGGTCACCACTAAGGTTGACCCATCGGTCAAGGCCTTCGATACCCTGAAAGTGGGAGATTCTGTCCACGCCCGCTATACGGAAGCGACCGCGATTTCCGTGGAAACACCATGATCCAGCATATCAGCGCTTTGAGAACTGCCGAATGCTCCGATATAATGGAGCGCCCGTTTGGAGACATGGCTGGCATACCTATACAAATCACGCGGCATCGAGGCCCCCGCATGGATCAAGAACAGCACATCACTTTTGGCCCCTTCCGTCTTGAAATGCCCCAGGGTCGCCTATGGCTTGGCGCGCAGGCCCTCACAAGCTGCGCCCGCGTTCCTTGGCCGTGTTGCACTATCTGGTGCAGCATCCCGGCCGCCTCGTGACCAAGGCCGAGCTGCGCCAGCACATTTGGGCCGGGACCCATGTCACCGACACGGTGCTGCGGGTCTGTATCCGAGAAATTCGGGCCGTGTTAGATGACGCGGCAGCCGCGCCGCAGTATGTCGAGACGGTCGGCCAGAAGGGGTATCGGTTGCTCGTGCCTGGTGACAGCAGTTCCCCATCCGCAGCTGGCGCTAGACCTATCGTCGGTCGGCAGCGCGACATCGACACGCTGGAGCGTTACTACCAGCGCATGCATACAGGTGAGCGCCAGATCGTCTTTGTCAGCGGTGAAGCGGGAATTGGCAAGACCACCGTGGTCGATCTCTTTCTCGCCCGTCTGGCCGCTGAGAGTGCGATGTGGATCGGCAGGGGCCAGTGTGTCGAACCCTACGGAGGTATGGAACCCTACCTGCCGCTATTGGAGGCCCTGGGCGGACTCAGCCGCGGGCCAGAGGGGCACGAATTTCTGGCGGGACTGCGGTGCTACGCGCCCATGTGGCTGGTACAACTCCCCAGCTTGGTGAACGATGCCGAGCTGGAGCGCGTGCAGCGCCAGGTGCAGGGAGTCACGCAGGCGCGCATGGTGCGTGAACTCGCCGAGCTGTTCCAAGCGCTGACGCTCAAGAGACCCCTGGTCTTGGTGCTCGAAGATCTGCACTGGAGTGACAACGCCACGGTCGAATGTCTGTCCTACCTGGCACAGAGGCGGGAGCCGGCACAGCTGTTGGTGCTGGGCACCTATCGTCCGGTG
>CAZLYT010000678.1:0-8215 GCA_964563515.1 uncultured Candidatus Competibacteraceae bacterium | reverse complement strand
GACAGGCGCAACCCGAGATAGCGGTGCAACGCCACCAGGTAGAGCAGGTGTTGTAGGTGGTAGCCCTCCTCCTCCATGGAGGCGGCCAGACGCTCGCTGTCATAGTCGGCGAGGCTGGGGCCGAGCCAGTTCGACTTGAAGTCTGCCAGGTAATAGCGACCTGCATGCTCGAAGATCAGGTCCACGAATCCGCGCAGGAATCCTCCGTCGAGCTCAAACTCCAGCGCCTGCAATCGGTCGGCGGCTGCCGCCAGCTCGGCCCCGCCCAGGGTGCCCAAGCGCTGCGCCAGCCCCGGGGCGTCCAGGCGGTGCACGGGGTAGTGAAACTCCAGTTCGTGTACGCGTCTGCCCGAAGGCAGATCCCGCAAAGCCCACCCCTCGGCATCGAGGGGCGTTTGCACAACACGCTGCATCCAGGCCACGACACAGCCGGTCCAAATATTTTCTATTCCGAAGGTTGTCAGGCTCTCCTCGACTATTTTCTCAAGCTCGTCGTCGGCACTGCCGCCGAAATCCCAGGACTCGAGGATCTCGTGCAGGCAGCTACCAGGCCCGGCACCACGGGGGAAGTCCGCCACCTGCAGGCCGGACGCCTCTGCTGGTGCGATGATGGGTTCCGGTGCAGCCACGGGATCTCGATCTGCCAGCTCGTCTCCGCCGTGGCTTCCCAGCAGTCCGCTGAAGCTGGTGATTCGCCACCACTGCCGCACCCGCCGCCGCATCTTCGCGGCGCCAATGAAAACTCCAGTGTCCCCGGGCGTGGGCGCCTGCAGGAGGCTGCGGACGGGCAGATCCACGACCTCGATGGTGCCGGCGGCGCGAGTCAGCAGGCGCTCCAGATCGGCCCGCACACCGTCTGCTTCCAGCGTCTTGAAGCGCTCGGCCACCGGCCCGGGCGCACTTGCCCTCGTCATCTCGGAGGGCTGATGCAGCAGCCAAGCGAGGGGGCTGCGCTCAGCGCCCTTGACCGGCCCCCAGGCCAGGTAGCAGCGATTCTTGGCGCGGGTCAGGGCGACGTAGAGCAAACGCAACTCCTCGGCTCGACCCTCCAGCTCGGCGTGCGCTTGGCCCTCGCTGCAGCGCTCCGACCCGAAATCCACCACCAGCCGGTGGTCGGTTTCGGGGTCGTGAAAGATGACTGGCGTCGCGGCCGCGTCCCGCCGTGCCTGCCAGAGAAACGGACACAGCACCACCGGATACTCCAAGCCCTTGCTCTTGTGGACCGTCACCACTTTCACCAAGCGGGCATCGGTTTCCAAACGCAGCGCCATTGCGTCCTCGCCCCGGGTGCCGCCGCGGGCGCGCCGATCAGATAGCCAACGGGTCAGCTCCTCCACACCCAAGCGCTCGCGGTGGGCAGCGGTGTGTAGCAGCTCTCCCAGATGCAGCACGTTGGTGAGGCTGCGTTCACCGCCGGCCGCGGCCAGCAGCCGCGCTCGCACCCGGTAGTGCTGCAGCAGGGCCTGAAATGCCGCCATCAAGCCGCGCTCACGCCAGTGGCTGTTGAGCTCGTGAAAGCGCTCCAAGTGGGGCTCGAACCCCGCTCCGTCATTGCCGAGCGCCGCGTTCAGGTCCTCTCCACGCAGCCCCAGCAATGGCGTGCACAGGGCCGCTCGAACCAAGGCTTCCCGCCCCGGGTCTGCCAGCGCGTGTAACACCCGCTCCAGCTGCTCGGCCTCCGGGGTGTCGAAGACGCTGTCCTCGCCAAGCTGCACGCAAGCCACACTCCGCGACGCCAGACCGTGGGCGACGGCCTGCGCCTGGAGATTGGTGCGGACCAGGATCGCAATGTCTCCTCCCTGCAGCGGCCGATCGACGAAATCGGATGGATTGGACTCGGTGGACACCAGGCGCGCGCTGCCGTCGGCGCCGGCGGCGAGCAATCGCGTAACCTCCTCGGCAACTGCGGCGACCACCCGCGCCTGGGTACGCTCAACGGTGGGCGACGCCTCCTCTTCGGCACCCAGCAACCAGAGTCGTAAGGGCGGCCGCTGCCGTCCCGCTACCAGCAGCGCGGGCGGGGGGCACGGTCCGGGCACGGCCTCCTCGAATTCGATCTCGGGCAGCATGAATGGTGTTTCGACGCCGGCGAAGACGGCATTCACGGCGCCGACCAGGGGGGCTTCGGCGCGCCAGTTCCGCAGCAGCGACCACTGCTGAGCGGCGTCTCGACGCGCCCGCAGATAGGCGAACAGGTCAGCGCCCCGAAAGCCGTAGATGGCCTGCTTGGGATCGCCGACCAGGAACAAGGGCGTGCTGCCATCGGCGAACAGGCGTCGGAAGATCTCGTATTGTGCGGGATCGGTGTCCTGAAATTCGTCAATGAGCGCCGCCTGGTAGCGCCGACGCAGGGTGGCGCGAAGCTCGCCGCCGCCGTCCTGAGCCAGTGCCTGCCTCAGCCCGCCGATCAGGTCGTCGAAGCCACGCTGTCGACGCGCCTGCTGGCGGCGCTGAAGCTCCTCCCCCGCCCACCCGAGGAGCGCCTGGTGCAAGAGTGCGAAGGCGTCCCGGTAAGCCGTGGTAAGCG
Organism: uncultured Candidatus Competibacteraceae bacterium; assembly: GCA_964563515.1. Classification (GTDB taxonomy): domain Bacteria; phylum Pseudomonadota; class Gammaproteobacteria; order Competibacterales; family JAHEDQ01; genus CAZLYT01. Next base: position 5,688 of record CAZLYT010000678.1, on the reverse strand, counting down.
TATCCAGCGACTGCGCGAAAGCCTCCACCGCATCGAACAGCTCGTGCTCCGGCGCCACACCGGCGCCCTTCTTCAAGGCGCTGCGAATCCTGGAGGCACAGAAGTGCCGCAGCTTCTCCGGTGTACGAAATCCTGGCAGCGGCTGCTCGGCGTAGGCGACCAGCTCGTCGTACCAACCTTGGACCTTGGCTGGCGCATAGCTGTTGGCTCGCAGCAGGCCGCTACAGAGCAGCGAGACGGCGCCCTCCCCACTGGTGGCGCAGACCTGCCGCAAGCGCTCCCAGCGCTCCAGCAGCGCTTGTTCCAGTGCCTCCAGGAGTTGCGGAGGAGAAGGCCCCCGCAGCTCCGCGTCCGGCTTGTTGATCAAGCGCCGAAGCCCGCGGGCCAACGCTTCCGGCCCGTGCCCCCGACCCAGCAGATAGGCTGCGAACAGCGGGCGCGCCGGGTAGCATTCCCGCCGCCAGAAGTCGTCCACCACCTCCTGCAGCAAGGCCTCCTGGTCGGGCACCAGCTCCGCCTCGAAGGCGCCACCACACTCGAAAGCGGTATCGGCGAGCGCCCGCTGACAGAAACCGTGGATAGTATGGATGGCAGCATCGTCGAAATTGCGCAGGGCAGCTTCCAGCCGAACCCTTCTCAGCTCACGCTCTTCGCCGGCACCCAAGAGCTGAACCTGGAGCTCGGCCGCCGGTTGGACCCCGGCGCACGCCTGGCGCAGCTCGACCAGCGACCGGCGCAAGCGGGCCTTGAGCTCGGCCGCTGCGGCCTCGGTGAAGGTCACCACCAGCACTCGTTCCAGGGGGATGCCGGCCTCCAGCACGAGCCGCTGGTAGAGGGCCGCAATGGTGAAAGTCTTGCCGGTGCCGGCGCTGGCCTCGACCAGCTGGGTGCCCCGCAGTGGCACTGAGCCGAGATCGATGGGCTGCGTGCGCGGGTTGCGGTCAGACACCAGCCGCCACCGAGTGATCCAGCATCGGGGCCAGGATGCGCTCGCTCAGGGCTGCGAACTCCGCACCCAGCGCAGGCAGGTCACCGAAGATCAGGCCGGCGTGGGGATCTGGCTCACGGACCGGAAAGTGGTCGCGGCCGCTCCAGGTACTGGTTGCAGCTTCCAGCGCCTGCGGTACCGACTTGCCCTTTTGGAGCTGGCTCAGATAGCTCTCGCCCGGCGCTGGAAGCCAGGGCAGAGGCTCCCGTGCACCCTGTCGATACAGCTCCACCAGATCTCGCAACAAGCGCCTGGCATCGGGCGCCACCCGAAACCACAGATCCTCTCCGGGGTCGATTCCCAGCACGGCAGCCGTAGCCTGCTGCCCCGGCGGACGGGCAGCACACAGCGCCAGGTGCCGCACCCAGGCCGTCAGGCGATCGGCGGCCCGCACCCTCCCCACCCGCCAGCTCAGGTGCCCGCCGTGGCGGGTGGTCTGGACCCGTCCCTGCAGCGCAACGCCACCCAGATCCACCACCAAGTCGACCTTGAGCGGCCGGCCATCCCCGCCGATTGCAGCCTGCACTCTCCGCAACAGCGCCTCGACCAGCAACAGCTCGCGATCGAAGGCCACGCGCCCGGGCGCGCCAAAGCCCAGCAAGCCCTCCGCCTCCAGGGTCGCGTGTAGAGAATCCGGATTCAGACCCAGGGGCAGCAGCTCTGCCATACGCCGGCGCAGGGCGTAGGCGCCGAGCCCGTCCAAGGTAAACGGCTCTCGCGGTTCGAGTGGCGACTCGGCACCGCCGAGCTCGATCGACAGCCGCCGCCGGAGCAGATGCCGCGATGGGTTGAGCAGAAACTCGATGAGGTCCTCCAAGGTGAGCTCGCCTAGCAGATCCGCCAACTCGGGCAACGGAGGCGCCAGCAACGGCGGCATCGCCTGTCGCGGATCGGAGCTGCGCACGGCCTCCGCGAGCTCGCCGGAGAACGACACCAGGCCCGGTTCTCCCTGGAAGTATCGTCGACTAAAGGCTTGCAGCGGATGCTGCACCAGCACGACCGAGCCAGCGCTCGCCGCGCCGATGCCGTAACCATGGGTGATCAGTTCCAAGAGCTCGTTGACCAGCGGGGACGGAGGAATCTCGCTGTCATCGGTGACGCTGCGGCCCACGTAGCTGAGATAGAGGTAGCGCCGGGCGGACAGCAACGCCTCCAGGAACAGGTAGCGGTCGTCCTCTCGGCGGGACCTGTCGCCCCTTCGGGGTTGGCCGGCCATGAGATCGAACCCGGGGAGACGATGTCGGCGCGGATAACTGCCATCGTTCATGCCCACCAGACAGACGCAATCGAAGGGTACGCTGCGCATGGGCACCATGGCGCAGAAGGTGACGGCGCCGCCGAGAAAGCCGCCATGTCCGGCCTTCACCGATAACCCCCGCGACAGCGCGGCGCGTACGGTGGCGAATCCGACCGGACGATCGAAGCCGGCTATGCTGGCATCTGCGGCCATGGCGGCCAGTGCTGCCCGCAGCGCCTGGGCCTCAGCCGCCTGCGCTGGCGAGGGCTCCAACAGCTGGTCCAGGGCGTCGATCAGAAGCTCCCGCCAGCGTGGCACTGGGTGACTCTGGATCAGCGCCTCGCGCAGGGCCTGGATCGCGCCAATCAGGCTGTGCAGCGTCGCGATCAGGTCCGCATCGGCGCCGTCCACATCCGGAAACGGCGGCAGCGCGGCGGGCGCCGGGCGGGGCTGAGCACCCGTAGCCAAGCCGAGCAGCAGACGATCCAGCCCTGCCGACCAGGTGCCCGATTCGATCTCCGTCAAGCCCAGACGCTCCCGCTCCGCGGCATTCATGCCCCAGCGAATGGCGAGTCCGGCCACCCACTCGCGGAGCCGCTCCACGTCGGCCTCGGTCACGCGCAGCTTGCGCCGCACCGGCTCGTGGTCCAGCAGCGCCATCACCCGGTCGACCTCTAGACGACCATCCGCCACGCCGAGCAGCTCGAAGAAGGCCACCAGCAGCGGGCTATCGCTCAAAGGGGCCCGATCGGCCACCGTATAGGGAATGCCTGCGACGCCTTCGAGGGAACCGAACACCGCCTCCACATATGGTGCGTAGTCCTCGATGTCCGGGGTCATGACCACGATGGCGCCGGCATCGAGGGTGGGGTCGTCCTGCAACAGCCGCATCAGCTGGTCGTGGAGGACCTCGATCTCCCGCAGCTTGCCGTGGCAGACATGGATCTGCACTGAGCGGTCATCGGCAGCGGGAGGCGGCTCGCCGCTCCCCGTGGGATCGCGAAGGTCTAGAACGTCGCGCTGCAGCCGCGCCAGCAGGTGGTCACCATCCGGCGCCTGAAAGCACTCGTGGCGCAGGCCGCCAAGCTGGTCCATCAGCTCCACGAAGTTGCGGCCCTGGCGGCCGGTAGATGCCAACAGCGGATGGCCCACCGCCAGATACGCGGCGGCGGCCTCCTCTCCCAAGGCGCGCCGACTGCGCTCCTGCTCGCTGACGATGTCGCCCCAATACTCGCGGCAGGGATTGAGGACGAAGCAATATAGCTCCCGGTGGGCGGCCATTGCCGCCAATGCCTCCAGATAGCTCGGAGCTAGCGCCGAGATACCAAAAACGAAGGCTCGCGCCGGCAGGTCGGCGCCAGACTTGGCGTCGCTCTCCAGTCGCTCGAGGAAGGTCAGATGCAGATCGACCCGATGCGGCCCCAGTCCATCTCGAAGCTGCGGCCAGAGCCTGGCTTGCCAGGGCGCATCAAGTGGCGGTCTTCGTTCCCACTCCAGGATCCACTCGGGCCGGTACACCAGGTAGGCGTCGTAACTGTCGGCAAGACGGCTGCCGAGCTCGTAGCGCGAAAGGTCGTCACCAGCTTCCAGATAGCTGGCCACCGCCTCGAATCCGGGCTGGGTCGAATGTTCCGGCAGGAGATCCATCAGCCGCCAGGCCAGCACGTCGGGCCGCAGCTGCGAGTGGCGGGGCAGGTTCTCCAGACCCAGCACCCGTTGGTAGCACTCCCAGATGAAAGCCGCCGGAAACGGGAACTGAAGATTGGCCGAGACGCCCTGAGCGACCGCGATCCTGAGCGCCAACCAGCGCGCCATGCCGGTGCTCTGGACCACTACGTTCTCCGGCTCCAGGGGATGCCTCGCGGGAGCCTCGAGCAAGGCGCAGAGCTGGTCCGCGAGCAGTTCCAGGCGATTGCTGTGGTATACGTGCAGCAAGAGTGGTGATCGCTGAGGGTGACCCCGTCCGTAGCTGGCGGGAGCAAGTGGGGCAGTGGCGGTGGATGATAACAGCTCCCGATGGCATGCGGCGCTGGCCCGTCAAGAAGCCGCCCCAGCGGGCTGCGCCGGGCTCGCGGTCGAGTGCCTGCGGGGGCGGTGTGGCCTGGAGATTGGCGGACCGAGCCCGATCTTCGGTCGCGAGGGCAAGATCCCCGTCTATCCCAACGCGGGGCGCATAGATAATGTCGTGTTCGCGTCCCAGACCATCTGGCACGCTGCCGACGCCAGCGGCCGTTTCGACTTCGATGCCGAGCGGCCACCCGGGCAACAGCTGGTGACCGAGGGAGCGACGCTTCCCGGCCTGCAAGCGGCGAGCTACCAGTTCATTCTGTCCTCGCACATGCTGGAGCACCTGGCGAACCCCCTTGGCGCCCTGCGGCGCTGGCGGGAGCTTCTGGTATGCACGGGGCACCTGCTGCTGGTAGTCCCGCACCGGGACCGCAGCTTCGATCGCCAGCGCCCGGTAACAGCGCTGGCGCATCTGGTGGCTGACGCGGCGGCAAACATTGGCGAGGACGACATGACCCATGCCGAGGAGGCGTTGGCGCTCCACGACTATGAATGGGGCGAGGGCACCGATCGCGAGGAGTTCCGGGTCACCATGATGGACAACCCGCGACGGCGCGCCCTCCACCACCACGTCTTCGACACCGAGTTGGTGGGACGGCTGCTGGACGGAGCGGGTTTCCAATTGCTCGCCCTGGAACCGGCGCCGCTATTTCATATCATCGCGCTGGCCGAAGTCGGCAACGCCCTCCCAGCCAACGCCGACTTTCTGGGACCGACTGCGAGCTGGCGGCAGCACAGTCCCTTCCCCAGCGACCGCTGTCCGCATTCGGCATAGTCATCTTCCTAGCCTGCGGCCTCGCGTGGTCGCGCAGCTCACAGGTTTCCCAGCGAGAGGGTGGGTTAGCGAAGCGTAAATCCACCATCCAACTACGGCGTGGGACGGTGCATTACGCGTTCGCGAGCCCGAAGTTCCGCCCGCTGCCGCGGCCACAGAAGAGACGAGTTGTGCCCCATCGCGGCGGGTGTCGCTCCCACACTGAACCGCAAAGGGAATTCTGGGTGCCAACAATCGATCGCCGAACAATGAATTGGGTGATGTTCTATGAGAGTTACCGCCCAGCCTCCGGCTGCGCGCTGTCGCGTAGCTAACCGCGTTCCAGTTGTAGAGCGATGTCAGTCGCGATGGCGTGCGCGAGCGCGCCGGTGTTTCGGCGGCCAGCAGCGGGGGCGCTCCGCGCCCCATCGCGGCGTATGCCGCTCCTACACATGTCGGGCTAGGGGAATTCTGGGTGCCAAATAATTCCAGGCTAAACAAGGCCCTGAATGATGTTAGATGAGAGATTTCGCCCAGCCTTCGGCCGCGCGCTGTCGCAAAGCTAACTGGAGCGATGGGCGTAGGGTGGGGTAGCGCAGCGTACCCCACCATCCAGCTTCGGCGCGAGATGGTGCATTACTC
>CAZLYT010000677.1:0-6905 GCA_964563515.1 uncultured Candidatus Competibacteraceae bacterium | reverse complement strand
TGGCTGAGGACTATTCGACCCGGAGTCGCTCCTTCTGAGTTCGTTACCGCAGCGGCGTTACGTAACTCGTTCCCCGATTTTCTCTTGGCTGCGCCAGAAAACGAAATCCTCGTAAAATTCATCCGAGAACGACAAGACCTTGATACGGTCAAGCTTTTCAGCTGGCAGGCTGCAGGCTAACTCCGTACTCTTCAGAACATATATATATGGCAAGAACCACAGAAATCGGTATAACTGTTACGCAGCCTTAGTCGAATGGCCGCTTCGCTCGAGCTGCGACGTTCCAGGAATTTCATTAGTCGGTGCGCAACGCCTCGGCCGGCCGGATTCGAGAAAGCCGCCAGGCGGGATAAAGTCCCGCCAGCAGTGCGGCCATCAAGCCCAGACCCAAGGCCTGGGCGAGGATTGCTGGGTCAACCTGAAACTGCATGGTCCAGCCGAAGGCACGGCGATTGATGCCGAAAACCAGCACCGCCGCCAGCACCAGTCCGGTCGGAATGGCCAGTGCGCCCGCTGCCAAACCCAAGAAGCCGGTTTCGAGTGCGAGCAGGCGCCCCAGCTCCGCGCTGGTCATCCCCTGAGCACGCAATACCCCGAACTCTCGGGAGCGTTCCAGCAACATTGCCATGAGCGCGCTGAGCACACCCACGAAGGCAATGCCCACGGCGAGCAGCCGCAGCACACCCGTGATCGTGAAGGTGCGGTCGAAGACCTCTAGCGACCGACTGCGGAGGTCTCGGCTGAGGCTGACCGAGACGCTCTGGTACGGACCGGCTTCGGCCTCGATCCTGGTCGCGGCGTCTGCTAGATCACCATTCTCCAAATAGAGACCGGCGGAGCTGACGGCCGGATCGTCCCACAGCTCGCTATAGAGACTGCGCCGCATGAGGATGCGGCCGTGCTCCGAGCCATAGTCGTAGAACACACCCGCCACGGTGAGCTCCGCAGGCCCGTCGGCGGTCGCCAATGTCACCGTATCGCCCAGCGCCAACTGGTGCCGATAGGCGAGGGGCTCTGAAATCAGGACCGCCGCGGACTCTCCAAAAGCCCGCCAGGCGTCAGTGCTGTCGCCCGCTGCCAAGCGATATCCGGCTCGAGCCTGTGGGGCCAGGTCGGCGGCCACCAGTTGCACGGGATGCCCGTTCACCCGCGTCTCGTTGCGACGATAAAGGCTCAGACCCGTCAGTCCCGGCAGCCCGCGCAGCGTCGCGACCACCTCGGGTCGCAGCACCACGCTCTGATCACCGGTGACGATGGAGCTTGGCACCACATAGAGATCGGCGTTCAGTAGCTGGCCCAGCCAAAGCGCCACCGAGGCCCGGAAGCTGTCCACCATGACGCCGACACCCACGGTGGCTGACAAGGCCACCATCAGAGCGGCGACGGCAACGCCGGTGCGGCTGAGATGCCGCACGATGTCCCTTCCTGCCATGCTCCCGGTCACGCCCAGCACGCGGCGTCCCACCGCCGACGCCATTCCTGCTAGCGCCACCAACGACAAGGGCGCAAGCAAGGCGCAGCCCAGAATTATTAGAAACAGGCCGCCAAAACCCACCACCAGACCGCGCTCCAGAACCTCCAGCACGACCAAGCCCACCAGGATCGCGGCGCTGCCGGTGCCAGCCAGCCAGGGCAGTCGGCGCCGCACCCGGCGCTCCAGGTCAGAGCGCTGCAGCACGCTGCCGGCGGGGGTGTTGGCGGCTTCCGCGGCCGGTAAGGCCGCGGTGACCAGTGTCGCCACCACGCCCAACGCGGTGGCTTTGACCAATGAGCTAGGAGCCAGCACGAACTCGGTCACCGTCAGGGTGTAGTACAGATCGTCCACCGTGCGGGCCACCAGCCCCAATAGCCAGTGCCCGAGCCAGGCACCCAACAACAACCCCAAGCCGGTGCCGATGGCGCCGAGCACCAAGGCTTCCGAGAGCACCAGGGAGAAGACTTGCCCTCGAGTCACACCCAGGGCCCGGAGCCGGCCCAGCAGGTCGCGGCGTTGAACCACAGAGAAGGTCATGGTGTTGTAGATGAGAAACATGCCGACCAGGAGCGCCAGCAGGCTCATGGCGGTGAGATTGAGCTGGAACGCCGCAGCCAGTTCCGCCACCGCCTCATTGCGAGCGGCGCTGCGCTCTAGCTGCAGGCCGGCTGGCAGCTCGGCGCGCAACTGGCGGATCAGCTCAGCGTCGTCTGCCTCATGCAGGGTGAGGTCGATTCGGGTCAGCGTGCCCGGTGACTCGAGGGCGGACTGGGCCGTGGCAATGTCGGTCAGCACCAGGCCGCGCGCGCTGCGGGCGACGCCGGCGTCGTCCAGGATCGCGAGTACCCGCGCCCGGTAGGCGCCGGGCCCTGCTAGCAGATTCCACTCGTCGCCAGGCTGGAGGTTTCGAGTGCGAGCAAGTGAGGCAGGAATCACCACCGTGCCGGCTTTGGTGAGGAGCTGCCCCAGGTCCACGGACCAGTCGGGCTGGCCCAGGAGCCCTTGCCGATAGCTGGTTTCGGCGAACGGGTCGAGCCCCAGCAAGGTCAGGGCCTGACCCGGATCGGATGCGGCCACCACCGTTGCCTGCACCACGGGCGCCGAGCTACGTACCCCCAGCTCCACCCGCAGCCAACGGTACACCTGGTTGGGGACGCCGCTGCTGATCCCCGTGATCTGATGAGTGGCGCGGCCGGTCACCAGCTCCGTCGACAGCTCGAAGCTGCGACGAGCGCCCGCATTGGCCAGATCCACGGCTACCACGACGGCAACGCCTAGAGCAATGCCCAACACCGCCAGCGCTAGCTGCCAGGGGTGACGCAGCAGGTAGCGCAGGCTGGCCAAGGTGAGCACTGCCCTCACGCGGTAGCGTCCTGAAGCCTACCACCCGTCACTCGCAGCACACGGTTGGCCTGGCGGGCGATCTCCAGGCTGTGAGTTGCCATCAGCAAAGTGGTGCCGAAATCCCGTACCCGATCCAGCAGCAGCCGCATCACCTGCTCACCGGTTTCGGCGTCGAGGTTGCCAGTGGGCTCGTCGGCCAGCACCAGGGCTGGCTGATGCACCAGAGCGCGGACAATGGCGACCCGCTGTTGCTCGCCCCCGGAGAGTACGTCGGGAAAATCCTCGTCACGACCTTCCAGCCCTACCTCCGCTAGCAGCCGCTGCACCCGGCCGGCGTCGTCGAGGCCGTTGAGCTCCAACGGCAGGCGCAGATTCTCCGCCACCGTCAGGGTTGGTATGAGGTTGAAGAATTGGAACACGAAGCCGACGCTGCGACGACGAAAGATCGTGCGCTGGTGCTCGTCGAGGGCGCTCAAGGCATTGCCCGCCACCAGGACCTCTCCGCTGTCGGGAAGATCGATCCCCGAGATCAGGTTGAGGAGAGTGGATTTGCCGGAACCGCTGCGCCCGAGCAGCGCGACCGCCTCACCCCGCGGGACTCGCAGGTCCAAGTCAACCAGAACCCGGTGTTGCCGGGCGCCCTCGCGGTAGCTTTTGCAGACCCGAGTGAGCTGAATCAGCGGCCGGCGGTGGCCGCTACCCTCAGAGGGCACGCGGCCACCGCCGATCCCGCAGGCGCCCGTGGAGATGCCAGCTGCAACCGCTCCAGCCCGCGGCTGGTAGCGTCGACTGTGGTGCCGCCGAAGGTCGCAATTGCTGGGCCGCAGGGGCTGTAGGGTGCATTAGCGAGAGCGTAATGCACCACCCTGGAGCGGTTCGAACCGGGCCTACCCAGTCCCAAACGTCCGTTCTTCGCGGAGTCCTTGTAGCGTGAGTGAGCATCGGGGAACCCATTGTCGCCAGAGCGCCAGGTAGACCACGTCAGTGCCGGCACAGTTTCGCCGCCGCCTGCTACGCGCGACAAGCGCCTGGAACCGGTGCAAGAGCGCTGTTGCCAGGCTGGGGTGGGTTGTCGAGTCCCCAGCGACGATGCAACCAGCAGTAGGTCCGGGGTGAACAACAGCGCCAGGGGCACGCTGAAGAGAACACCGCCGGCCAGCACCACGGCCAGGGGTGGCCAGAAGTCTCCCCCGGTGAATAGCAACAGTGGCAGGAATCCGCCGGCGGTGGTGAGGCTGGTGGCGACCACGTGCCGGGTGGCGGCGCGCACTGCCGCTGTTACTGCCTCCGGATGCGCTGCCCGTGCGGCCGGGACGGCGCGAATGGCCGCTAGCACCACAATGGCGCCGTTGATGGCGACGCCCACCAGGCCGGTGGTGCCGATGATGGGATTGAATCCCAGTGGGTAACCGCCGATGCGCAGCGCCAACAGACCCATGCCCGCCGACAGTACGCCCACCACCGCCACCAGGGCCGCCAGGCGGGCGCTCCGAAACGAGAGCACCAGGGCGGAAATCGCCAGGGCGCCCAGCACGGGCGCGTAGGTGGCCAGTTGTCCGACCGCCCGGCCCTGCTCCTCGCTGTCGCCGGCTATCCAGAGCTGGTAGCCGGGTGGGGTGTCGAATTTGGCTTGCTCCAGCGCGTCGAGCACCGCGTTAGTGGCGTCCACGGCCAGTACCCCCGGGGCGACGAAGGCCAGTACCTGGTTCATTCGCACCCCATCGCGGCGGCTGACCTCGGTGAGGACCGGCTCCAGGTCCAGGCTGCCGAGTGCCGCCAAAGGCACCCAGCGCCCTGCGGCGGCTGCCTGAGGCGCGACCAAGGACAGAGTTTCCAGCTTGTCCACACTGCTGCGGCGTTCGTCGTCGAAGCGGACCCGCACCGGCAGCTCCTCCAGGTCCTCCAGCACCGAGCCACCGACGGTTCCCTCCAAGCCGGCCTGCAGCTGGTCCGCGAGATCGCTGAGGGAGAGACCGGCGAGCCGCGCTGCCTGCGGATCCGCGGTCAACACCAGCTTGGGCTGGCCCCCATCGATACTGGCACGGGTGTGGACGATGCCCGGGACCCGCTGCATGGTGGCGCGCAGCTCCTGGCCCAGAGCCCGCAGCACGTCCAAGTTCGGCCCCACCAGGCGGAATGCCACCGGCGCGTCCCGTGGCGGCCCCTGACCGAATGCCTGCAGCACTACCTGAGCCTCCGGTACCACCTCATCGAGCAGGGGCTGCAGTCGACGCAATAAGGCGTCGGCGGCTGCGGGGTTGGTGGTCTGCACGATGCCGTGGGCGTAGGCGCTGTCGTGGTCTCGATTCATGATCAGGTTGTAGTAAACGGAGGGATAGCTGCCGCCTACGCGCCAATCGACACGCTGCACCTGGGCTTGGGCCCGAATCATCGTCTCCAGGCGATGGACGGCGTCCGCAGTCTGGTTCAGGGAGGAGCCGGGTGCGAGCCGCACCTGGATCTCGAATTGATTCCGATCGGCTGGGGGAAAGAACTGCTGCCCCAGGGTGGGTACCAGCGCAAAGCCAAGCAGCGCCGGCAGCGCGGTGAGCCCGAGCGCCAGTCGGGGACGCCGCAACGTGCCTGCAACGACCGCACTCCAGATGCGGTCGGCTCGGGTGCTTTGCAGACCCTCATCCAGCCAGCCGAGCCCACCAGGTCGCTGGCCCGGCGCCGTGTGGCGTGCGGCCAAGACCGCAATCACAGTCAGCGCGATGGCCAGGGAAGCGGTCAGCGCCAGGACCACGCTAATGGCGATGGGACCCACGAAGTCGCCGACGTTGCCGGGCAGCAGCAGGATCGGCAGGAAGGCCAGCACGGTGGTGAGGGTCGAGGCCAGCAGCGGGCCTGCCAGGTGATCCACGGCGGCGGCCACCGCGGCCCGTGGCGCGAGGCCGCTGCGCAATCTGCGGGTGCACTCGTCGGCCACGACGATGGCGTTGTCGATCAACAGGCCCACCGCCACGATCAATCCGAACACCGACATCTGATGGATCTGCTGTCCCACCAGGGCGAGTCCGAACACTGCGGCAGCCGCCGTCAACGGCAGTGCGCTGGTCACCACCAGAGCCGAGCGCCAGCCCATGGCAAACAGCACCACCAGGGTGACGACACCGGCACCCGCCAGCAAATTGAGGCCCAGTCCGGCGAGCCGCTCGGCGGTGTAAGCGCTTTGGTCGAAGCTGACTTCGGTGGCGACGCCTTCCGGCACCGAGTCGGCAAAGTCCGCCACCGTTTTCCGTGCCGCCTGGGCCCACTGGTCAAGGCGTATACCGGGCCGTACCCGAGCTGCCACCAGCACCGCCCGACGACCATTGGCAAGCGCAAGCTCTTCGGCGGGCTCACGCCAACCGCGGCTCACCGCGGCCAGGTCTGCCACGGAGACCAGCTCACCGTTGGCACCCGTCGCGACTGGAGCTGCCTCGACGCTGGCTTTGGAGTCGAGCTCGCCGCCGACCTCCAGCGGAATGTCGTGGCGGCTCCCGCGCACAACCCCTGCCGGCAGCTTGGGGTCGGCGCCGTTCACGCGGCCCGCCAGCTCGGCGGCGCCGATACCGAGTGCTGCAAGTGCATCGGCGTCAGCGGTCACGGTGATCTCTTCTTCGGGGGCGCCGTAGAGATTCACCAGCTCGGTGCCTGCCAAGCCGCGCAGCTGATCCCCGAGCTCTTCCGCGCTACGTCTCAACAGGCCCAGGGGCACGGAACCATCCCCGGACCAGGTCAAGGTGGTGATCAGGGCGAAGGCCACAGCACCTCGCTCGTCATCGAACTGGGGCGCAGTGGCGCCGAGGGGGAGCTCGCCACGGGTATCCGCCAAGCGGTCGCGGATCTTGGCGAAGGCGAGCTCGTTGTCGCCCGGTCCGATGCCGTCGCGGAGCTCCACCGAGATGAATGAATGTCCCGGGCGAGAACTCGATTGGAGGCGCTTCACCTGGTCGACCCGGCGCAGCGCATCTTCCAGCTTGCGGGTTACCAACGCCTCCACCCGCTGCGCCGAGGCGCCGGGTAAGAGGGTGGTCACGGTGGCATTGCGTTGGGTGATGCGGGGGTCTTCGATGCGAGGCAGTCCCCGCAACGCCGATAGCCC
>CAZLYT010000676.1:0-2650 GCA_964563515.1 uncultured Candidatus Competibacteraceae bacterium | reverse complement strand
CCTTCGTTGCTTGGAGCCTCCAATTCACACGCCAGCGCCGGCTTCGCGCCTGCCAGCACCATCACTCCATCGCCACCAGAGCCCGGGTGTCATCATAGACCTGCCGCAACAGGGTCTCCGGCACCTCCGGCGCCACGCTCAAGGATAGGGCCAGCATCATCCGCCCCGCCTGCTCGGTGCTGAGCAGGCCTTTGGGCACCACTTCGTCGTAGAGCCATACCGGAACCTCATGGCGTTCCGGCGGTGTCTGGCGTCCGGTGCGGACGCTGGTGGCGGCGATCATGGCTGAAGCGAGGAGCTCGATCGCCGCCGACCCTTCACCCAACTGCTCGGCGGCCCGAAGTTTGTCCCGGGCAATGCGCAAGAGGGGAGGAATCTGGTCGCCGCTAGGGGCCGCTTCAAAGTGAGTGGACGCTCCGGCAAGCGGGGATCCTGCCCCCAAGCGCTGCAAGCTCAACAGGGTGCGGGTGTCGATTACGGCCACGGGAAGCGCCTCGGAGCTAAGCGCTTCGACACGCTTTTCCGCGGCGTCGTCCACCCGGTCGACCACGACCAGCAGCCCGCCGCTGGCCCCCATGATGCGCTCTACCCGCGCCCCGAGCTCCCGCTGGATGTCCGCAATACAGGCGCGCACCGCTACATCCGTGCAAGACTCCTCGGAGTCTTCGTCCGCGGCCCGAGCTGGTGACTTGTCCTTGTCGTCGCCCAACAAGGCCTCCGCCGCAGCACCGACTTGCGATGGGTCGGATGAGCCGCTGACGTCGGCATTGAGATCCTCGATCAGGACCTCCAGCATGCGCTTCGACACCCCGACCACGTCTTCTTGGGCGGTGGGTTCCACCACGTTGTCGAACAGAACCCGCTTGTTCTGAACCAGGCTGGCCACCTTCTCCTCGTACGCGTCCTCCGCCACCATCAAGACCACTCGGACCTTGTGACTCTGGCCCAGCCGGTGGATGCGGGCGATGCGCTGATCGAGCACCGCCGGGTTCCAGGGCATGTCCAGGTTCACCAGGACGGAGGCCGACTGCAAGTTCAGCCCTACGCCGCCGGCATCGGTGGAGATGAAGACCTGAATGCCGTCGTCGTCGCGAAACCGGTCCAGCAACGCTCCACGCTGACTACTCGGAACGCTGCCGTGCAGCCGGACGCAGCCAAGACCCAGAGACGCAGCCACCTGCTCGGCCATTCGGGTCATGCGCTCCCATTGCGAGAACACCACCACCTTTTGTCCTTCCTGTAGACAGACGTCTTCCAGGATGCGCGCCAACTCGTCGAGTTTGGGCGCACCCACGGTCTCGCCGTCCACCAAGCCGGCAGCATTGCAGGCCATCCGCGCCTGCTGCAGAGCGGCCATGAGCCGATTCTGCTCGGAGGGCGTCAAGGGCCTGCGCTTCGCCACCTTCGCCAGGGTCCCTGCCATTTTCATGGCGCTGTCGTGCAGATCCCATTGCTTGGGTGTCATGGGCACGTCAAGACGCAGCTCTGCGCGTTCTGGAAGCTGGTCGATCACCAGGCTGCGGTTCCGCCGCAGCATCACCGGCGCCAAACGGCGACGAAGCTCCGACAGATTTCGGTAGCCGATAACCTTGCCGCGCTCGTCGGTGACGTGGAAATCGATCAGGTACCGCCACAGGGGGCCCAGCACTCGATGATCCACCACTTGCATCAGGCTGTAGAGATCCTCCAGACGGTTCTCGAGTGGGGTGCCGGTGAGGACGAAGGCATAGCGGGATTCGATGGACTTGATGGTGGTTGCAATCTTGGTGCGCCAGTTCTTGATGCGCTGGGCCTCGTCCAACACCAGCAGGTCTGGGCGCAAGAGCTCGTTGATCACCTCCTGATCGCGCAGCACCAGCTCGTAATTCACCACTACGAAGGCCTTCTGCTGCCGGTACAGCGCCGCCCGCGCCTGTGGACCACCGTGGATCACCTGAACTTCCTGGTCCGTGAAGCGGCCGATCTCCCTGGCCCATTGGTGCTTGAGTGATGCGGGGCAAACCACCAGGCATTGCCGCACCTCCCGATTGCGATGCAGCCAGGTGGCTGCCGCGATGGTCTGCAGCGTCTTGCCCAAGCCCATGTCGTCGGCCAGCATGGCCCGTCCCCGAGAGGCCAGGAAAGCCACGCCTTCCACCTGATAGGAGTAGAGCTTGGCGTGCACGCCGGGCAGGCTACTACCGAATGCCAGGATCTCTGCCCGAAGGCGCTCCGCTCGCTGTGCCTGGGCGGCGTCTTCTGCGATCTGTAGAACGTGCTGCCGGGCGTCGTCGCCGATCAGGAGATCCTGTCGATGGCGCACCTCTTCGAGCAACTCGAAGAAATCACCCGGAAGCTCGCCCCTGAATCGCCCTGAGGCATCGAAGTATCTTGCCAGCAGCTCGTCCAGCTCCACGTCGAGTCTGGCGCCGATTTCAACCCGGATCTCGGGTCCATCGGGACGCTCCCAAGCCAGGTAGACGAACGGGTATGGCGGCTCGTGGGCCTGGTCGGCTGCCGCCGACGGCAATTTCTGGAGGCGGTGCAGGACCGCCTCGATGTGCTTGCAGGTTCCCAGCTGGTTGGTGGCCCAGTCGGGGCAGGTGCAGTAATTCCGCCGCGCCTGCGGAGAACGGACATGGACTGTGTAACTGCGCTGGCGCTGACCGGA
>CAZLYT010000675.1:0-6704 GCA_964563515.1 uncultured Candidatus Competibacteraceae bacterium | reverse complement strand
AGGCGTGCTACATAGCCGGTGACGAATGCGGGTGAGCGACGGCTCGAAAGCGGTCGTCGAATCCCGCCTGCTGCGAGCGCAGTCAGGTTCGTTGGCCGGGTCAAGAGCGCGAGCAACCTTCGCTCGGAGGCTGCTCGCGCTTCGATAGCCTTCACAATGTTCTATCTTCATCGAGGGAGCCATCGCCGCGGCGGAAGTTTGCGCCCGAGTTGCGGGATCCCGAAGTCAAAGAAATATTTTTACTTTACGAAATAAGACAAATAAGGTCTCGCAGTAGTGTTTGGCGGCCAAATTGCGCCGCCGTGTCGACTCGATGGAGGACGCTCAGAGCATGTATCGCTGGGAGGTGGACTCTGCGCTACGGTGTTCACGACCAGCTGCGCAATACGGGCTTGCTCGTCCGATCTATACACTTGGAGCCCGTCCGCCTGCCAGTGCGGCGCGCGTTGGCGCCTACATGGAATTGACGGCACCTGAAGACCCTTGAGGAGAAAACAGATATGAATGCATACCGCATCGGTTTGGCAGCCACGCTGGCGGCTACATTGTCCAGCTCGGCCTCGGCAGCCGAAGTCGAAGTGCTGCACTGGTGGACCTCCGGCGGTGAGGCCGCTGCGGTCGTTGAGCTGAAGAAAATGCTCGAAGCTCAGGGCGACACCTGGAAGGATTTCGCGGTCGCTGGCGGCGGCGGGGAGAGCGCCATGACGGTGCTGAAGTCCCGGGTGGTATCGGGCAACCCGCCCACCGCTGCCCAGATCAAGGGGCCATCGATCCAGGAATGGGGAGACGAGGGGGTGCTCGCGAATCTGGACCCGGTGGCGGAATCGGAGAACTGGAACGAGCTGCTGCCAGAGGCGGTCTCCGACGTCATGAAGTACGACGGCCACTACGTGGCGGTGCCCGTGAACGTGCACCGGGTGAACTGGATGTGGGCCAACCCCGCCGTATTCGAGGAAGCGGGAGCCGAAATCCCTACCACTTGGGATGAGTTTTTCGCCGCCGCCGACAAGATCAAAGCCGCTGGGATCACACCGGTGGCCCATGGCGGCCAGCCCTGGCAAGATGCCACCACCTTCGAGACCGTCGTATTGGGCGTAGGCGGCGCCGACTTCTACCGCAAAGCCTTCGTCGACCTGGATGCCGAGGCGCTCAACAGCGATACCATGGTGCAATCCTTCGAGATTCTGCGCCGCATCAAGGAGTACACCGACGAGGGTGCGCCGGGGCGGGATTGGAATCTCGCCACCGCCATGGTCATCAATGGCGATGCGGCAATGCAGTTCATGGGCGACTGGGCCAAGGGTGAGTTCGCCGCCGCCGGTCTCACCGCCGGCGAGGATTACCTCTGTGCCCCCGCTCCCGGCACTGGCGATGACTTTACCTTCAACATCGACAGCTTCGTGATGTTCAGCATGTCGGGCGAGGAGGCCGGCGAGGGGCAGGAGCATCTCGCCAGCACCATCATGAGCCCCGAATTCCAAGAGATTTTCAACCTGAACAAGGGGTCGATTCCCGCCCGATTGGACGTCTCCATGGAGCCCTTCGACCAATGCGCCAAAGAGTCCAACGAAGATTTCGTGCAGGCCGCTGAGGCCGGGACGCTGGTGCCCAGCATGGCTCACAGCATGAGCACCTTCTCCTCCACCCAGGGCGCCATCTACGACGTGGTCACCCAGTTCTATAACTCGGACATGAGCGCTGAAGACGCGGCCGAGAATCTGGTGAGCGCCGTCCAGTCGGCCATGTAAGTCCGTCGGCCGGACCTCATCGCTGGGGTCCGGCCGATTCCCGTCAACCTTTGTCGAGCGCTTTCGCTGAACTGGGAGCGCAAAGGGGTGGCTCATGCCTGGTACATCTTCGAGCCCGGCCGCGGTTAGTGCAGCCAAGGCGACATCGGTGGTCAGCACCTCGCGACAGGCGGAGGACTGGCTGCCCAAGCTGGTAGTTGCACCCACCTTTGTGGCAGCTCTGGTGTTCATCTACGGCTTCATCCTTTGGAACGGGTGGCTCTCCTTCAGCAGCTCCCGGATGCTGCCGAAGTACGACTGGGCCGGCATCGCCCAATACAAGAATCTGTTCGCCAATGACCGCTGGTGGGTGGCGGCCGAGAATCTCGTGATCTTCGGCGTGCTGTTCATCGCGATCTGCATGGCCCTCGGGTTGTTGCTCGCCATCCTGTTGGATCAGCGGGTGCGGGTCGAGGGCGCCATCCGCACGGTCTTCCTCTACCCGATGGCGCTGTCATTCATCGTTACCGGTACGGTTTGGAAGTGGATGCTGAACCCGTCGCTGGGGCTCGAACGCCTGGTGCACGAGTGGGGATGGGAGAGCTTTAGCTTCGACTGGCTGGTGAACCCAGACATGGCCATCTACACGGTGGTGATCGCGGGTGTCTGGCAGGCTTCGGGATTTGTGATGGCGCTGTTCCTGGCGGGCCTCCGGGGCATCGATGACTCCATCATCAAGGCCGCCCAAGTCGACGGCGCCAGCCTGCCGCGGATCTACTGGCGGATCATCATCCCCAGCCTGCGGCCGGTGTTCTTCAGCGCCTTCATCATCCTGACCCACATTGCCATCAAGAGCTTCGACTTGATAGTAGCCCTCACCGGCGGCGGCCCCGGCTTCGCCACCGATGTGCCAGCCACCTTCATGTATACCTACGCCTTCACCCGCGGGCAGATCGGGCTGGGCTCCGCCAGCGCCATGATGATGCTGATGGCGGTGGTGGCGATCATCGTTCCATACCTCTATTCGGAGCTGCGAGGGCCCCGTCATGGCTGAGTCCGCGATCGTCAAGGGCCGCGGCCATAGCTTCGGCCGCGTCGTCGTCTATTCCCTGTTGGCAGTGGCGGCGATGTATTACCTCATGCCGCTGCTGGTCATGCTGCTGACTTCGTTGAAGAGCCTGGACGAGATCCGGGAGGGCACGCTGCTTTCACTGCCTGCGACCCTGAACTTCGAGGCCTGGGCCAAGGCTTGGGGCACCGCCTGTACCGGCGTCAACTGCGAGGGCCTCAAGGGCTACTTCTGGAACTCGGTGCAGCTGGTGGTGCCGGCGGTGGCGATTTCCACCATGATCGGAGCCGTCAACGGCTATGTCCTGACCAAGTGGCGCTTTCGGGGTAGCAACCTGTTCTTCGGTCTGCTGCTGATCGGCACCATGATTCCGTTTCAGGTGATCCTGCTACCCATGGCGCGCACGCTCGGCACCTTGGGCCTCGCAGGGACGCTACCGGGGCTGATGCTGGTGCACATCGTCTACGGCCTCGCCTTCACTACGCTGTTCTTCCGCAACTTCTACGTCAGCCTGCCGGACGAGCTGGTGAAGGCGGCAAAGATCGACGGGGCCGGATTCTGGATGATCTTTTTCCGCATCATCCTGCCGCTGTCGATTCCGATCATCGTGGTATCGGTGATCTGGCAGTTCACCCAGATCTGGAACGACTTCCTGTTCGGGGTGGTGTATTCGGCGGGTGACCAGCAGCCGATCACCGTCGCTCTCAACAACCTGGTCAACACATCGACCGGGGTGAAGGAATACAACGTGGACATGGCGGCCGCCATCATCGCGGCCCTGCCGACATTGTTCGTCTACGTGGTGGCGGGCAAATACTTCGTGCGCGGCCTGACGGCCGGCGCCGTCAAAGGCTGAATCGGAGACACGCGCCATGCAGGCACAAGCACTCAAGATCCAAGACGTTCGCAAGAGTTTCGGCACGGTGCACGTACTGAAGGGAATAGACATAGAGATTGATCCCGGCGAGTTCCTGATCCTGGTGGGACCTTCCGGGTGTGGCAAGTCCACGCTGCTGAACATGATCGCCGGATTGGAAACAGTGAGCGCCGGCAACATCCTGATCGGCGAGCGCGACGTCACCTACCTGAATCCGAAGGACCGGGATATCGCCATGGTGTTCCAGTCCTACGCCCTTTACCCGAACATGAGCATCCGCAAGAACATCTCCTTCGGCTTGGAGATCCGCAAGACTCCAAAGGCCGAGCGGGAGCAGATCGTCGACCGTGTCGCCAAGATGCTCCAGATCGAGCCCCTTTTGGACCGCAAGCCGTCGCAGTTATCCGGCGGCCAGCGGCAGCGCGTTGCCATGGGCCGCGCATTGGCGCGGGACCCTTCCGTGTTCCTCTTCGACGAGCCGCTGTCGAACCTGGACGCCAAGCTGCGAGTGGAGATGCGCACCGAGATCAAGGAGCTGCATCATCGGATGGGCACCACCATCGTCTACGTCACCCACGACCAAATCGAAGCCATGACCCTTGGCGACCGCATTGCGGTGATGAAGGACGGGGAAGTGCAGCAGTTTGGCAGCCCCCAGGAGGTCTACGACAACCCCGCCAACCTCTTCGTCGCGGGCTTCATGGGCTCGCCCTCCATGAACTTCATCCTCGCCGAAGTGGTGCAGGGCGATGCTGGGCCGGGCCTGCGGTTGGAGGGGGAGGCCGGTGCCTTCGTGCTGCCGGTTCCCGGCAAGGCTGATGTGCTGGCGCCCTGGCTGGGCAAGCGGGTGACACTAGGTATTCGGCCCGAGCAGATTACCCACACCGATGGCGAGCAGAGTGCCGACGACAGCTTCCGGACCGACTGCAAGGTGGAGATCATCGAGCCTACGGGGCCGGACACGCTGGTGTTCATCCGCTTAAACAACACCAAGGTGGTATGCCGGGTACACCCGACCGCGGATGCGCGACCGGGTGAGAAGCTTACGCTCGCCTTCGACGCCTCCAAGGCGGTGTACTTCGACCCGGAGAGCGAGCGGCGGATAGCCTAGCTTTCTTGCCGGGACCGCCACCGGCCGCCTTGCGATTTCTTGGCACCGGATCGCGGCCGGAGGTGCTTCTTCCGAGTAATCGCGCCGTTGGCGTTCGAATGCGCTGCATGGCCCGTCGAGACGCGGTGGCAAATACGGGGCGGAGGAGTGAACAAAGGACCTTCACCAGCGGCGCCAGGGGCGGTGCACTCCGTGTCCGTGGTGGCGGCCCCAGTGCTTCGGTTTGCCCACATCTGGCCGTCTGTAGTCGCACACTCCTGTCGGAAAGAGTTCTCCTAGCCGTTGCCGCTGTTGCTCGGAAAATTCCACCCCGCCGTAGGTGCCGTCCTTCAGCGCGGAGGCCACAGTGTTCAACGCGCACTTGAAGATGTCGCAACCGATGTCGTCGCCGGCCTGGATACGGGCCGTGGAGTAAACGGGGAATGCCACAGTGCAAGGTCCTGGTGGTTTCCGATCGATGACCCCATCCCAGGCGTCGGTGCCGACGTAGACTTCCGTGCCGTCAGCGCCAAAGCACTTGTCCACGGCCTCCGGGGGCTTGTATTGCCACCCTCGTCGAGTCGGGTTGTGTCTCAGGTCATCCAGGTATCGATGACATCCAGGGCGTCCCCAGTGGGATTGTAGGCACAGTCGTCGTCAAGCTCGACGGGGTCGACGGTGAGATGGAGCAACACGCCAGGATCTGCTGCGGACTCACCCATGTGTTCCCGTGGCGAGCCAGAGGCAGGACGGACTAACTCATGGCAGCGCAACTCGTGGTGCTTCGGGGCATGCCCGACGATGAGATCGAAGAGATCCGCAACTTGCTGGCCGAGAACCACATTGATTGCTACGAAACCCCCGACGACAGCTGGGGAGTGGCGCTACCGGCCATCTGGTTGCGGGACCAATCCCAGCTCGAACACGCCCGCAAATTGCTCGCGGATTACCAGGAGGAACGGGCGCACCGCACCCGGGCGGAGCACCGGATGCAGAAGCGGCAGGGCACTGCTCCTACGTTTTTGGGTCGGGTGCGGCAGCAGCCCCTGCGTCTGGTGATCTACCTGGTTGTGGTGGTGTTGGTCTTGTACCTATCGACCGTACCGTTTCTGGGATTGGGTGATTGGTAGCTTCCAGGCCCAAAGCACCCGTTGATCGATCCCCGGGCCGCCAGTTCGCTTGGTGGTCAGCTGGCGCCCTGGTCGGTCGGCGATGGGCGATGCTGGCAGCGATCCTCTGGTGGATGTTGGGTAGTGCCGATTCAGCCAGTGCGAGCCCGGACCGGTGGTCGGGTGACATCGCCTTCGGTCTGCTGGCCACCACCGGCAATACCCATACCCTGTCTGCCAACGGGAAGCTGCGAGCCGACTATGCCAATGACCCGTGGCGCAACTTCCTCACGGTCACGGGGCTCTCCGTCTCCGAGTCCGAGGTGCAAACCACCGAGCGCTATACCCTTACCGACCAGGTCAGCCGCAGCCTCACGGAACGCGACTACGTCTACGGTGTGGGCGACTTCGAGCTCGATCAGTTCGGTGCCTTAAGTCGGCGATTCTCTGGCACCCTGGGCTACGGTCGCCGTTTCTCGACGGATCCCGAGTTCCAATTCGATGGCGAGCTGGGTGCCGGCGGGCGCTGGTTCGAGGTCCAGGACTCCGGCGAGACCAGCCGTGAGCTCGTGCTCCGGGCGCGGGCGCTGTATCTGTGGAAGTACTCGGAAACGGGCAGCTTCGGGCAGTCCCTGATCGTGGAGTCGGGTGCCAGCAACACCATCGCCGAATGGCTGACCGAGCTCCGGCTCACGGTGGTGGGCGACATCTCCCTGGTGGCGTCCTTTACCCTGCGACACAACACGGACGTGCCGCCTGGCACTACCGAGACCGATACCTTCACCGCCATCAACATCGCTTACCGCTTCGGCGATTCGGAGGTGAGAGCACC
>CAZLYT010000674.1:0-3179 GCA_964563515.1 uncultured Candidatus Competibacteraceae bacterium | reverse complement strand
GGTGGCAACACTCGCACCCGCGCTTTCCAGACGACCGGCAATCTGTGGGCCGAAGACCCCGCCTGCTACCTCACCGACGAGGAGATCGGCTACCGCAGGAGCCGAGTGAGTAGCTCGACCAATACCAACGGCAAGCGGCCCGGGTTACGGAGCACGGTGTAGCCGGTCGGACCAAACACGGCGGGAAGGTAGCTGGGGGCATGCCGATCTACCGTGAGGCAGAAGCTGTGAATGCCGAGTAGCTGTGCCTCTCGCACCGCCTGCTTGGTGTCTTCTACCCCGTGGCGACCCTCGTAACGGTCTTCATCGTTGGGCTTTCCGTCGGAGAGCAGCAGCAACAGCCGGTGCGCCTCGCCGCGGGCCGCGAGCAGCGCTGTGGCATGACGCAGCGCCGCCCCGGTGCGGGTGTAGCGTTCAGGGCCCAGGCCGGCAATGCGGCGTCGGACCAATCCCTGATCCTGTTGCCCGAACTCCCTCACATATCCTACTCGGACTGCGTCGGGGCCGTGCCCGGAGAAGGCGACGATGGCGTGGGGATCGCCTAGAGTTTCCAACGCCACCGAGACGATGAGCAGCGCCTCTTTCTCCACGTCGATGATGCGTTGGTGACCGGTGACCCAGGCGTCGGTGGAACCGCTCACATCCACCAGCAACACGATGGCGATGTCGCGGCGCGCCGGCCGCACCCGGCTGTAGAGACGATCATCCACGTGTCCTCCGGCGCGCCGGTCGGCATGAGTCTCCACGTAGGCGTCGATATCCACCTCGTCGCCATCGACTTGCCGGCGAAGCCACATGCGCCGCGGGCGCAGGCACTCGAAACGGCGACGGACCTCCCGCAGCAACACCGCGTGGCGACCGAGTACCTCTGTGGCCCAAGCCGGTGGCCCCTCCTCCAGCGGCCACGGCCGGATAGTGGCGCCCGGGCGTTGGTAGGCACCCAGGCGATAATCCCACTCCGGGTAGGCAATGCCGGCGGGTGATAGGGCCGCACCGGGGGCGGCTGCCCGCTGGCCGGGGCTGTCGTCGCTGACGAGCACTTCCCGCGCTGGATTCGGTGTCGTCACCAGCCGCGCTTCCGGCAGCTCCGCAAGCGAGTCGCCGAGATCGTTGGCATCCGTGTCTCCATCCTGATCCTGCGGCCGCCGGAGACCGTGCGGGTCCTCGGCGTGCTGGTGGGGATCATCGGTTTGGATCATCCACGGCCCGCAATCTTCGTCGTCCTCGTCCAGTGCTGCTTCGCGAACCTCGGGCCGACGGGCCATCCGGCCAACTCGTGGCTCCTGCGCCCCGTCGTCTTCGGTCATTGTGGCCTCGGCCTGGGTGGCGTCGAGTGGCGGCGGGTAGAGGCGACCCCACCACAGATTGCGGGGCAGTGCGCGGTAACGAGCGTCCCCGCGGCAGACGAGGGCTTCCGTTTCCATGGCCCAGCACAGGGAGTCGTCTGGCGTCGGGGCGGGAGGGACCAAGCGCTCGCTGCCTGGCACCGCCCGGAGCACCTGTCGGTGAAGCTCCTCAACCGCCCGCTCCGCGTGGGTAAGCTGGCTCAGGTGCGGACGCCCAGTCAGGGCTGTAGAGCGGAGTGCCAAGACATCGCTGGCGATGCCAGGGAGCTCCCGGGCCACCTGGCGGTCTGCTGCGACCGCTTCACTGAGAAGAAATAGATCCTGAACAATGCCTGCGGCGGGTAGCCGGCCAACCCACGTCCTCAGCCGTAGGGCGCGGCCGGACTGCTGGAGGGCCATGGCTCGGAACAGGCGACCCGCTTCCGCACCGTAGCCAGGCAGGGCCGGCGGCAGGTATAGGTGCGCCCCGTCGGTACCCGGCAATGCCCCTAGGTCCACCAGCTCGCTCGGCAAGCGACGCAGTAGACGGCTGAGCAGTGTCGGCCGAGCGGGGGACTGGGACACGCGAATCGGGAGCTCGGCGTCGAACACCGCTGCCACAAGCAGCTGCAGCCGGCGCCGGTGGTGATCCAGCGACTCGGCGCACGGCGGGCCGCCCTGGCTGCTACGCCGCAGCCACAGCCGTTGCAGGTGGGTTGCAACACCGTGGGCGGCATCGATCAGGACCTCTTCGGGCTCGGCCACGGCGGAGGCTCACTGCAGCGTGATGCCGAGCAGATCCTCCAACCCGGCCACGACCTCTGGGTCGTCGGTGAGCGGTGAGATCAACGCCACTCGGCAGGCCTCGGGGGCTGGAACACCGCCGGCTATCAGCTTGGCGGTGGCCACCAACAACCGCGTGCTCGGCACTTCGGCGAGGCCATGGTCCTCGAGCCGGCGCATCCGTTGGGCGAGGGCTACCAGCATATGAGCTGAGGCCTGCTCCAGACCGCTCTCGCGGCTGACAATGGCGACCTCCCGCTCCGCGGGCGGGAAGTCGAACTCCAGCGCCACGAAGCGCTGCCGGGTGCTGGGCTTGAGCTCCTTCAACACGTGCTGATAGCCGGGGTTGAAGGACACCACCAGCTGGAAGCCGTCGGCCGCCGTCAGCAACTCCCCGGTCTTGTCGACGGCGAGAATGCGGCGATGGTCAGTCAGCGAATGGATGACGACCACCGTGTCCTGTCGGGCCTCAACCACCTCATCCAGATAGCAGATGGCGCCTTGCCGCACCGCGCGGGTCAGCGGGCCATTCTGCCAGACGGTGCCGCCACCCCGCACCAGATAGCGCCCCACCAGGTCACTGGCGGAGAGATCGTCGTGACAACTGACGGTGACCAGTGGGCACCCCAAACGCCAGGCCATGTACTCGACGAAGCGAGTCTTGCCGCAGCCGGTCGGGCCCTTCAGCATCACCGCCAATCGGTCGGCATGACAGCGCTCGAAGATTTCCACCTCGTTTGCGGCGGGCAGGTAATAGGGGGCTCGTCCGCTGGGGGCCGCCTCCATGGATTCGGCAAGCGCCTGGGTCACGGACGCGCCTCGGCTGTGGCCGCTGGCTGCGTCGCTTCAGCCATGGTGGAGACCTCTTTGGGCGGCGTGCTGAAGAAATCCCAGATAAATAGCAGCACGCCCACGGTGAATACCGACCCAGTTGCCACCAGCATGAGGAAATGCACCTGAATCTGGAGCTGGGCGTCGAGATAGCCAAGACCCATGATGCGCTCGAGATAGACTTGGCCGATCCCGGCGGTGGCGAATGAAAGCGTCATGCCAAACATGCCGGCGATTTGC
>CAZLYT010000673.1:0-11938 GCA_964563515.1 uncultured Candidatus Competibacteraceae bacterium | reverse complement strand
GGCACCAGCCTCGATCAGAGCGCGCAGCAACGTCACATCGCCCTCGCGGGCGGCGACCATGAGCGCCGTCTTGCCCGACCTGGTCGCAAGATCGACCTCGCCTGCCGTCGGCAGCCTGTCGGCGAGCTCTGCAACGTCGTTCAGTTGAATCGCGCGCAGCCACGCGGGGTCGGCCAGCGCCGAGCCGACGTGGAGCAGCAGCGCTGCCACGGCTGCCACACGTCTCACGGCTGCGCCAGCACCGGGAGGTTGAGCACCAGGTTCTGTGGCTTCAACCGCACCACGCCGTCCTCGGCCAGCGCCAGTCCCAGGTAGACCGGATTACCCCGCATTGCAGGCTGGATGACCTCCGGATCGCCAAAATCGAGTCGAAACAACGCCAGCAGGGCGGCCGTTTCTCCAGGGGCGGGGTCGGCGCCGGCATAGAGCCGATTCAGCAGCTGTGAGCTCGCTGGGTCGAGACCAACGTGCCAGCGCCAGTCCGGATCGTCGATGTGAGGTAGTGCCGTCACCGTCGGGGCGCCGCCGTGGAAGTGCTCGACCCAGGCCTCGAGTACGGTGCAGAGGCCGGTCATGCCGAAGCCGCCCAAGGCGAGATCCAAGGCCAGATCGTGGTGCTCGGCGCGGGCGAGGTAGCTGGCGACGTTTTCCGGGCCGAGGATGTCCAGCTCTTGGCTCACGGCTGGTGCGCCCTGCGCTTCCCGAATGAGCTGCTGCAACAGCCCGACTCCGTCGCTGGACTGGAGCCCGGCCAGGTAGCGCTCGTCGGCTAGGACGATGCCATGCTCCACGCTCGCCCGTTGATTGCGAAAGAACAGCTCAGCCGCCCGAAAGGTGATGAGTGTGCCCTGCGCGTAAAGGGCATGTCGAACCAACGGTTGGGCCAGCATGTCGGCCGCCGCACTGGGAAGCGGGTGCGGCCAACGACCCGCCACCAAGCTTAGGTAGGCACCTTCCAAAGAGTCGTGGGCCCGAATCAGCTCGCGCAGCTCCAGGGCCAGGCGATAGTTGTCCCGGGCATCGGGGTCGGCTAGCGCATCGAGTTGGTGAGAAGTTACCGGGGCGAACGGATCCTCCAGCAGAGCCTGGTGCAGAGCGCGCTCGGCAGGGCAGGACTCGGCGACCGGTGCCAGCTCGGGCCGCTGCCACAGGGTACGCAGCCAGTCTGCCGTCACCCGCAGCCGGTCGGGCGACCGGTGATCGAGCAGATGATAGCCACAGCTCGGCCACGGTAGTTCCGGCGGCAGCTTTGAGCGCACCGTCACATCATCGCTCATCAGTGGTCTTCGGTACCGGCCGGCACGCGGTCCGGGCGCCGCGGCGGCGAATCCAGCTCGATCCTGTCGATGCCGTTGTAAACCAGGAAGTGCTGCCCCTTGGCGCGGGCGATCAGGGTAACACCTACCTTGCGTGCCAGCTCCAGGCCCATATGGGTGACGCCGGAGCGCGAGAGCAGGACCGGTATTCCCATCTGCGTGACCTTGATCACCATCTCGGAGGTCAGTCGGCCGGTGGTGTAGAAGATCTTGTCCGCCCCGTCGATGCCCTCCAACCACATGTGACCGGCGATGGTGTCGACGGCATTGTGGCGGCCCACATCCTCGACGAAAATGAGGATCTGCTCGTCATCGGACAGCGCGCAACCGTGGACGGCCCCGGCGGACTTGTACACCTCGTTAAACTCGCTCAAAGCCCGCAATAGCCCATAAATCGTGGACTGACGCACGTGCACCGGCGGCAACCGCAGGTTTTCGAGGCCGGCCATCATGTCCCCGAATACGGTTCCCTGCCCGCAGCCGGTGGTCACCGTGCGCCTGGCAAGACGCGACTCCCAGTCGGCGATGCCGTCACGGGTGACCACCACGGAGGCATCCACATCCCAGTCCACCTGGACCGAGACGATCTCCTGCGGGTCCTTCACCAGGCCTTGGTTCAACAGGTAACCCAGGGTCAGCAGCTCGGGTCGGCTGCCGAGCGTCATCAGAGTCAGCAACTCGCGCTTGTCCACGTACAAGGTCAGGGGCCGCTCGGCAGCCACCTGGGCTTGCCGCAGATTGCCGAGCTCGTCCCACACCGACACCCCGTGGGCCGGGGCCAGGCGTTCGTTGCTGAGGGTGGGGCGATAGCGGGCGGGCATGAGGCCTCCTGTGGTAGAACTTTCCGTGGCAGCTGGAATCTGCTCTGGGTACAGTCGCAGCAACGACCCGAGAACGGAATCGCGAGTTGGGAGCGATTGCCGTTGCAGCGTGGTACTAGCTGCCAGTCAATATCATAACCGCCTACCGGGCGTATGCTGCCCGGGAGCTGGAGCGATCAAAACCATGCCCGAGGCCCAAGGCAAAGCGTCGCCAGGCTTCGTCGTGAGTGTACTCATGGGGCGCCGGCCGGTGCGGGGTCACCGCTGGATCAGTGAGCGCTGGGATGTGCTCGGCGTGGTGCCGGGCGAGGGTGTTACCGGGGCTCGCCGGGTGGTAAGAGAGGCACGCGAAGGGACTGACGTGCTGTATCCCGGCTTCACGCTCCGGCTCTATCCGGATGAGGCGGAGAGTTATTACTACAACCTGATCTCCAAGCGGCCGCAGGTGTACGTGATCCTACGACAAGATGAGGGTGGTCGGGTGCAGCCATTCAAGGTGACCGCCTCCTTCGACGAGGCTCATGCCTATCTCGAATCCGACGACGACGTGCAGACGGCCGAGATGAGTCCCGAGCTGGTGCGGTGGGTTGAGCGCTACGTGCTCGACCACTATGTACCGGAACCGCGACGCAAGCGTCGCCGCACCGACTGGGTGGATCCGAATCGGGATCGGAGCGAAAAGTGAAAGACCACATCAACGATGCACCGATGGCCAACGAGCAGCCGCCGGCTGAGGCCGAAATCACTTCGCAGCAATCGTTTCTCGCCCGCTGGTCGAAGCGCAAGCGTCAGGGGGAGGGGCCGCGCGAAGCGCGCGCGGCGCAGGTCGCCGATTCAGCGCCGGAGCCTGTCGGCGAGCCGGCCCCGACCGACGCCGACATGCCTTCCCTGGAGAGTCTGGACGAGCGCTCCGACCTCAGCCCCTTCTTCTCGCCAGGTGTGAGTCAGGAGTTGCGCCGACTGGCTCTGCGCAAGCTGTTCCACCTGCCCCGATACCACGCCCGCGACGGACTGGACGATTACGACGACGACTACACCCGTTTTCGGGAGTTGGGCGACACCGTCACCGCCGAGATGCGATTCCGGGCCGAAGTCGAATCCAGACGACTGGCCCGGGCCGCAATGGACGAATCGAGGGCCAGCGAGGAGATCAGCGCCGTCGAGACCGATACACCGGCCCTGCCCGAGGCAGAGGAGGTCCAACAGGCCAGTACTGTTGACGCTGCGCGACCATCGGCGAGCGGCGAGGAGGGGTCGGTTTGACTGAGATTGTCACCAATGCCCGCGCCACCGCTGACTATCGGGCTCGGGAACGGGCGCTAGCTGCCGCCGCCAGTTTGCCTGTAGAGCCCACCGGCGAAGTGGCGTTCCATTCCCGCGGGCGCTTGCTGGTAGTGGGCCCCATGGAGCAAGCGATCGAGTTTGCCAGCGAATTGGTCGACACTGATCTTCGTCCTGCGGTGCTTGCGCTCGAATCGCCACAACCGCTGTCATCAGCTGTTGCGGTACCGGTGCTCTTCAGCGCGGGTCGCGAAGTGAGGGCGGCTGGCCATCTCGGCGCCTTTCGCGTGACGGTACGTGATGTCGACGCAGAGATCGACGTCGCCTCGGCACTGGATCGAGACTGCCAGCGCTTGGATCTCGTGGTGGATCTGGGGCAACCCCCGCTGTTTCAGCAGGAAGTGCCACCGCTTGGCTACTTTCCTGCTGCGGATGCCGCTGTGCGCGCGCGAGTGCGCGAGCAGCTGCCCGAGCTGGTGGGGGAGTTTGTCAAGCCGCGGTATTTTCATTACGTGGCCGATGTCTGCGCCCATGGACGCAGCGGTCTGCAAGGATGCCGCCGCTGTCTGGACGCCTGCCCGACCGAGGCCATCGTCTCTCTGGGAGAGCGTATCGAGATTGACCCCAACCTTTGTCAGGGGGTTGGGATCTGCGCCACCGCCTGCCCCACCGGCGCCATCGGCTACAGCTATCCCAATCGCCACGACCTGGGTAATCGACTGCGGGCATTGCTGCGTGCCTACCGGGAAGCCGGCGGTCGCGAAGCGGTGTTGCTGTTGCACGACGGCGAATGCGGTGCCCAGTTCCTGCGGCAGGCAGCCGAGCAGCTGCCAGCTCACATCATCCCCATCGAAATCGAAGAGCTCGGAAGCGTAGGACCGGAGGTGTGGCTGTCGTGCCTGGCGTATGGGGCGGCGCGGGTGATGTTGCTCGACGCTGGAAACGTGCCGCGCAGTGTCGACGCTGAGCTCGAGGCGCAGCTCGCCACGGTGCATATGGTTCTGGAAGGGCTCGGCTACCCGGCGCCGACCGTGGCCAAGGTGACGCCATCAGATGGCGCGGAGCTGGCCCGCGCGGCGAGCGAGGTCGCGATGCCAGAGTTCGCGCCCGCGGGCTTCGCCATACCTGCAGACAAGCGCGAGGCGCTATTCCTAGCCATCGATCATCTTACGGAGCAGACCAGCGCCGATCACCACGACGTCATCGAGCTGGGCAGGGGAGCCGCATTTGGGGAGATCCTGGTCGACACCAGTACATGCACCCTATGCATGTCCTGCGTGTCGGTATGCCCGGCTCGTGCATTGGCCGATGGCGTTGATCGACCGCTGTTGGCACTGATCGAGAAAAACTGTGTGCAGTGCGGTTTGTGCGAAACCGCCTGCCCCGAGCATGCGATCACCCGCCACCCGCGCCTGTTGTTGGAAGCGCAGGCCCGCGCTCGGCCTCGCACCCTGCATCAGGAGGCCCCGTTCCAATGCATCCTGTGCGGGAAGCCCTTTGCCACCGCCAGCATGATCGGACGCATGACCGAGAAGTTGGCCGGCCATCATATGTTCCAGAATGAGGACGCTTTGCGTCGGCTGAAGATGTGCGGAGACTGCCGGGTGAAGGATCTGTTTGAGAGCGAGCGCTCCAAAACAAGTGAGCCGTGACCTACACTTAGTTCAAAGAGCGAATACAGGCTCAAGAGCTAAATTGGGCCGTAGAGCGCACCGGAAGATGAAGGCGCCAGAGAGCGCAGGAGGAGGTTGGAGACTCATGCACACACGCGTCAGTCGGCGGCGCACCTTTGTCTTGTGCGTCACAGCGAGGCCCTGTTGACGGGGGTTCTCGCGGGCCGGACGCCCGAGGATCGGGTGGCGGTGCCTATCGCGGAAGAGGATCGGCTGCGGGCGGCGACCTATGGCCAGCTCGGCAACCTGCTCGCGCGCGTCCCCGACTCGGAAACCCTGGAACGTTTGCGCTCGGTCGACGCAGATGTCGAAGCCGGCGGCCTCCCAGGGGCGTGGGCTAGGCTCGGCGCTGCCGCGCGGTCGGCGACCACCCAAGACCTTGAGGCCGAGTACCAGAATCTGTTCATTGGCATCGGCCGGGGCGAGCTGGTGCCCTACGCGTCCTGGTACCTCACCGGATTCCTGATGGAACGACCGCTCGGCATCCTGCGCGAGGAGCTGTCGGCGCTCGGTATCTCGCGCCAGGACCGGGTGCGCGAGCCGGAAGATCACATCGCCGCCCTATGCGAGGTCATGGCCCTGTTGATCGGTGACCCAGACTGCGCTGGCGAGCGACAAGGGGCGTTCTTCGTCCGTCACCTGGCGCCTTGGGCTGGCCGCTTCTTCGACGATCTTGAGCGGGCGGCGACGGCGCGGTTCTATCGCCAGGTCGGTCGGCTGGGAAGACATTTCATCGAACTCGAGCAGCAATACCTCGGGGACTCGGGCTGAGTGGTGTGCAGCAGGTCGACCGAGGCACTTCAACTGGAGGCAGAAGCATGAGCGTCAGCAGCAACAACGACGGGTCAGGCGGCGCCGGCGTGTCCCGGCGGGGCTTCATACGCGAGGTGGTGGCCGCAGGATCGGGCTTGGCGGCGGTGGCCGCGCTCGGCAGCGCCCACGCCGACACGCAGGCCGAAGCCAACGCCGCCCAGGGGAGCGAGTCTCGTGGTTATCACGAAACCCAACATATTCGAGACTACTACCGAACAGCCGCTCTCTGATTTCCGGCGGTTGGCGGAGCCGCCCGGCGCCTGGCCGCAGAACGCCTAGGAGGATTTCGATGAAGCTTACCAAGCGAGACAATTCAAGCGTCGCCGCCGCCGCGGCACCCGCCTTCCGAGGACTGGCGCTCAGCCGCAGGGCATTTCTTCGCAACTCGGGTCTGGCCGCCGGGGGTGCCGCCTTGGGCACCGTGCTGGCGCCGACCATGATGCAAAAGGCTCAGGCGGCCGGGGAATCGCGCACCGGCCCCACCACCGTGGTTCGCACCATCTGCACCCATTGCTCGGTGGGCTGCGGCATCTACGCGGAGGTGCAAAACGGCGTGTGGACGGGTCAGGAACCCGCCTTCGACCACCCCTTCAACCTGGGTGCGCATTGTGCCAAGGGTGCGTCTGTGCGGGAGCACGGCCACGGCGAGCGCCGGCTGAAGTACCCCATGAAGCTGGTGGGTGGGCAGTGGAAGCGGCTGTCCTGGGAGGAGGCCATCAACGACCTGGGCGACCGGTTGCTGAAGATCCGCGAGGAGTCCGGACCCGACTCGGTGTACTGGCTGGGCTCGGCCAAGCACAGCAACGAGCAGGCGTATCTGTTCCGTAAGTTCGCCGCCCTGTGGGGCTCCAATAACGTGGACCACCAGGCGCGAATCTGTCATTCGACCACCGTCGCGGGAGTTGCGAACACCTGGGGCTACGGCGCCATGACCAACTCCTACAACGACATGCACAACTCCAAGGCGATCCTGATCATGGGCGGCAATCCCGCCGAGGCCCATCCGGTGTCGCTGCAGCACGTGTTTCGGGCCAAGGAGCGGGGCGCCAAGATCATCGTGATCGATCCTCGTTTCACCCGAACTGCCGCCCATGCCGACCACTACGTCCGCCTCCGGCCAGGCACGGATGTCCCGCTGGTGTGGGGCATGCTGTGGCACATCTTTCAGAACGGCTGGGAGGACGAGACTTTCATCGACCAGCGTGTCTATGGCATGGATGATATCCGGGCCGAAGTCGCCAACTGGACCCCGGACGAGGTGGAACGCGTCACCGGGGTGGACGAGGCCACTTGCCGCGAGGCAGCCAAGCTGATGGCCGAGAATCGGCCGGGGACCTTCGTCTGGTGCATGGGCGGCACCCAGCACACCATTGGCAACAACAACACCAGAGCGTACTGCTGCTTCCAGCTGGCGCTGGGGAACATGGGCGTCAGTGGCGGCGGCACCAACATCTTTCGGGGTCACGACAACGTGCAGGGAGCCACTGACCTGGGTGTCCTCTCCCACGATCTTCCGGGCTACTACGGACTCTCCGAAGGGGCCTGGAAGCATTGGTGCAAGGTTTGGGATGTGGATTACGAGTGGGTGAAGGCGCGCTTCGATCAGGACAGCTACGAAAGCGGCAAGAGCGAGGACGACGGTACGCTGGAGAAGCTGCCGGCCATGAATATCGCCGGCATTCCGGTGTCCCGCTGGATCGACGGCGTGCTGGAAGACAAGGAGAACATGAGCCAGCGCGACCGGGTGCGGGCCATGATTTTCTGGGGTCATGCCCCTAACAGTCAGACCCGTGGCACGGAAATGAAGAAGGCGATGGAAATGCTGGATGTGCTGGTGGTGGTGGATCCGTATCCCACGGTGACCGCCGTCATGCACGATCGCACCGACGATGTCTACCTGCTGCCTGCCTGCACCCAGTTCGAGACCTCGGGGTCGGTGACGGCATCCAACCGCTCCTTGCAGTGGCGCTCCAGGGTGATCGAGCCCCTGTTCGAATCGCTGCCGGATCAGACCATCATGTACAAGCTCGCCACCAAGCTGGGCTTCGGGGCAGAGCTCACCAAGACCATGAAGGTCGAAAACGACGAGCCGTCGGTGGAGGACATGACCCGTGAATTCAATCGCGGCATGTGGACCATCGGCTATACCGGCCAGAGTCCGGAACGCCTGAAGGCCCATCAGGAGAACTGGCATACCTTCAACACCACCACCCTGAAGGCCGAAGGCGGCCCAATCGACGGTGACCACTACGGCTTGCCGTGGCCTTGCTGGGGCACCGCCGAGATGAAGCATCCGGGGACGCCGAACCTGTATGACACTAGCCTGCGTGTGGCCGACGGGGGGCTGCCATTCCGGGCCCGCTTCGGGGTGGAACGCGACGGCGTCAACTTGCTGGCCGAGGGCTCCTGGACCAAGGACTCCGAGATCCAGGATGGCTATCCCGAGTTCACCGCCGACATGCTGAAGCAGCTCGGTTGGTGGGATGACCTGACCGATGCCGAGAAGGCCGCAGCCGAGGGCAAAAACTGGAAGACGGACCTCTCGGGCGGCATCCAGCGGGTAACCATCAAGCACAACTGTGCGCCTTTCGGCAACGCCAAGGCGCGGGCAGTGGTGTGGACTTTCCCGGATGCCGTCCCCATTCATCGGGAGCCGCTGTACACCTCGAGACGGGACCTGGTGGAAAAATATCCCACCTACGAGGATCGGCGGCGCTTCTATCGGCTACCGACCCGCTACCTGTCGATCCAGGCCAAGGATTACTCGCGGGAATTCCCGTTGATCTTAACCAGCGGCCGTTTGGTGGAATACGAGGGGGGTGGTGACGAGACCCGGTCCAACCCCTGGCTGGCCGAGCTACAGCAGGACATGTTCGCCGAGATCAACCCGGTAGACGCCAACAACGCCGGCGTGCGCAACGGACAGATGGTCTGGCTGGAGAGTCCGGAGGGCGCTCGCATCAAGATAAAAGCCATGGTGACGGCGCGCGTCGCGCCGGGGGTCGTATTCACGCCCTTCCATTTCGGCGGCCACTTCCAGGGTGACGATCTGCGCGCCAAGTACCCAGAGGGCTGCGACCCCTATGTTCTTGGCGAAGCCTGCAATACCGCCTTCACCTACGGCTACGACTCGGTGACGGCAATGCAGGAGACCAAGTGCTCCCTGTGTCGCATCACCATGGCCTGAAGCGCCGCATCGCTGACGCTGAGGTCTAGGAGATAAGCAAATGGCTCGAATGAAGTTCCTCTGCGACGCCGAGCGCTGTATCGAGTGCAACGCCTGCGTCACTGCCTGCAAGAACGAGCACGAGGTACCCTGGGGCGTGAACCGCCGGCGTGTGGTGACGCTGGACGATGGGGTGCCCGGGGAGAAGTCCATTTCAGTCGCCTGTATGCACTGCACCGACGCGCCCTGCGCGGCGGTGTGCCCGGTGGATTGCTTCTATACCACCCCTGATGGCGTGGTGCTGCACGACAAGGACCAGTGTATCGGCTGCGGCTACTGCTTCTATGCCTGCCCTTTCGGCGCGCCCCAGTATCCGCAGGCCTCCGCCTTCGGTGTGCGCGGCAAGATGGACAAGTGCACCTTCTGCGCCGGTGGGCCCGAAGCCGACGGCTCGGCGGAGGAATACACCAAATATGGCGCCAACCGCCTTGCAGAAGGCAAGCTGCCCCTGTGCGCCGAGATGTGCTCGACCAAGGCTCTGCTCGCCGGTGACGGCGACATGGTCGCGGACATCTACCGGCAGCGCGTGCTGCAGCGGGGAGGTCGTCCGCAGACCTGGGGATGGGACCGTGCGTATGGATTCGAAAGCTAGAAGCTCGGAGCGGCGGGTGAGATTCCGCTTGCCTGATCGCGTTGCGCGGGCGGATGCACGCGTAACGATGGGCCCTTGGTCTGTCGCCAGCAAGCTCACTGCGGCGCTCTGTCTGGGCGTGCTGCTGGCGGGTTGTGACGAGCCTCCCTCCGTGGAGTTGCACGAGCCCGGCGTCTACAAGGGCGCCCACGATCCATTGCTGGATGAGGCAGGTACCGACGAATTTCGCGCCCGACTTCGTGACCGCATGCAGATGGTTCAGACCGACCGTTGAGTAGGGAGTCCAAGATGACAAGCGTCGAATCGATCCCGGCGAGGCTGGATTCCCGTCGTCTCTCGCGCCGGAGCCGGCTCACCACGCTTTTGGCAGTGGTGATGGTGTTGTTGCTGGGAGTGCTGACGAGCTCGCCGCTGGGGGGTGTGCGCCAGGCGGTTGCGCAGCAGCAAGGGCAAGCAGAGGACACTAATCCGCGGGCAAACTTCTGGCGGGCGGTGCGTGACGGCAACCAGGGCTACTCGGCCGTTACGGGGCCCGAGACTGGTATATTGATCCAAAACGGCGGCGAAAACTGGCGCACACTGCGCAATGGGCCGTTGATGCTGTACGGCGGTTGGTTTCTCCTCGGCGTTGCTGTTGCCATTGTGCTGTTCTACCTGATCAGAGGCAAGGTGCGCTTGGAAGGAGGGCGATCCGGGCTCACGGTGCCGCGTTGGATGGCCGTCGAACGGTTGCTGCACTGGTATACGGCTGTGCTTTTCCTGGTTCTGATGGTCACCGGGCTCACCCTGCTATTCGGCCGGGAGCTGTTGATACCGCTGCTGGGCAAGGATGCGTTTGCCGCCTGGGCGGGCTTGGCCAAGCAACTGCACAACTACCTCGGCCCCTTCTTCGCCGCGGGCCTGTTGCTGGAGCTCTTGTTCTGGGTGCGCCATAACATCCCCCGCAGGGTCGATTTCAAGTGGTTTGCCCAAGGTGGTGGTGTAGTCGGGTCGTCCCATCCGTCGGCAGGCCGCATGAATGGTGGCGAAAAGCTCTGGTTTTGGGTGATCGCCACCGTGGGCGTCATCATGGTGGCGTCCGGCTTCGTCTTGAACTTTCCGAACTTCGAGCAGACCCGCGGCCAGATGCAGCTCGCTCATCTAGTGCATTCCGGTTCCGCCATCATCATGATGGCCTTCGCCCTGGGCCACATCTACATCGGTACTATCGGCACAGAAGGCGCGCTGCAAGGCATGGTGACGGGACGGGTCGATGCAGAGTGGGCCAAGCAGCACCACGACTTGTGGTATCAGGATCTGCTAGAGCGCGGCGTCCGACCGAAGCCGGCCAGTGGCAGTGGAGCAGGCTCGCCCTCGGGTAGCTCGCGGCGGGTGGAACCGAAGACGTCCTGAGTGTGTAGGTCCCTGGTGGCGGGCAACCGGCGCCAGGTGAGAGGTGTCGAGTGAATTTGAACGAGGACAAGCTAAACCTGAGCTTGCGCAGTTTTCTCAAGCGCGTGGGCATCAACTCCCAGCGGCACATCGAGGCCACCGTACGTGAGCGTGCAGAGACTGGGGAGGTGTCGGCACGGATTCCGGTTAGGGTGCGCTTGACCATCGAGGGTGTTGAAGAGGATCTAATTATCGAAGGCGAGATCGATACCCGTTGACGCGCTGGGGAGAGCGTCGGCAATAGCGTGGCGGCGCCGTTGCGCTGCAATTCCGGTCCTTTGTCAAGTCCTTGAATTTTCGATGAATATGCGCCACCGGCCGTTGTGCCGGCGGCGCCCGCAGAGTGGTTTGCCGGCGCAATGAGCGAGCGCAACGGCATTCAGTGCTACCGCGCAATCTTCATCTCCTTGTTCGAGACCCGACTCGGCAACGCCGCCGCGTCAAGCACGGCACCACCCGGGAACGGCCGTTGTGGCTCACCCGGGAATAGCTTGTGCTGCCGCCCCCTTCGAGCGCTACAGTTTTCCCTGCGGGCCTACTCTGCACGCGGTGTGCTTGACGCTGATTGCTACCGACCATCATCCGGAACTGTCGCTGGTGTTGGTTTCCTTCACGGTGCTGGTGATGCTTTCTCGAGTTGTCTAGGGACTGCACTTCCCGACAGACGTGATCGCGGGAGCAGGCATCGGCTGGTTGCTTGCAGAATCCAGCCTGTTACTGTTGCCGGCATAGCTCTCGCGTGGCGTACTCAACCGGGGCGCGCTGCTTCCATTTGAGGGCGGTTT
>CAZLYT010000672.1:0-1510 GCA_964563515.1 uncultured Candidatus Competibacteraceae bacterium | reverse complement strand
CCCGACATCCGACCGTAGTAGATCTTGTATCCGGCAAGATTGGTGAGCGCGCTGCCGTCCTCGCGTGTGCTCGGCGCGACCCATGACAAGGTCGCCGAGCCGGTTTCGCCCGACTCGCGATTCACGGTGATATTGCGGCTGTGAGTTTTGCCGCCGCTGTCCTCGGCGGTGACGGTGATTGAGTTCTGCCCGAGCTGCAAAGCGACACCGGACGTCTGCCAGTTGCTCGTGCCGTTTGCGATGCCCTGGCCGCCGCGATCGTTGCGCCACGATACCTCGGCGATACCGAGATCGCTGCCGGCAGTGCCGGCAAGGCTGATCGTGCCGTCCGTGGTGTCCATGGCGGATGCACTCGTCGGATTCGTTATCGCGAGGCTGACCCCTTCGCTCGACGCAGAACCCGAAGTATCTCCGTTCCATCCCGTGCCCGAATCCAGCAGGCAGGCACTCAAAGATAAGGCAAGCATCCCTGTAAGCGCGAACCGCGCTGCGTTTCCATACGTAAACATTGCTGCTCAACTCCCTGTTGGCAGGCAAATCCGCATCGCGAAACGCAAAGGTTGTTGCAAAGAAAGCCGTTGGACCGGCGCGAGAGCAATTATCAGGACTGATTGCTCTCGTTTCCTGGCAACCCCGCTGTCATAGGACTCGCGTCCCTTAGATCGGTGGCTTTGCGTCTCCGCCTTTCGACGGATTTGCCTTTTTCAGTTAGGGATCGATATGGCCAGATATTTATCGACTATGCAAGTGCACGGTTCTGCAAAAAAATTTGTTAACTTAATGCGCACAAAAAATGTCGCCGGATGCGTACAGAAACGCCCGGTTTTTGCCATTTTTTTACATAATTTGCAGCGCCGTCATACCGGACAGGCGCCGCCATTGCGGCTGTTATCGAGTACGAAATCGCAGAAGATAGAAACCGCCGGCCGACAAGGCCAGCGTCAGCGCCAGCACCGCCGTCCCGTGACGCCATGAAATTGCTTCTGACGACGGCGAACACCGCGTTGTCCTCGCCAATGCGCTGGCGCTGATCAATGACGATGCGATGATCCTGGAGATTCTTGACGAGGAGGGTCGCCCGGTGCCGGACGGGGTGACCGGCGAAGTCGTTCTGACGTCCTTGACGCTTTCGCGAATGCCGCTCATCCGTTATCGGACCGGCGACAGGGCGGCACGCATCGGCGAAGCCTGCCCCTGTGGGCGGGGCCTGACGCTCATGACCCGGGTGCAGGGACGGATGGTGCATACCATCGTCGGGCCCGGTGGCAAACGCTTCACGACGCCGATTGTCGCCGCGATCTTCACCGCGGCCGGGGCGTATCGCTGGGTGCGCCGGTTTCAGGTGCGGGAGCAGGAGAACCGCGAACTCCTGATCCTCCTGGAGACGCTCCGCGAGCCGGAGCCGTCGCAGACGGAGTCGCTGCTTGCGGAAATGAGCAAGGTTTTCGGGCCGGAATACACGTTCAAAATCTCGCTGCGCGACGAGCTTCCGCTGGCGCCCTCGGGAAAG
>CAZLYT010000671.1:0-22182 GCA_964563515.1 uncultured Candidatus Competibacteraceae bacterium | reverse complement strand
CTACGTGGTGCATACCACTGACCGGGGTGCCGGGTTGATGTTGATGGGGGAGAACGAGCAGTGTGTGAAGGTGCTGCGGCAGTTGGTGAGGGAGGCCGCCGGTGCTGGGCTCAAATGGCGTCGCAACGAGGCACGTCTAGGCTAGCTAAGCCCCGGTCAATCGGCACCAACTGCAGTCCTGCGCAAAAGGGCTGGAGGGCCTACAGCGGCTGTCCGTTTCCAGTCCAAAATTCATTTTGGATTACAACCAGTTAGCGCCCGCTGAGGCCCGCGCTTGATGGCAGCGGCTGCAATCGGTGCAGGCGCTTTGCAAGTCACTGGCGCCATGTCTCAAAGGTACGCCCTGGAGGGAACTGCATCGCTACGCGATACGTTGGGTAGCGAATGGCCGGCCCACGGCAATCCCGGCCCTTGACCCTACTAGTGGGAGGACATGAACCGTCGATGCGAAACGACAGTCACTCACGCTTCGTCAGCCGCCTAACCCGAGATACTCTGGCGCTCATTCTGGCCGGGGGGAGAGGAAGCCGGCTCAAGCATTTGACGGAGTGGCGGGCCAAGCCGGCAGTGCCATTCGGGGGTAAGTTCCGCATTATCGACTTCGCCCTTTCCAATTGCATCAATAGCGGCATCCGCCGAGTCTCGGTACTTACTCAATACAAAGCCCACCCTCTTATCCTGCACATCCAGCGGGGCTGGGGATTCTTGCGCGGCGAGTTCGGCGAATACGTGGAGCTGCTGCCGGCGCAGCAGCGCATCGAAGCCTCCTGGTACAAAGGTACCGCTGACGCCGTCTACCAAAACCTGGACATCATACGAGACCACAACCCAGACTTCGTTCTGGTGCTCGGCGGTGACCACGTTTATAAGATGGACTACGGACCCATGTTGGCCTACCACTTGGAGAAGGGCGCCGACGTGACTGTAGGGTGCGTCGTGGTCTCGCCGGAAGAAGCCAACCAGTTTGGCGTAGTGGCCGTTAATGAGAACCACCAAGTAACCGGTTTTGAGGAGAAGCCCGAACACCCAGTGCCCATACCCGGACACGATGATCAGGTCCTGGCTTCCATGGGCATCTATGTATTCAGTCGGGATTTTCTCGAGCAGGTGCTGATCGAGGATGCTCGCGAACCAGCATCCAGCAATGATTTCGGCAAAGACGTCATTCCAGCCGTCATCCAGCGTCACGCGGTGTACGCCTATCCCTTCGTCGACGTGCAGACCTCACGGCAAAGCTATTGGCGGGATGTAGGCACCGTCGATGCCTTCTGGGAGGCAAATTTGGAGTTGGTGGCGGTCACCCCGCCGCTCAATCTCTACGATCGGGACTGGCCGATCTGGACCTACCAGGAGCAGCTTCCTCCGGCCAAGTTCGTGTTCGATGACGACGGACGACGAGGCATGGCAATAGACTCGATGGTCTCTGGGGGTTGCATCATTTCCGGCGCATTAGTGCGCCATTCGCTGCTGTTCTCCAACGTGCGGGTGCACGAGGGCAGCTCGCTGGAATCGGCGGTGGTATTGCCAAAGGTCACCATCGGGCCCGGCTGCCGGATAAGCCGAGCGGTTATTGACGAGGCCTGCCAGGTGCCACCGGGCACGGTTATCGGGGAAGATCCGGTGGCGGACTCCAAGCGCTTCTATCTCACGGAGAAAGGGGTGGTGCTGGTCACGCCGGAAATGCTGGGGCAGGATCGTCACCATGTCCGCTGAGCGGCGCTTGAAGGTAGTGCTGTGCTGGCATATGCACCAACCCGAGTATCGGGACCTGATCACCGGCGAATACCAGCTGCCCTGGTCCTACTTGCACGCCATCAAGGACTACACCGACATGGCCGCGCACCTGGAGTCGGTGGCTGGAGCCAAGGCGGTGGTGAACTTCGCGCCGATCCTATTGGAGCAGCTGGACGATTTCAGCGCGCGCCTCAGAGCCCATTTGGAGCACGGCGCGGCCCTCCCGGACCCACTTCTAGCGGCTCTAGAAGGAAGCTCGATTCCCCGGGACGACGCGGCTCGGCGAGAATTGGTGGATGCCTGCCTGCGGGCCAACCGCGACCATATGATCAACCGATTTCCAGCCTACCAGCAGCTCGCGGACTTGGCCCACTGGCTGCTGGACAATCGGGCATTGGGCTATGCCAACGATCAGTTTTTCGCCGACCTTGCCACCTGGTACCACTTGGTC
Organism: uncultured Candidatus Competibacteraceae bacterium; assembly: GCA_964563515.1. GTDB lineage: Bacteria > Pseudomonadota > Gammaproteobacteria > Competibacterales > JAHEDQ01 > CAZLYT01. The sequence goes on along the minus strand of CAZLYT010000671.1, from coordinate 19,997 downwards.
TGGCTGGGGGAGACAGTGCGGCGCCAGGACGCTGCCGTACAGGCTCTCATCGAGCAGGGTAGCGGCTTCAGCGTTGCCCAACGCCGGCTGCTGCTGACTCGAATGTCCGACTTGGTGGCGGATTTGGTGCCGCGCTACCGCCGCCTGGCCCAAAGTGGCCGAGTTGAACTGACGCTCTCCCCCTACGGCCACCCCATACTGCCCTTGCTGCTCGAGCTGGCCGTGGCCAGGGAAGCATTGCCAGCGGTGGAGCTCCCGACCGCGGCGTCCTACCCCGGGGGTCGAGAGCGCGCCCGCCGTCACTTGGAGCACGGTCTGGAGGTGTTCGAGCAACGCTTCGGCTTCCGGCCACGGGGCTGCTGGCCTTCCGAAGGCGGCGTCTCAGCAGCCGCGTTGCAGCTCATCGAGGAGGTAGGATTCGAGTGGGCCGCGACCGGCCAGTCGGTACTTCAGCACAGCCTCGCACGCAGTGCCGTCACAGAAGCATCGGTAGGAGCACCCCATCGACCCTTTCGTCCCGACCGCAGCGAGTTGCACCTGTTCGCACGAGACGACGGTCTATCCGACCTCATCGGCTTCACGTATGGAAGCTGGCACGCCGACGACGCCGTCGCCAACTTCCTTCACCATCTGGAGAATATCGCCGCCCAGAGTGCTAAGGGTCCGGAGCGCATCGTGGCGATGATTCTCGATGGCGAGAACGCATGGGACCACTACCCGAACAACGGCTTCTATTTCCTGCATGCGCTCTATCATCGACTGGCCACCCATCCCTCCATCGAGCTCACCACCTTTTCCGAAGTCATCGATGCCGAGGTCGAGGCGGTTGGGCTGCCCACCCTGGTGGCGGGAAGCTGGGTCTACGGGACCTTCTCAACGTGGATAGGGGACCCGGACAAGAATCGGGGTTGGGACCTGTTGTGCGAGGCCAAACAAGCCTTCGATGAGGTGGTGGTGGCCGAGGGTGGCAACTCGGAGCTGACGCTGGCCGCAGAGCGACAACTACTGGTGTGCGAGGGCTCCGACTGGTTCTGGTGGTTCGGAGACTACAACCCGGAGGAGACCGTCAAGCATTTCGACCAGCTCTTCCGTCGCCATCTGCGCAACCTATATTGGGCGCTGGGGCGGGAGCCGCCAGCCTCTCTGGATCGACCGCTGTCCCAGGGCCGCGGCGGGCCCGAGGCTGGTGGGGTGATGCGACGCGGCCAGGCTTGAACCCGGGCGCGTGAGCCCCGGGAACTCGATGCGCGATAGGATCCGCTGCGCTCCCTGCCGGCAGTTGGAGGGCATGCCCAGGTGCTGCATCCAAGGCCACGCTTCGGTTAGCATCGTCTCGGCGGTGATTGCAAGCAATTGGGGGAGCCAGCCGGCATCGACCGATGGTGTTTCGATCCTGTCCGGCGCGGGGATGATTTCAACCGTGGCCCTGCCCAGGGTGTCGCGGCTACATTGCTGACGCCGTCATTGGACAGACCATGACTTTTCCCGGCGACCAGGATCTGCACCAGGCGGCCGCGGCCTTGGCTGACACCCTGCCCGCAAGTCTCGGGCAGCTACCTCGCATCGCCTACAACCTGCGTTGGTCATGGGACCCACGCGGCGCCGAAGTCTTCGCTCAGCTCGACCCCCATCGCTGGGAGCTCTGTGGCCACAATGCCGTGCGGCTGTTGCGTGAAGCGGCTCCACGGGCGCTGCTGCAAGCGGCAGGCGATCGAACGCTGCTGCGACGCATCGACGCGCTTGCCCGCGTCCTGGAAATCGAGAGCACAGAACGCGCGCTGGGACCAAGCGGCGACCATCATTGCCCGGTGGCATTTCTCTGCGCCGAGTTCGGGGTCCACGCCTCACTACCCATTTACGCAGGGGGCTTGGGCGTGCTCGCCGGTGATCTGCTCAAGGAAGCCTCCGATCGCGGCTACCCGATGGTGGGTTTTGGTCTGATGTACCGGCACGGCTACCTGCATCAGAACATCGACCGTGGCGGTTGGCAGCATGAGTACTGGACCGATACCGACCCGGAGCGACTGCCGGCGGTGCAGGTCTCCAAGCCGGATGGGACCAAGCTGCGGCTGGAGGTCCCGATCTTCGATCGCGTGCTTCAGGTGCAGGTTTGGCGTGCCGAGATCGGCAGAGTGCCGCTGTACCTGCTCGACACCCAGCTACCCGAGAACACCATCCTGGACCGCTGGATCGGTGACCGGCTCTACGTCGGCACGCCCGCGATACGGCTGAGCCAGTACGCGGTCCTCGGCATCGGGACGGTGCGAGCCATGAACGCCCTCGGCATCGAGCCCCGCGTGGTCCATCTCAACGAGGGCCACGCCGCCCTGGCGGCTTTGGAGCTGCTGGCGCAGCGACGCGAGACTGGCGTCGGCCTCGATGAGGCGCTGGAGCAGGTGCGCAAGCGAGTGGTATTCACCACCCACACGCCGGTGGCCGCCGGCAATGAGAGCTATGCGCCGGAGACGTTGCTGACCGTGCTGAGAGCCATGCCGTCGAGGCTGGACCTGAAGCAGCAGGCGTATTTGGACCTGTTCCGGGTGCGCCCCGGGGACGCCAACGAGGCACCGGGCATGACCCCGCTGGCGATCCGCCTGAGCCGCAGTGTCAATGGCGTCAGCCGCCGCCACGGCGAGATCGCTCGGCGCATGTGGAAGCCGCTGCTGGAAAGCTGCGGGCGGCGGCTGACTTACGTCACCAACGGCGTCCACGTCCCAACCTGGATGGCGCCGACGATGCAGGCGCTGATGGACCAGCATCTGCCCCAGGATTGGCGCCGCCACGCCAGTGATCCTGCGACTTGGCAGGCGGTGGGAACCATCCCTGATCAGGAGCTCTGGCGCACCCGCGAGCAGCTGAAGCAGGCGCTGATCTCGCGGGTGCGCCAATGGGGAGTGGTTGACCGCTTGTGCCGGGGCGACTCGCTGGAGTATGTGGAGGCGGTGAACGCCTTCAGCGCTGATATCCCTACCATGGGCTTTGCGCGCCGGCTGGCGGTCTACAAGCGGCTGCATCTGCTGTTCCACGACCCCCATCGGGCCATGGCACTGCTGGAGCGCAAACCCGGGCTGCAACTGCTGCTGGCGGGAAAGGCACATCCGCAGGACTTCGAGGCCAAACGCATCGTGCAGCGCTTGTTCGAGGCCAAGCAACTGACCGAGGCGGTGGGCCGGCGGGTGGCCTTCATGGAGGACCACGACCTGACGGTGGCGGCGGCGCTGGTTTCGGGCTGTGACTTCTGGGTCAACCTTCCCCGACCACCGCAGGAAGCCTCGGGCACCAGCGGCATGAAGGCGGCGGTCAACGGGGTGCTGAATCTGAGCGTGCTCGATGGCTGGTGGGCCGAAGCCTACGAGCCTGGCCTGGGGTGGGCCATTCCCGGGGACGAGGATGCGGATTCGGTCAGCCAGGATTTCCGTGATGCCGAAGCGTTGTACCGCCTGATCGAGACCGAGGTGCTGCCCCGCTATCAGGAACGAGACGGCCAAGGGCTCCCCGCCAGCTGGCTGCATATGGTGCGGCGGTCACTGATGGAGTTGACGCCACGCTTCAGCGCCACGCGCATGCTCGAGGACTATATAAGCCGGGTCTACGACGCCGCCGACCGGCGTCAATCCACCCCGTAGAGGGTATCCTCGATCAGCATGTCGACCACGGACCGCAAGGCCTCGGCCTGGTCGGCTCCGGCGGCCAAAGCGTCTCGATAGACAGCGACCTGCCGATGGGCGCTGGTGCCACGGGCGACGATGGTGCGGGCGTGCTCGATCTCCGGCAGGCAGTGTAGGGCTTCGGCATCTTCCTGCAGCAGCTGCAGCATCTCCTCGAGCAGCTGTGGGTAGGGGACGATGGTGCCGCGGCCAAAATCCACCAACCCCTCGTCGATACCATAACGCTGGGCTCGCCATCGGTTCTCGTTCACCAGCATGATGCGGTACTGGCGCCAGCGCTGATTGCGCAGTCGCAGCCGATAGAGCATGTGTAGCCAGCAGCGATACAACGCCGCCACGCAGATGCCGTCCTCCAGGCGGGTGCATAGATCGGCGGCGCGGAACTCCAGGGTCGGAAAGCGGGCGCTGGGCCGAACGTCCCACCACAGCTTGGTGGCATCCTCGATGATTCCGCTCGCCACCAGAGCCCGCACATGACGCTGGTATTCGCTGTAGCTGTCGAATTGTTCCGGCAGCCCGGTCCGGGGCATGGCGTTCCAGACCGCAATTCGATACGACTTGAGGCCGGTGTCGTGCCCTTCCCAGAATGGCGATGAGGTGGACAGCGCCAGCAGGTGCGGAACGATATAGGCCACCTGCCCCAGCAGGTCGATGCGCAGATCATCGTCGTCCAGCCCCACATGCACGTGCATGCCGCTGATCATGAGCCGCCGCACCACCTCTTGCAGGTCGCGGGCGATGATCATGTAGCGTTCCTTGGGGGTAGGACGCTGACTGCTCCAAGTGGCGAACGGGTGGGTGGACGCGGCGATGATACCGAGCCCGTGCTCCTCAGCCACGCCAGCCACGGTGCGTCGCAGATTGGCGAGATCGCTGCGAGCCTCCTGCAAGGTGGCCGCCACCCGCGTGCCCACCTCGATCTGGGACTGCAGGAACTCTGGGGTGACCTGACCGGACAAGCAATCCTCGCATGCGGGCAACATGGTCGGCGGCGCCTCGGTGATCAAGTTCCGAGTCGACAGGTCCACCAGTAGGTATTCTTCTTCGATACCGACGGTGAAGCTCGGTGCGCTGCGCATTGTTCATACTCTCTCAGCGGTGAACACCACCTGGACCATTAGCAAACGTGCGAGTCCAAAGCAGCCAGAATGGCTTCGGGCCTTATCGGTGCTTCCCTGTGCCCCCTCACGGGGTCTCGAGTTGCTCGATATAGTAAATCGAGGGGTCCGACAGGATGTCCGCCAGAATTCGCCCGAGCTGGGCCTCCCAGCGATCCACTCCTTCGGTACTAGTGATGAGGTCCTGGCGGATCTCTAGTAGGACGCCCGGATATCCCAGTTTCTCCGAGTGGGTCTCTACCGTGTAGCCCTCCGGGTTGCGCGCCGAGTAGGGCTCGTTGTCACCGACGCATAGATCTGGCTCGGCGTTGAGCCGCTTGATCAGGGGCAGGGCGATGCGTTGATCATGGTGCCACAGCACACCCACATGCCACGGCCTTTCCCGGCCCAGAAACGCCGGCGTGAAGCTGTGCACCGAGATCAGAGCGGGAACCCGCTGCTCACCCCGGTAACGCTCCAGCCTATCGGCCACCGCATCGTGGTAGGGCCAAAACAGCGCCTGCATCCGCTCCGCGATCTGCGCTTCGCTGAGATCGTGGTTGCCCGGGATTACCACGTCCTCGCTGGCCAGCGGGACCGAGGTGGGTGAGCCAGGATGGCGATTGAGATCGATCACTAGCCGCGAGTAGCCGGACAAAACCAGGGGGGCATCGAGCTGCCTGGCCAAGCCGAGGGCCACGGCGGCTGCCCCAATGTCGTAGGCGATGTGCCGTTCCAGATCCGTCGCCTCGAGTCCCAGGTCGCCCAAGGCCCGGGGCAGACGATTGCTGGCGTGATCGCAGACCAGAACACAGGGCCCCCGTCCATCGCCGTTGACGACCTCGAAGGCCGGCGGCTCATCGTCGGCGAGTAGGTGGGTAACGGCCGCGGTCACGGGGAATCGATTCCGCGGACGGCAGAGGCGAGCGTATAGACACGACCCTGTTTTTCCTTTTGGTAGTTGCCGAAGACCTCGCCGAGGGCGCGCTCCACGAAGCGCCGGAGTCCGCTCAGGCTCACCACCCACAGCACCCCGCTCGGCCGCAGGTGGGCGTAGGCGTCGTGAAACAGCAGGTAGTAGAGCTCTTTGCCGCTCTTGGCCGGCAGGTTGGTGGCGATGAGGTCGAAGCGACGCTGATCGAGGTGACTGAAACCGTTGCTCAGGCGGGCTTCGGCGTTGCTGATCCGATTGAGCTCGGCATTGCGTCGGCTGTACTCCACGGCTACGAAATCCTTGTCCACCAGCAGGGTGTGGCCGTAGGGGGCAAGTCTGGCCAGGGTCAGTCCGATGGGACCGTAACCACAGCCGAGATCCAGGCAGTCCGCGTCGGGTTCGACGCGGATGTGCTGCAGCAGCAGCCGCGTGCCCTCGTCCACCTCCCGCGGCGAGAACAAGCCCCAGGTGGTGTCGAGCTCGAGCAGTTGGCCGCGCAGCTTAGCGCGGACCCGCAGGTCCGCGCGCAGTGCGCTGACGGGGTCCGCGCCCGCAACGCGGGCTGCGGGCGGTTTCGGAGCGAGCGCCTCAGGCATGCCCTGCGAGTTGCCTGATGGCGTACTGCAGGATGCCGCCGTGGTTGTAGTATTCCCACTCCTTCGGCGTGTCGATGCGAACCCGAGCCCTGAAGCGTGTCGGATCACCGCCGTCTTCGGGAGTTGCAATCACCTCGACTTCGCGGGTGCCGCTCTTGAGCCCTTCCAGGGTGTAGCGCTCCAGCCCGTCTAGACCCAGGGATTCGGCGCTCTCACCGTCCGGAAACTGCAGCGGAAGCACCCCCATTCCCACCAGGTTGGAGCGATGGATACGCTCATAGCTCTCGGCAATCACCGCCACAATTCCGAGCAGGCGAGTGCCTTTGGCCGCCCAGTCCCGGGACGATCCGGTGCCGTACTCCTTGCCGGCCAGCACCAGCAGCGGTACCTGATCTTGCTGGTAGCGCATGGCGGCATCGTAGATGGACATCTGCTCACCGGAGGGCTGATGCACGGACCAGCCCCCTTCGGTGCCCGGCGCGAGCCGGTTGCGCAGTCGAATATTGGCGAAAGTTCCGCGCATCATCACTTCGTGGTTGCCCCGGCGCGAACCATAAGAGTTGAAGTCCTGGGGCTCCACACCGTGCTCGATCAGATAACGCGCCGCCGGGCTGTCGGCGGCGATGGCGCCGGCTGGTGAAATGTGGTCGGTGGTCACCGAGTCACCTACCGATACCAGCACTCGGGCATCGTGCACCGGCTGAATTGGCTCCGGCTTGGGCCCCATGCCGTCGAAGAAAGGGGGCTTGCGGATGTAGGTGGAATGGTCATCCCACTTGTAGAGGTTGGAATCCGGCACCTCCAAGGAATTCCAGCTCTTGTCACCGTCGAAGACCTCGGCATAGCGGTCGCGGAACATCTGCGGATCAATATTGTTCGCCACGGCCTCTCGCACCTCCTCCAAGGAGGGCCAGACGTCCTTCAAGTACACTGGCTTGCCGTCGCGATCCTGGCCCAGCGGCTCGTGGTAGAGGTCGATGTCCATGGTGCCGGCCAAGGCGTAGGCCACCACCAGGGGTGGAGAGGCCAGGTAGTTCATGCGCACCTGGGGATGGATGCGGCCCTCGAAATTGCGGTTGCCGGAGAGCACGGCGGTGACGATCAGCTCGCCCTTGGTTATGGCCTCGGCGATTGGCTCCGCCAAAGGCCCGGAGTTACCGATGCAGGTGGTGCAGCCGTATCCCACCAGATAGAAGCCAGCGCCTTCGAGATCGTCGAGCAAGCCGGCTTTGCGCAGATAGTCGGTGACCACCTTGGAGCCCGGCGCCAAGCTGGTCTTTACCCAGGGCTTGCGGCTAAGGCCCCGCTGATGGGCGTTGCGGGCCAGCAGGCCGGCACTCATCATCACCGAAGGGTTCGAGGTGTTGGTGCAGGAGGTGATGGCGGCAATTACCACCGCGCCGTCTCGCAGCAGGAAGTGCTCGCCCTCCAAGTCCACCGCAATTGCGCCCACATGGGTTGATTCCTCGGCGGCGATGGCGGTATCGCCACCCTCGTCCAGAAATCGCGACAGACCGGGGTCGGCGGCATCACCGGAGCGTTGCTGAGCCAACGGATGCAGCGCTTTCTCGAAGGCGGGCTTGGCCTCGCTCAACGCAATCCGGTCCTGTGGTCGGCGGGGACCGGCGAGACTCGGCACCACCTTGGCCAAGTCGAGCTCCAGAGTATCGCCGTAGAGGGCATCCGGGGTGCTGGTATCGTGGAACATGCCCTGCACCTTGGTGTATTGCTCCACCAGCGCCAGCAGCTCCTTGGGCCGTCCCGACTGCTCCAGATAGCGTAACGTCTCCTTGTCCACCGGGAAAATGCCACAGGTCGCGCCGTACTCCGGCGCCATGTTGGCGATGGTGGCCCGGTCTGCCAGCGGCAACTGCTCCAGGCCGGGACCGAAGAACTCCACGAACTTGCCGACCACGCCGTGGGATCGCAGCATCTGCGTGACCGTAAGCACCAGATCGGTCGCGGTCGCGCCTTCCTTGAGCCGCCCATCGAGGCGGAAGCCCACGACCTCGGGAACCACCATGGTGATGGGTTGCCCCAGCATGCCGGCTTCGGCCTCGATGCCACCCACACCCCAGCCCAGCACGCCCAGGCCGTTGATCATCGTGGTGTGGGAGTCGGTTCCCACCAGGGTGTCCGGGTAGGCCCAAGTGCCATCCTGGTCCTCACGGGTGAACACCACCCGGGCCAGATACTCCAGATTCACCTGGTGCACGATGCCGGTGCCCGGCGGGACCACCTTGAAGTTGTCGAATGCGCGCTGCCCCCAGCGCAGAAATGCGTAGCGTTCACGGTTGCGCTGGAACTCGACCTTGGTGTTGAGATCCAGTGCCCCCATGCGTCCGTAGAAGTCCACCTGCACCGAGTGATCGATCACCAGCTCGGCTGGAGCGAGCGGGTTTATGCGCCCCGGGTCCGCGTTCAGATCCCGCATCGCCTCGCGCATGGTGGCAAGATCGACCACGGCGGGCACCCCAGTGAAGTCCTGCAGCACGACTCGGGCGGGGGTGAAGGCAATCTCGCGATCGTCGGTGGGTGTGCCCTGCCACGCCAGCAGTGCCTCGATGTCGTCGCGGGTGATGTTCTCGCCGTCTTCGTAACGGAGCAGGTTTTCCAGCAGGATCTTCAACGAGTAGGGGAGTCGACTGATATCGTACCGGCCAGCCAGCTTGGCCAGATTGCGAATGCGGTACTGGCGCCCGCCGACAGTCAGCTCGTCCAGGGTCTTGAAGCTGTCGTGCATGATGGTCGCCTCTCTGTTCGGTTGATTGCGAAGATACGCCGTCTGATGGAATTCTAGACCACGCTGCCCCCCGATCGGTGCCGCCGACCGTAGGCAACGGGGAACCCGTGACGCACGCCGGCGGCGCTGAAAGCCTTGCCAAAGCGCGGCCAAGGAACCCACCACTGGCATGGGATGCCGGTGGGCGGCCACTCAACCCCGGGATTGCCGGCCAAGCGGACTTCAGCCCAGATGATCCACCAGTAGGCCAATGGCGGGCACAGTCTGCACCCCGGGCGATGTGCCAGCTAGGGCTTGGCCCGGTGGCCAGGACCGACTCCGCCGAAGCGAGGTGCGATCCCGCCACCCAAAGTAGAGTGCCGTTATCAGGCGGCGGCGATTGGAATCACCTTGTCGGCCGCTTCCCGGTACTCGGGAATCTGGTCGAAGTTCAGGTAGCGGTAGATATCGCCAGCCAGCGTGTTGAGGTTCCCCATGGCCTGCAGGTACTCGTCCATGCTCGGAATTTTGCCCAGCATGGAGCAGACTGCGGCGAGCTCCGCGGAGCCCAGATAGACCCTGGCGTCCTTGCCCATTCGGTTGGGGAAATTGCGGGTCGAGGTGGACATCACGGTGGCGCCGTCCCGTACCCGAGCTTGGTTGCCCATGCAAAGCGAGCAACCTGGCATCTCCATGCGCGCACCTACCCGGCCGAAGATACCGTAGTAACCCTCTTCGGTGAGCTGATGCTGGTCCATCTTGGTGGGTGGCGAGATCCATAGCCGGACCGGCAGGTCGTGCTTACCGTCCAGCAGCTTACCGGCGGCCCGATAGTGGCCGATGTTGGTCATGCAGGAACCGATGAAGACCTCGTCGATCTTGTCGCCAGCGACTTCCGAGAGCATCCGCACGTCGTCCGGGTCATTGGGGCATGCAAGGATGGGCTCATTGATCTGCGCTAGATCGATCTCGATGACGACCGCGTAGTCGGCGTCGGCATCCGGTTGCAGCAGATCGGGGTTCTGCAGCCATTTCTCCATGGCTTGGATGCGGCGCTCCAGGGTGCGCACGTCTTGGTAGCCGCTGGAGATCATCCATTTCAGCAGTGTGATGTTGGAGTTCAGATACTCGACGATGGGCGCTTGGTCTAGCAACACCGTGCAGCCGGCGGCGGAGCGTTCGGCGGAGGCGTCGGAGAGCTCGAAAGCCTGCTCGACCTTGAGCTGTGGCAGACCTTCGATCTCCAAAATGCGACCGGAGAAGATGTTCTTCTTGCCTTGTTTGGCCACCGTCAGCAAGCCCTGCTGGATGGCCGCGTACGGGATCGAGTTGACCAGGTCGCGCAACGTGATACCGGGCTGCATTTCACCCTTGAAGCGGACCAGGACCGATTCCGGCATATCCAGGGGCATGACACCGGTCGCCGCGGCAAAGGCCACCAGCCCAGAGCCGGCCGGGAAACTGATGCCTATGGGGAAACGGGTGTGGGAGTCACCCCCGGTGCCTACCGTGTCCGGCAGCAGCATTCGGTTCAGCCAGGAGTGGATGATGCCATCCCCGGGACGCAGTGAAATCCCTCCACGCGAGGAGATGAAATCCGGCAGAGTGTGGTGGGTCACCACATCCACCGGCTTGGGGTAGGCCGCCGTGTGACAGAAGGACTGCATCGTGAGGTCTGCCGAGAACCCCAGGCAGGCCAAGTCCTTGAGCTCGTCGCGGGTCATCGGGCCGGTGGTGTCCTGGGACCCCACCGTGGTCATCTTCGGTTCGCAGTAGGTGCCGGGGCGGACTCCTTGCACACCACAGGCCATGCCGACCATTTTCTGAGCCAGGGTGTAACCCTTGCTACTGTCCGCAACTGGCTTGGGGCGACGGAACACCTCCGAGGCTCCGAGCCCAAGGCCATCGCGCGCCTTGTCGGTGAGTCCTCGGCCGATGATCAGCGGAATTCGGCCGCCGGCGCGGACCTCATCCAGCAGCACGTCCGTCTTGAGGTCGAAGCGGGAGAGCTCTGTGCCATCGTCGTGGCGTCGGACCACTCCCTCGTAGGGGAATACATCGATGACGTTGCCAGTCTCCAGCCCATCCACGTCGCATTCGATGGGCAGGGCGCCGGCGTCTTCCATGGTGTTGAAAAAGATCGGCGCGATCTTGCCGCCGAGCACGTAGCCGCCAAACCGCTTGTTGGGCACGTAGGGGATGTCATCGCCGGTATGCCACAGCACCGAGTTGGTGGCCGACTTGCGCGAGGAGCCGGTGCCGACCACGTCACCCACATAAGCCACCGGGTGGCCCTTCTGCTTCAGCTCGGCAATGGTCACCAGGGGGTTCCCCTCGAGACCAGGTCGTGGGTTCTTCAGCATGGCGAGTGCGTGCAATGGAATGTCCGGCCTCGACCAGGCATCCGGCGCCGGGGACAAATCATCGGTGTTAGTCTCCCCGGGAACCTTGAAGACGGTCACTGTGAGTTTCTCGGGAACCGGGCGCTGGCTGGTGAACCACTCGGCCTCGGCCCACGACTCCATCACCCGGCGTGCGTTGGGGTTGCCCGCTTCGGCTTTTTCCTTCACGTCGTGGAATGCATCGAACATCAACAGAGTGTGTGACAGCGCCTCGGCGGCGACGGCGCCCAGCTCGGCATCATCGAGCAAGCTGATCAAGGGCTCGATGTTGTAGCCACCCGCCATGGTGCCGAGCAGCTTTGCGGCATGCTTGCGATCAATCAGTGGAGACTGCGCCTCACCTTGGCAAACGGCGGCGAGGAATGCGGACTTGACGTAGGCGGCCTGGTCCACGCCGGGCGGAACACGCTGACTGATGAGCTCCAGCAGGAAGTCTTCCTCGCCTGCTGGCGGAGCATTGAGCAGCTCGACCAGCGCTGCGGTTTGTTCCGCGTTCAGCGGCAGTGGCGGAATGCCCTGCTGCTCACGCTCGGCCAGGTGTTCGCGATAGGCATCAAGCATGTCGTTTTCCCCCTGTTTTCTACCGCCAGCGGGCGCCGCACTGCGATACCGTGTCGCCCCGCGGGAGCCGGGCGGAGTGTACTCGCCGCGCCACACCCTGTGAAGGGTGGTGCTGCACCTGCACAACCGAAACGAATCCCCGACTTAGGACATGGGTGGGGTTGGGCGAGTAGATGTCAGCGCTCGGCGATCAGAGTCTCGCAGGCGCGGATCAGGGCACGACGGCCAAGTAGCAGTCGCCAACGGCTGCCGCCGCACTGCTGCCACAGCACCGCCGCGCGAATTCCGCACAGCAAGAGCGTGCGGACCAGGTCTGCAACCTCGGTCCGGGCCAATTTCTCGGGGTCTCCACGCACCATGATACGGGGCTCGATCACACTCACGTGGTCGCTGTAGATCTGCGCCAGACGGGCAATCAGCTCCGCGTCGTCGGGCTGCTTGTCCGCTGCCTCGGAGGCGGCTTCGTGAAGATTCGTGCGCAGCCGCGTGAGCAGATCGGTCCGCTGCAGCAGCACGCGCGCATGGTGTAGCAGCGTGACGCCGTAGCGGGTTGCATCCGGGTCCTGGGGCTTGGCGAGCTGCTCCAGCAACCGCCGCAGCGCCGGCCTGAGGGCGGGCAGGCCGCCTAGAGCATCGGCCGCAGATTCGGCCTCAAAAGTGAATAGAGTGGCGATCGCGCGCTCCAGATCCTGATTGTGAACCGAGCCGGTGCGGGCGGCCTCCGCCACCAGGCTCGCCGATTCCAGCACCCCGGCCAGTGCGACTGCGCGGTCGCGGTCGTCGTGCTCGCCCATCAGCGCATGCCGCCGGCCGCGAGTCCCGGTCGTCGGCGTGGCCAGTTCGCGACCGTTTCGATGACGGCTCCGCCAAGGCACTCCGGGCCGCGGTAGAGCACCACCGACTGCCCTGGCGTCGCGGCCCGCTGCGGGCGTTCGAAGCCGAGCTCCAGTGCCTGATGGGTCAGTCCTACGACCTGGCAAGGCTGATCCGGCTGACGGTACCGCGTCTTGGCCACCAAGCGCTCCCCCAGCCGTGGCGGCTCGTTGATCCAGGTCGGGGCATGAGCCACCAGATGGTCGCTCAGGAGGGCCGGATGGTCTGCGCCCTGAACCACCACTAGCTCATTGGTCTTGGGGCGCTTGGCGGCGACATACCAGGCGCTTCCGGACCCGCCTCGGCGCCCGCCGATGCCGAGTCCCTGCCGCTGACCCAAAGTGTAGAAGGCCAAGCCTCGGTGGCGGCCGACCACGGTGCCGTCCTCAGTGACGATGGTGCCCGGCTGTTCGCTCACGAACCGACCCAAGAACTCACGGAAGGATCGCTCCCCGATAAAGCAGATGCCAGTGCTGTCGGGGCGCGTTGCGGTCGGCAGGCCCGCCTCGGCGGCGATCTTCCTCACTTGCGACTTGATCAGACCTCCCACGGGAAACACGCAGCGCACCAAGGCAGCGGCGGTCACGGCATGCAGGAAGTAGCTCTGGTCCTTGTTGGGATCACTGGCACGCAACAGCCGGGGGAACGGATGGTCGGCCCTCAGCTGCGCGTAGTGCCCGGTGGCGACACGATCGAAGCCGAGCCGGCTGGCATGGTCGAGACAAGCCCCGAACTTGATCTCGCGATTGCACAAGATGTCGGGATTGGGCGTGCGAGCGGCTCCATATTCGCACAGGAACTTCGCAAACACGCGACGACGGTAGTCGCTGGCAAAGCTCACTTTGTGCAGTCGAATCTGCAGATGCTCGGCCACCGCTTCGGCGCTCTCCAGGTCCGCGGCCGCAGAGCAGGCGTCGTCGTCACCGTCCCAGTTCTTCATGAACAAGCCTTGGACCGTGAACCCGCTTCGATGCAGCATGAGCGCTGCCACGGAGGAGTCGACCCCTCCCGAAAGAGCAACCAATATGCGGTTACTGTTGCGCATAGTAGATATCGGAATGGTTGATGAAATGGAAGGTCACGCCGCCGGTCTTCTGGGGCCGACTCCGCTACGCCGCCGGATTATCGAGGATTGCTGCGGGCATCGCAAAAGCGGCCGCATCGTCGCCGCTCGGCGCCGGCCGGGCGGCGCCTGGCAGCGGAGTCGCGCTACAAGCCCTTCGAAATAGTAAAAGCGCCGCGGATGTCGCCTACTTCAAAGCCTGTCGCCTGGTCTTCTGGATATAGCTGCTCGAGTTTGGCCTCGACCTCCGCGCCCAGCTCCGTGCCATGGCAGCGCACACATAGCTCGGCTGTCGGGATGGCTTTCATATAGCGAAATCGGCGATCGCCTCCTGACTCGACCAGCTCGTAGTGCTCGAGCGCCTCTACGGACTCGCCAGCCGCGCGCCGCGACTCGAAGTCTTGCAATACCTCACGCTCCCAGTCGTCCGGGGCGTTGTCTGGATTGCGGTACTTCAGGCTGGTCCGGGCTACCGTGAGCCCAGCATCTCTGGATACCGTGGCGGCGATGTCCGGTGCGACCTCTGAGCAAACCTGGATGGCGTTTACCGGTCCGCCGGCCTCCAGTGCCGTCACCAGCTCCTGCTTGAGGAGTGGCGCAAACTGTGCCACGGCTTCGCGGCTGGCGAACGCAAGCTCGTCCACATCTACTTCGGTCGCTAGGGCAAGTGTGGGAATGACTGCCAGCGCAAGTGCCATTGGACGCACCTTGGATTCTCCTCTGCAGAACGGGAATTACGATCGGTTCAGTGTCGAAGTATAACGGTATGAAGACGGGAGCTATTGATTCACACTTGTTTATCGGGCATCAATAGCGTCTAGAAGGTGGGTCCGCTTCCGCAAGGGGTGGGATCCCGTCGGGTTGTGCGCATCGGGAGTAGCTACATGAGCCTGGCAGAGAAGCAATGCGAGCCGTGCCGAGGCGGCGTAGCGCCGCTGGACAGGACGGCTGCGGAATCCATGCTGAAGGAGGTGCCGGGCTGGTCGCTTTCAGACGACGCCACCAGGATCAGCCGCACGTTCAAGTTCAAGAACTTTGCCGAAGCGCTCGACTTCGTAAGATGGGTGGGCCGAGCCGCCGAGGACGCCAACCACCACCCGGAGATCCAGTTCGGGTGGGGCCACGCCACGGTGACCTTCTACACCCACAAGATCGGCGGACTGCATGAGAACGACTTCATCCTGGCCGCGCGGGTGAGTCGCCTCTTCGACGAAGAAGAGTGACGGCCATCGGCTAGGCCTAGCCGGGGCTGGCGTCGGCGTTGTCACTATGGCCAAAAAAGTCGGGCGCCAGTACTTCGATGAAAGTTTTGGCCTGGGGCGAGAGGAATTTCCCTTTTCGCAGGACGATGCCGTAGCTGCGCCTGGGAAAGAATCGCCCCAGGCTGCGAATCTCCAAACGCTCCTGGCCGGTCAGACAGATTCCACTGACGATCGACACTCCCAGCCCCAGCTCCACGTAGTTCTTGATCACTTCCCAGCCCCCGGCCTCGATGTGCACGGCGAGCTCGAGCCCGTGCTGGCGGAAAGCCAGAGCCACCATGTCGAGGGTGTTCAGGTGCCGCGGCGGTAGGATGAATCGATAGCGGCTGATGGCCTCCAGGGTCACCTGCTCCAGCGTTGCGAGCGGATGCCCCAGGGGCATGATCAACATCTCGTCGAAGCCGTAGATGGCGTGGTAAGCGATGTCTTCGGGCACCTCGGCGATGGCTCCCACGGCAAAATCCACCGCATCATCGCGCAGCAACTTCAGACCCTCGCGGCCGGGCACGTTATGGAAGCGAATGCGTATCCCGGGGTAGCTTTTGGTAAAGCGCCGCATGTGATCGCCCAGTAAGTAGAGAATGGTGGATTCCCCGGCGGCGATGTCGAGCTCCCCGAAATCCAGCCCACCCCGTCGAGCCGTGAAGGCGTCCACCAGACCGTCGAGGCCTTCCACCAGCGGCAACGCCAGCTCGTACAGCGTCTGTCCCTCCGGCGTCAGCCGAATGCGGGGCCCCCTGCGCTCGAACAGGATGGTATCGAGCTCACGCTCTAGAGCCTGGATCTGCAGCGATACCGATGGTTGGCTCAGGAACATGCGTTCGGCCGCCTTGGAGATGCTGCCGGTCTGGACCGCGTAGCAGAAGCCACGCAGCTGTTGCATCCGATTCTGCTTGTAATAGTGGCGGGGGAGAGGGGTAGCCATGTGCTCGGATCAAAGATAAGACCAAACAATACTAAAGATTGATGCTCTTGCCTTGTCAATTGCTGCATAGCCACATAACATTCGGGTGCCGTTTCTAAGAGTGCGAATAGTTTTCACGATGCGAAACGGTCGGGCCGAGAGAGTGGTCGCGAAGAGGACCGGCGGGAAGTCTTGCGACCGTTCGGAGCGGTGCTCGTTGTGCGTGGCCAACAGCCACTTTCGTTTAACAGCGGACAGGAGAGCGTTTCGCAATGCCGCATCTGAGCGTTGAAGAACTCGAGAAGGACTGGGCTGAGAATCCTCGCTGGCAGGGCGCCAAGCGCCCATATAGCGCGGAGGATGTAGTGCGGCTGCGGGGTACGGCCGACATCGAGTACACCCTGGCAAACAAGGGTGCGACCAAGCTATGGCGGTACCTCCACGAGGAACCGTTCGTCAATGCGCTCGGCGCGCTCACCGGCAACATGGCGATGCAGCAGGTGAGAGCCGGGCTCAAGGCGATTTATTTGTCCGGTTGGCAGGTCGCCGCCGATGCCAACCTGGCCTGCTCCATGTACCCGGACCAATCCTTGTATCCCATTAACTCGGTGCCCGCGGTGGTGCAGCACATCAACAACGCGCTGCGCCGCGCCGACGAGTTGCACCACGCCGAGGGTGACGACGCAGTGGACTGGTTCCAGCCCATTGTCGCCGATGCCGAGGCGGGCTTTGGCGGCGTCTTGAACGCCTTCGAGTTGATGAAGGCGATGATCGAAGCGGGCGCGGCCGGGGTGCACTGGGAGGATCAGCTGGCGTCGGCCAAGAAGTGCGGTCACATGGGCGGCAAGGTGCTGGTCCCAACTCAGGAGGCGATCCAAAAGCTGGTGTCGGCACGACTGGCCGCCGACATCTGCGGAGTACCCTCGCTGGTGGTTGCGCGCACCGATGCCGATGCCGCGAATCTGATCACCTCCGATATCGACGAGCGCGACCGCCGCTTTTTGGTGAGCAACGAGCGCACCGTGGAAGGCTTCTACCGGGTCCGCAACGGGTTGGATCAGGCCATCGACCGCGGCCTGTCCTACGCTCCGTTCGCCGACCTGGTCTGGTGCGAGACCAGCACACCCGACCTGGGGCAGGCCAAGCGCTTCGCCGAGGGTATCCATGCCAAGTTCCCCGACCAGATGTTGGCCTACAACTGCTCGCCATCCTTCAACTGGCGTAAGAATCTCGACGACCAGACCATCGCCAAGTTTCAGCGCGAGCTCGGCGCCATGGGTTACAAGTTCCAGTTCATCACGCTGGCTGGTTTCCACGCCTTGAACTACGGTATGTTCGACCTTGCCAAGGGCTACAAGGAACGCCAGATGGCCGCGTATGTCGAACTGCAGGACAAGGAGTTCGCGGCGGTGAAAGAAGGCTTCACGGCGGTGAAGCACCAGCGCGAAGTGGGTACTGGCTACTTTGACGACGTGACCCAGACCATCAGCGCGGGCACTTCGTCGTTGACGGCGCTGACTGGTTCGACGGAAGAGGCTCAGTTCGACCAGGCCTAGATCGTCCTTTTACCGTTCAGTCGCGACGCCAACCCCGGCGTGAGTCGGGGTTGGCGTCGCGCTTTTGACACTGTCGCCACGATCTGAGTCAGGCTGATGCACCAAGCTGGTGCAGTATGCTCGGTGGTGCGCGATTTCAGTCCAGAGCTCGGGTCTGCGTCGCAGCTATTGCCCCCTGGACTACTTCGTGTGGCACGCTAGCCTTAGTTTCAGGGCAGGCAAATCAACGCCGAGGTGCGGTCGGGCGAACCGGGTCTATGAGTTGCATGTCTAAGGTTGAGGTCAGGTGAGCAGATGAGCGTCGACAGACCGCGACGTGATGTTGACGAGGGGTTGGTCACCGAGAAGGCGCGTCCCAAGCTCAAGCCACCCCGAATGTTCAAGGTGATTTTGCTCAATGACGACTTCACGCCCATGGAGTTCGTCGTGCACGTGCTGGAGCAGTTTTTTGGAATGGGCCGGGAGAAGGCCACTCAAATCATGCTCCATGTGCATACACGCGGGAAGGGAGTGTGCGGGGTGTTCACGCGAGACATCGCGGAAACCAAAGTGGCATTGGTGAATGACTACTCACGCAGCCATCAGCACCCGCTAATGTGCACCATGGAAGAGGCTTGAAACGCGACTGGTGCCACGAGGTACGGCCATGCTGAGCAAGGAGCTTGAGTACTCCATCAACCTCGCCTTCAAGGAGGCGCGGTCCAAGAGGCACGAATTCCTGACCGTCGAGCATCTTTTGCTGGCGCTGCTGGATAATCCGTCCGCCGCGGAGGTGCTTCGCGCCTGCGCCGGCGACCTCAATCGTCTCAAGAGCGATCTCAGCAAGTTCTTGACGGAAAACACCCCGCTGCTCGCCAGCGACGACAGCCGGGAGACCCAACCCACATTGGGTTTTCAACGGGTGCTCCAGCGGGCAGTGCTCCACGTGCAGTCATCCGGGAAGAAGGAGGTCACCGGCGCCAATGTGCTGGTGGCGATCTTTGGCGAACAAGAATCACACGCTGTTTATCTCCTGAAACAGCAGGACATCTCCCGCCTGGACGTGGTCAATTACATCTCCCACGGTATTTCCAAGGTCTCCGACGAGCCCCAGGAGTCGGGTGCGCCCAGCGAGACCGACGAAGACAGCGGCGAGGCGAGCGGCCGTCAGCCCCTCGAGCAGTACGCCACCAACCTCAATCAGCGTGCGGTCCAAGGCCGGATCGATCCGTTGATCGGGCGCCGAGACGAAATCGAGCGCACCATTCAGATACTGTGCCGGCGGCGTAAGAACAACCCGTTGCTGGTAGGCGAAGCGGGGGTTGGCAAGACCGCCATCGCCGAGGGACTGGCGAAGCTCATCGTCGACAGTGACGTGCCCGAGATCCTGCAACGGTCAACCATCTACGCCTTGGATCTCGGGGCGCTGGTGGCCGGAACCAAGTACCGCGGTGATTTTGAGAAGCGCCTCAAGGCCCTGCTGGCCCAACTCAAGCGCGAGCGCAACGCCATTTTGTTCATCGACGAGATCCATACCATCATCGGGGCTGGCGCCGCCTCGGGTGGTGTCATGGACGCCTCGAATCTGTTGAAGCCGATGCTCGCCAGTGGTGAGCTCAAGTGCATCGGTTCCACGACCTATCAGGAGTACCGGGGCGTTTTCGAGAAGGACCGCGCGCTCGCTCGGCGATTTCAGAAGATCGATGTTCCCGAGCCCTCGGTGGAGGAGACGGTACAGATCCTAAAGGGTCTGCGAAGCCGGTTCGAGGATCACCACCGGGTCAAATATTCGCCCCGCGCGCTGCGGGCCGCGGCCGAGTTGTCAGCGCGATACCTTCACGACCGCCATCTGCCGGACAAGGCTATCGACGTCATCGACGAGGTGGGTGCAAGTCAGAAGCTGTTGCCCAACTCGCGGCGCAAGAAGGTGATCGGCGTCGGCGACATCGAGGCGATCATTGCCAAGATGGCTCGCATCCCGCCGAAGAGCGTGTCCGCGTCCGATCGCACTGTCCTGAAGAATTTGGGTCGCGACCTGAAGATGGTTGTGTTCGGTCAGGATGAGGCGATCGATACGCTGGCCGACGCCATCAAGCTCTCCCGCGCCGGTCTCGGCAATGAGCAGAAGCCGATCGGTTCTTTCCTGTTCGCTGGCCCCACTGGCGTAGGCAAAACCGAGGTGTCTCGTCAGCTAGCCAGAGTGATGGGCATCGAGCTCATTCGCTTCGACATGTCGGAGTACATGGAGCGGCATACGGTGTCGCGCCTGATCGGAGCGCCGCCCGGCTACGTAGGTTTCGACCAGGGCGGTTTGCTCACCGAGGCCATTATCAAACAGCCTCACGCAGTGGTGCTGCTCGACGAGGTCGAGAAGGCGCAC
>CAZLYT010000670.1:0-24745 GCA_964563515.1 uncultured Candidatus Competibacteraceae bacterium | reverse complement strand
CTCCATGGCCCGCAACTTCGGCCTCGAGGTGCAGGTCATCACAGCGGCCGAGGCATGGGCGCTCTACCCCTTGCTGGATCCGTCGGGGGTGGAGGGTGCGGTCTTTCTGCCCAAGGACGGCCAGGCCAATCCCACCGACGTCACTCAGGCCTATGCCAAAGGCGCTCGCAGTCGCGGTGCGCGCATCATCGAAGGCCTCGAAGTTCAGCGCATCCTGGTGGACAGCGGCCGTGCAGCGGGCGTCGTCACCGAACTGGGCGAGGTCGAGGCCGAGACCGTGGTGTTGGCCGCCGGCATGTGGTCACGGGAGCTCGCCGCCGAGATTGGCGTATCGATACCCTTACACGCGGCGGAGCACTTTTACCTCGTGACCGAGGCGAGTGCAGATATTCCCCGGGATCTACCGGTAATGCGGGTGCCGGATGAGTGCGCCTACTATAAGGAAGACGCAGGCAAGCTGCTGGTCGGGGCCTTCGAGCCGGTTGCCAAGCCGTGGGGCATGCAAGGGATCCCAAAGGACTTTTGCTTCGGCACCCTGCCCGATGATTTCGACCACTTTGCGCCCGTGCTCGATGCGGCCTCGCAGCGGGTCCCGCTGTTGCAGCGGCTGGGATTGCAGAGCTTGTTCAACGGCCCCGAGAGCTTTACCCCCGACGACCGCTATCTGCTGGGGGAGAGCGCCGAGCTCAGCGACCTCTTCGTCGCCTGCGGCTTCAACTCCATCGGTATCCAGAGCTCGGGTGGCGCCGGCAAGGTGCTGGCCGAGTGGATCCGCGACCGACGTCCACCGATGGATCTGGTGGATGTGGACGTGCGGCGCATGCACCCATTCCAGAGCAATCGCCGCTATCTGCATGACCGCACCGTAGAAAGCCTGGGGCTGCTCTACGCCATGCATTGGCCCTACCGGCAGCTCCAGACCGCCCGCAACATCCGGCGCTCGCCGTTCCACGACCGACTGTTGCAGGCCGGGGCGGTCATGGGGGAATTCGCCGGCTGGGAGCGGCCGAACTGGTATGCGCCGGCTGGCATCGAGCGGCGCTACCAATACAGCTGGGGACGGCAGAACTGGTTCCCGCACTGTGCCGCCGAGTGTGCGGCGGTGCGGGATACGGTGACCCTGTTCGACCAGAGCTCGTTCGCCAAGTACCTGGTGCAGGGGCGCGATGCGTTGGCGCTGCTGAATCGACTGTCAGTGGCGGAGCTGGATGTCGCAAAAGGTCGCGTCGTCTACACCCAGTGGCTGAACCAACGCGGTGGCATCGAGAGCGACCTTACGATTTCCCGTTTGGGCGAAGACTCCTTCATGGTGGTGACTTCGGCGGTGAGCCAGGTCCGGGACCTGGCGTGGCTGCGCCAGCACCTCTCCGCGGACGCGCGTTGTAGCGTAGTGGATGTGACCTCGGGACTGCCCATGCTCGGGTTGATGGGGCCCGAGTCGCGGCAGCTGCTCGAGCGACTATCGGGCGAAGATCTCTCCAATGCTGCGTTCCCCTTTGCCACCACGCGGGAGCTCGAGATCGGCTACGCCCGGGTCCGGGCCAGCCGCATCAGCTACGCGGGTGAGCTCGGTTGGGAGCTCTACATCCCGACCGAGTTTGCCAGCCACGTGTTCGACGTCGTCATGGAATCGGGACCGGCTTACGGGCTGAGGCTGGCCGGTTACCACGCTATCAACGCGTGTCGAGTGGAGAAGGGCTACCGCCACTGGGGTCACGATATTTCCACCGAGGATACACCGCTGCAGGCGGGGCTCGGCTTCTGTGTCGCCTGGGACAAACCAGGCGGCTTCATCGGCCGCACCGCCCTGTTGCGCCAACGCAAGCAAGCGCCACTGCGGCGACGCCTGGTGCAGTTCCAGCTCGATGATCCCCACCGACTGCTCTACTACGAGGAGCCCATCTGGCGCGACGGCCGCCTGGTGGGCTCCATTACCTCAGGCGCCTACGGGCACCGATTGAATGCCTCGTTGGGAATGGGCTACGTCACCCACGCCGACGGCGTGACCCGCGACTGGCTGCAGGAGGGCCGCTTCGAGATCGAGGTGGCTTGGGAACGAGTGCCAGCCAAGGCCAGCCTGACAGCCTTCTACGACCCAGACAACGAGCGCATCAAGTCGTAACCAGCGCCTGGACGCTGAAGCGTCGATCATGATCGAGCCATCGTTCGGCCACATGGAGCCCTGCGCGACCCGCCAGCTCGGCGAAATGCTCATGGGAGTACTTGCAGCTGTGCTCCACCAGCATCGCCTCTCCCTTGGCGAACTCGAACGCCTGATCGGCAACTCTGACCCGCTGGTCCGCGACACTGACGATATGGGTGTCAATGCGGGATTGCTCCTCGTTCCAACCGGCCTGGTGCTCGAAGCGATCGAGTGCAAAGTCGGCATCCAGCTCCCGGTTCATACGCGTCAGCAGATTGAGGGTGAACGCCGCCGTCACGCCGGCGGCGTCGTTATAGGCTGCCTCTAGCGTGGCCACGTCCTTCTTCAGGTCGATGCCGATCAGGGCGACCCCATGGCGGCCCATCTCACGACGCATTTTCGTCATCAGCGCCACCGAGTCGTCCTCGGCGAAGTTACCGATGGTCGAGCCTGGAAAGTAGATCACCCGGCGATCCGGCCGGGTGGGGGGGATTCCGGGCCACACCGGGTCAGTAAAGTCCTGAATTAGCGGCGTCACCGGTACCAGTGGCAGCTCGGCTTTGAGCGCCTCAGTGGATCGGTGCAGCGCCACGGGCGAGATTTCGACCGGAACATAGGCCACGGGTTGCTGCAGCGCATTCAGCAACAGCCGGGTCTTCAGGCCCGAGCCGCAGCCGTACTCGGTCAACAGCACCCGGGGGCCGAGAAACTCGGCGATGGCGACGGCGTGCTGCTCCATCAGCGCCAGCTCGGCGCGCGTCAGGTAGTACTCCGGCTGATTGCAGATCTGCTCGAACAGTGCCGAGCCTCGCTCATCGTAGAAATACTTCGAGGGCAGCTGCTTGGGCGTGCTCATTAACCCCGCCATGGCGTCCTGGTAGAGCTCATCGCAGAAGACCTGCTGACTTTGAACGGGCGATTCGGCAAGTAAGGTGCTCATAGATCCCTCGCAAGGCGGAAACCGGTGAACTGCCAGCGGTCGGCAGGGTAGAAGAAATTGCGGTAGCTGCTGCGCACGTGGCCGTCGGGGGTGACGCAGGAGCCACCCCGTAAAACCCACTGCCCGCACATAAACTTGCCGTTGTACTCAGCGAGAGCGCCGGCAGTAGGACGGTAGCGCGGGTAGGCCACGTAGGGGCTGGCGGTCCACTGCCAGACCTGACCATAAAGCAGCGCCGGCATGGGTCCGTCGCCGACAGCTTTCTGGGCGTGGGGATGTAGCGCGTGGCATTCAGGGACACGGCCGGTCTCGAGCTCTTGTTTCTGGGCCGCGCTTTTCTGGGCCGCGCTTTCCCACTCGAACTCGGTTGGCAGGCGTGCGCTTGCCCAGCGTGCAAAGGCATCGGCCTCGAAGTAGCTCACGTGCACTACCGGGGCATGGGGGTCCAGCGCACGCCGACCGTGCAAGGTGAACTCGCTGTCCAACTCCGGTGACCAGTACATAGGCCGAGTCCAGCCCTCGCGGCACACGGTGTCCCACCCTTCCGAGAGCCAAAGAGTGGGCTCCCGGTAACCGCCATCGGACACGAACTCCTGGAACTCGGCATTGGTCACCGGCCGGCTAGCAAGCGCGTGGGGTTCCAGCCATACCCGATGGCGTGGTCCCTCGTTGTCGAATGCGAAGCGGTGCCCGCTGTGGCCAATCGCTACCATCCCTGCGGCGCCTTCGCAGTATCGCAACTGCGTGGCCTGGCTCACGCCCTTCAGGTCCTGTTGGCGATAGCACGGTTCCAAAGGATTGCGGGAGAACACGTGCTTGATGTCCGTCAGAATCAGTTCCTGATGCTGTTGCTCGTGATTGAGCCCAAGCTCCACAACGTGCAACGGCAGCTCCGCCTGGCCCAGTGCCAGGGCCTGCACGACCCGCTCGTCCACTGCGGCTCGGTAGTCCAGGATTTCCGCCAGGGTCGGGCGTGACAGCCAGCCACGCTTGGGGCGCTCGTGCATCGGGCCGACGGATTGATAATAGGAATTGAAGAGATAGTTCCACCGCTCGTGCACCGGTCGGTAGTTCGGCTCGGCGGAAAGCACGAACTGCTCGAAGAACCAGGCGGTGTGTGCCAGGTGCCACTTGGTAGGACTTACGTCCGGCATCGTCTGGACCACTGTGTCCTCGGGCTCGAGCCCTTCGCATAGCGCCACCGTCTGCTCGCGGACGCGCTCGTACCGAGCCGCCAGCGCGGTATCCTGCGCTTGCGCCAGTTCCGCTTCAGGCATTCTGTTACTCCTCTGCGGCCTTGAACTCAGCTGATGGTGCCCGGCCCGCCGTCGATGTAATCCGCTTCAACGCCGTCCACACGCCGGCGGTTCCATGGCAGCACGCTACCCTAGACGGTGCAGATAAAGTTTTCGTGAAGGCGACATGCGCGAATCAGCGGGGAGTTGCCGGTGACCACGGTGAAGCTCCTAGTCAACGTGGATGTGGCGGATCTCGACGAAGCCGTGGATTTTTATGTGGGGGCTTTCGAGCTTCGGATCGGGCGACGTTTCGCAGACTACGGCGTCGAGCTGGTCGACGGCTCGGCCCCCATCTATCTGTTGGCACGAGCAGCCGCCACGCCGGCCTCGGCTTGCAGCCAGCAGTTGCGCGACTACCGCCGTCACTGGACGCCGGTGCATCTGGACTTCGTGGTGGAGGACGTGGCTGCTGCCGTAAGGCGGGCGGTAGCCGCGGGGGCTGATTTGGAGGGCGAGGTGGAAACCCATGCCTGGGGGCGCATCGCCCACTTGGCAGACCCCTTCGGCAATGGCTTCTGCATACTCCAGTTCCTGAATCGGGGCTACGACGAGATCGCCGACTGAGGTTGACGCTCATCCAACGGTTGCTGTGGCACCTTGCGTAGCTCGCCGATGTCGTAACCCTGGTTGCGCACGAACTCGACCAGCTCGTCGTATCGGGCATCCGGAATCTGCGGCGTTCGCGCCATGATCCAGACGTAATCCCGCTTGCGCCGTCCTATTACGGTCTGGCCGTAGTCGTCGCTCAGGTAGATGATTCGGTAGTCGGCCTTGATGGGCCACACGAACTGCATGCCCCAGCGGGCATTGGATTCGGCGTCGCGCACGAAGCCGGTGGGAGTGTAGCGTTTGAGCTCTCCATCGAAGCCGCCTTCGCGGAAGGTGAAGACGGTAGCAACCGTCCCGTCGGAATCGAGGCTGTAGGACTCGACGGCGTTGTAGGCCTTTTTCTCGATGAAGGTGGGAATCGAGGCGATGACATACCAATCGCCCATGAATCGCTTCAGATCCACCTGATCGACGGTCTCCATGGGCGGTCGATTCATGCTCTGGCACCCCGTGATCAGCATTAGGAAGATGTCGCGAGCAGCCCGCCAATGCCGCTGCACCGCTCTGGCGCAACGCCCAGGGTTCGCTTGTTCGAACTGTGGCCCAGCGACCTCATGCTTGCTCCAGCCTGCTCGCACCGGTCGATTGGAACAACGGACATCGCAGCCAGTTCCCCAGAGAGACGCCGAAACACCCGGCCCACGGATTGATCAGCATATCCCTGGACCCGGATCTCTCAGCCGAGCGCTGCCCGCGTCCAGCGCGATAAGCCACCCGGGAAACTGACCCGATCAGAAGGTTGCCCACACCCGGCATTGAGGATCACCCTACCGATTGGGTAGGCGTGTGGCGCAGCGCCTTCGACCAGGATTCGAAACCAGAGGTCAGGCCATGTTCGGGGCGATAGTGGGCGACATCGCCGGCTCCACCTACGAGGTCAGCAATCTCAAAGACGAGAGCTGCCCGATTTTTCGCACCGGCTCGCGCTTCACCGACGACACCGTGCTCACGCTCGCCACGGCCGCCTGCCTATTGGCGGGTGGTCGCTACCAGGACTACTACCGGCGCTTCGGGCGGCGCTATCCCGATGCGGGCTATGGAGGCAGTTTCATGGCTTGGTTGTACGCGGAGCGGCCAGAGCCCTATGGCAGCTGGGGAAACGGCGCCGCCATGAGGGTCAGCCCCCTAGGCTGGAGCGCCGGCACTCTGGAGCAGGCGCTGGAGCTGGCCCGAACTAGCGCAGTGGTCACCCACGACCATCCGGAGGGCGTGAAAGGCGCCCAGGCGGTGGCCAGCGCCGTGTTTCTGGCCCGGACGGGGTATGACAAGGAACAGCTCCGTCAATTCATATCCAGCCATTTCGGCTACGATCTGGACCGCCGTCTGGCCGACATCCGGCCCGGTTACCGATTCGACGTGAGCTGCCAGGTCTCGGTGCCGGAGGCGATCATTGCCTTCCTCGAGTCCGCCGACTTCGTGGATGCCGTGCGCAAGGCAATCTCGCTTGGCGGCGACAGCGACACCATCGCCTGCATCAGCGGTGCAATCGCCCACGCCTTCTACGGTGAGATCCCGAGCTGGATGGTCGACTACTGCAACCGTGCGCTGGACCGCGCCCAGCGGGAAATCATCGACTCCTTCTGGCGCCAATATCCGCGAACATCCTAGGCGGCTACGGCGCTAGCATTGGCCACCGGCGTTCCCGGCTGCGACCCTGCGCTCAGATCGGCATCCACCTGCGGTTGGCAACCTGCCGCTCCAGCGGCCGGGCCGCTGTGCTTTTGGCCCACTCCCGCAGCAGCAGATTATCGGCGTCGCGCAAACGGCGGCTGAGATCCCGCGCCATGTTCATCAGGATCACGATGCACTGCTCCGGCTCCTGCCGCAGGATGCCGTAGAGCATCTCGTAGGTGATCTTGATGGCCTGGCAATCGTCGATCGCCTGGGTACTGCCGCTACGGGGATAGAGCCCGATCATCGCCATCTCGCCGAAGCACTCCCCCTGGTCTACCATCCGCATGGGATAGCGGCTGCCTTCGAAGTCCTTCCAGAACATGGCTCGGCCCTGCTCCAACAGGAAAGCGCCATTGCCCTCGTCGCCCTCCAGAAAGAAGAACTCCCCCTTGCGCAAATGAACCCCCGGCGCCTGCCGCAACATGAACTCCAGGGTGTCGGTGCGCACGCCGCCAAACACCGGCATCTCCTGCAGCAGCTTCAATCTAGCTGGCGTGATCATGGGCTGCGGACGTTCTTCTTCCATCTTCCGATCCTTGCGAGCCGGGCAAAAAAATCGTTCAGGAACGATGCGTGCGTGCGGAGGGCACCCGCCATGGGCCACTGACGCCATCGTGCGGCGCCTTTGGTGAGAGTAGCCCAGGTGTTCGGCCTTATCTGTGTAGTAGTAGCCAGCCCGCGTCAGCGTCAACCAGCCGGTGTAGCCCATCAGCGAGGATTCGCCTGCTCGCAACAACGACTAGTCTTGAGGGGAGCGCCAGGTCGGGCAGCCACCGCGGCAAGTGCCCGAGAGCAATGGAGAAGACCATGGCAAAAACCGCTTCCCGCCCCGCAGAGGAGCTCGAGCGACCCCTGGATCTGACCCCCGAGCGGCTACGGACGATGGCGGCCGATCATTTTGCGGTGATCGACATCGGCTCCAACTCGGTGCGACTAGTGGTCTACGATCGATTGTCCAGATCCCCGTTTCCGCGCTTCAACGAGAAGTCCCTGTGCCGACTGGGAGAGGGCTTGCGCGAGAGCAGCAAGCTCTCGGCAGATGCCATGGACCGCACGCTCCAGGCACTGCTGCGGTTCACGGCGATCAGCGAGGCCATGGAGGTGACCCGCACCGATGTCTTGGCCACTGAAGCCATTCGCCGGGCCAGCAACGGCAAGAGCTTCGTGCGCAAGCTGAAGGATGCCACCGGCCTCGAGGTGACCGTCCTGAGCGGACCGCAGGAGGCGACCTATTCGGCATTGGGGGTGGTGTCAGGCTTCTATCGGCCCAAGGGTCTGGTGGGCGATATCGGCGGTGGCAGCCTGGAGATCGCAGAGATTGCCGACGATCACGTGGGCGAGCGACTGGTCAGCTTGCCGCTGGGTGCGCTGCCGGTGCTGGCGCGGCTGCATGAAGTCGGCATCAAAGGGACTCGCAAGGAAATCGATGCGGAGCTCAAGAATCAGCTGCCGCCCTCGACTTTGGTCGATCCCGTGCTCTACGCCGTGGGCGGGGGCTGGCGGGCAATCGCTCGAGTGCACATGGCGGAGGTGCAAGCGCCGGTTCGGGTCGCCCACGGCTACGAGCTCGACGCCGAGGAGGCCCGCGACTACGCCAAGCGAATCTCCAAGCTCGACGAGCCGGCGGTGGCCGGCCTCCCCAACGTTCCCACCCGGCGGGTGCAGACCTTGGCGGCGGCGGCATTGGTCATGGAACGGGTGCTCAAGCACCTAAAGCCTCAGCGACTGGTGTTCTCGGCCTTGGGCCTGCGCGAGGGTTGGCTGTACAGCCAGCTGCCAGAGGCCGAGCGCTATCGGGATCCCCTCATCGAAGGAGCACAGACCATGGCGCTGCTGGGCTCCCGCGTGCCGGAGTTTGCACCGGCCCTGGTGCGCTGGACCGACACCATGTTCCTGGGGGAGGGCGAGCCCGAACGCCGACTGCGGGTTGCCGCCTGCGCGCTGTCGGACATCGCCTGGCGCGACCAGGCCGACGTGCAGGCCCATCAGAGCTTCGAGCGGCTGGTGCGATTCCCTTTCATCGGCATTACACACCCGGAGCGCGCCTTCTTGGCGGCCACCATCCATTCCCGTTACGGCCGCCAGGCCGACGACCCCGCGATCGCGCTGCTGTCGGGGCAGCAACGCCAGCGAGCCCACGTCCTGGGGCTCGCATTGAGCTTGGGCTATCGGTTCTCCGGCAGCGTGCCGGCGATCCTCGACCAGGCCCATCTCAAGATCGAGACCGACACCGTGCGCATGATCGTCGACGACACCCGGCGCATGCCGGACAGCGACGCGGTGCGTACCCGCCTGCAGCAGCTTGGCAAGGCCCTGGGAATCGGTCAGACCGAGATCGTCTCCCAATCCAAGAGCTGAGGCTATCGATCAGCGGCTGGCCTTCTCGAAGGGCAGCGCCGCGACCGTTGCCGGCAATATTGCCGCACGCTGGCAAGTTGGCTGCGTCTTTTTCAACACAGTGGGCTCCGACTACGGGAGCTGCGGGAGCCCACCCACCCATTCACCGGTAGCATCGCATCGGTGATCCTGATCGCCGAGGTGGACGGCGGGGGATAGCCGTCCGAAGGTTCGCTGACCAAGCGGAGGCTTTACGGATGTGGCAGTTTCGTGGCCAGCAGCGCCCGCCGTTTGCGCTGGAGCCGGCACCGGGGCAGGAGTCGGTGTGGGATTACCCACGTCCACCTCGGCTGGAATCGGACCGGCGGCGAGTCGAGGTGCGAAGCGGTGCAATCCTGCTGGCGGCGACGACCCGCAGTTACCGAGTGCTGGAGACGGCGAGTCCGCCGACTTACTATGTGCCGCCCGCCGACGTGGACTGGGGCCGATTGCTGGACCTCCCCAACCACTCGTTCTGCGAATGGAAGGGCATGGCCCGCTACTGGGCACTGGCAGGCGGGAGAACGAGCCTCGCCGTGGCCTGGGCCTATCCCGAACCGACGCCCGCCTTCGAGGCCATCCGCGGCTATGTCAGCTTCTATCCCGGTGCCGTGGAATGCTATCTGGACGGGGAGCGGGTGCAGCCACAGGGGGGTGGTTTCTACGGCGGCTGGGTCACCAGCGAGATCGTCGGCCCCTTCAAGGGAGAACCCGGAACCGGCGGTTGGTAGGGCAGAATAGCGCAGCGTATTCCGCCGCCCCCCTCGGCCGAGATTATGGCCCCGATTCGTTCGTCCCCGCAGAGCTAGTGGCGGTACGGGCGCGTAGCTGGGGTCGGCGCCGCCGCTCACGGAAGATCACGTACAGGCCGCTCGCCACGATCATGCCGGCACCGAACAGTGTCCACCGATCCGGAAACTCACCGAACACGATCATGCCCATGATCGTTGCCCACACCAGCAAGGTGTAGTTGAAGGGCTGCAGCACGGAAGCCGGGGCGTACTCCAAGGCCTTCATCAACAGCAGGTGGCCGCAGATGCCGGTGACCGAGAGCAGCCCCATGAATGCCCACCCGGCGGTGTCCGGCGTGCGCCACACTGGCACGCCGGCAATGGTAGCGGCGACGCAACCCACCAGGGCCATGTAGAGCATGCTGGTGGCGAAGCGGTCGCGGCGGCTGACCAGGCTGGTGGTGATGTTGTAGAGGGCGAAGCCCAGCGCCGCCACCAGGGCGATTACGGCGGCTGGCTGAAACACGCCGAGACCAGGCCGGAGGATGATCAAGGTGCCAACGAAGCCGACGCACACCGCAGCCCAGCGCCGTGGCCCCACGCGTTCTCGCAGCAGCGGCACCGACAGTGCCGTCACCATGAGCGGAAAGGTGGCGAACAGGGCATGGGTCTCGGCCAGCCCGAGATGCCGCAGCGCCAGCGCGAATACGGTGATCTCCGCCACGATCAGCAGCGAGCGAGCGATCTGCAGCCAGACTCGCCACGCTTTGAGGGCCCCGCCGAGCTGGCCGCGCGCCCGCAGGTAGAGCACCGCAAAAGCGCTGAAGGCCCAGTAGCGCACCATGATGAACTGGGGCACGGCGTAGCTCTGCGCCAGGTGCTTGGTGATGGCGTCCTGGCAGGCGAACACCACCATGGCCAGCAGGCACAACAGTACGCCTCGGCGCGTGATGTCGGCCTCTGCGGTATCCACTCAGCCGCCGAGTCTGGTCTGGCGCAGCAGCCCAGCATAGATTTCCTCATCGCCGACCACACCCACTACGCGCCCGTCACGCATCATCACCACCGGGCTCCCGGTGGCCTGACGAATTTCCAGCGTCTGGCGCATGCTGATGTCCGGTGAGGCCGACACCAGGGTTTCGCACTCGACGCTGCCAAGATCCAGATCGTCCTCGAACCGTACCAGCCGACCGGGTGCACCGCCCACAGTGATGGTTGCTGGTGCGCCGGCGGCATCCAGGGTCATCAGATGGTGGCCAGCCCAGTCCAGCCGCAACCGGCCGCCGTCGCGGGCAATGCGATCCACTGGGGTCATCAGCGACTCGCCCCGCAGCACGTTGAGTGGGTTCATGTGAGCGACGAAATTGGCCACATAGTCGCTGGCCGGAGCGAGCACGATTTGCTCTGGTAGACCGTACTGGACGATGCGGCCGCTCTCCATGATGGCGATGTGGGTGCCGATCTTGAGCGCCTCGTCCAGATCGTGACTGACGAAAATAATGGTCTTCTTCAACCGCCGCTGCAGCTCCAGCAGCTCATCTTGCAGGTGGTGACGGATGAGCGGATCCAGGGCAGAGAAGGGCTCGTCCATCAACAGGATGTCCGCATCGGTGGCGAAGGCGCGCGCCAGACCCACGCGCTGCTGCATGCCGCCGGAGAGCTCATGGGCGTACTTGTCTTGCCATTGCTCCAGACCCACGAGCTCGAGCTTGTCCTGGACGATGCGGGCACGTTCGGCCGCCTCGATGCCGCGCAGCTCGAGCCCGAAGCCCACATTCTCGGCCACCGTGCGCCAGGGCAGCAGCCCGAACTGCTGGAACACCATGGCCACCCGATTCATGCGCAGGCGGCGCAGCGTCCGCGGGTCGCAGCGAGTCAGGTCGACGGTGCCCTTGGCATCGGCCACCAGCACCTCGCCGCGAGTGGCACGATTGAGACCATTAACGCAACGCAGCAGGGTCGATTTGCCGGAGCCGGACAGCCCCATCAGCACACAGATCTCCCCCTCGTCGATGCTGAGGGAGGCATCGGCGACGCCCACCACCTGTCCGGTCTGCTCCAGAATCGACTCCCGGGACTCACCCCAGTCCAGGAGAGCCAGAGCCTCTCGAGCCCTATGGCCGAAGATGATGTCGACGTGGCGGAACTCGACGGCAACCATGCTACTTACCGGGCTCGCGTTGCTTGCAGAAGCGGTCCAGCAGAATGGCGATGATCACGATGGCGAGCCCTGCCTCGAAGCCGCGGGCGATGTTGACCGTGTTCAGTGCCCGCACCACCGGCTTACCCAGCCCATCGGCACCCACCAGCGCTGCGATCACCACCATTGACAGCGACAGCATGATGCACTGAGTCAGGCCAGCCATGATGGTTGGCATCGCCGCCGGTAGCTCGACCTTCCACAGTAGCTGGCGCCGGGTGGCGCCGAAGGACTCGCCGGCCTCGATCAAGGCGCTGGGCACCGACGAGATTCCCAGGTGAGTCAACCGTATGGGCGCCGCGATGGCGAAGATAACCGTCGAGATGAGGCCCGGCACCACGCCCAGGCCAAACAGGATCAGGGTCGGGATCAGATAGACGAAGGTAGGGATGGTCTGCATCAGGTCGAGCACCGGCCGAATCGTGGTGTAGAGCCAGGGCCGATGCGCAGCGGCAATGCCGACCGGCACCCCCGCCAGCATGCAGATCAGGGTCGAGAACAGCACCAGTGCCAGGGTTTCGATGGTCTCCTGCCAATAACCCAGATTGATGATCAGAAGCAGTGACAGAACCGTGCCCAGGGCTAGCTTCCAGGACCGCTGCAGCCAGAAGGCGAGCGCTACCAGGAGTGCCACCAGCAGCAGCGGCGGACACCACTCCAGGATCTCGATGAAGCCCTCGATGAGAAAGCCGAGGCTGTCGGAGATGGCATTGAACAGCCACGCCGCGTGGTCGTTGAGGAAATCCACGAAGCGACTCATCCAGTCGCCCAAGGGAATCTTGAGGCTGGTCAGCCATTCCATCTTGCACCCCCCTTCTCGGTCGACGGCTTCAGCGGTGGAGCCCATCCCAGCACGGCCCGGGGCGTCGCCACCGCTCCAAGTCGTCACGCGGGGCATGCCACCAAGCCATTGTTGTGGAACCGGGCAGCAACCGGGATGATGGCAGCGTCCCTGCTCCCAAACTAACACCGTAGCCGGCCGCGGCGCAGTGGCGGCGGTAGAACTCGCATCGCGCCAACGCGGGCGCGGTGGGCGCACCAAAAACACCGAGAACTTAGATGCCCAAGCTCGGAATGGCCCCCATTCGCCGGCAGCAGCTCATCGACGCAACTATCGCCGCAATCGGCGATAGCGGCTTCAGCAATATCACTGTCTCCCGCATCAGCCAGGTCGCGGGCGTGTCTGCGGGCATCATCCACCACTATTTCGGTGGCAAGAACGAGCTGCTGGAGGCTGCCATGCGAAGTCTGCTGCGCGACCTACACGCCCAGACCCTGGCGCATCTGGCGGGCCTGCACGATTCCGAGTCGCGGGTGCGTGCCATCATCGACGCCAATTTCACGCCCAGCCAGTTTTCACCACAGGCGGTGACGGCTTGGCTCGCATTCTGGTCCCAAGCGCCCTACATACCGGCGCTGCGCCGCCTGCAGCGGGTCAATGCAGCTCGACTCCAATCCAATCTGCTGGTAGAGCTGCGCCGCCTGTTGCCCGACCCTGAAGCGAAGCGAACGGCCGCATGGGTATCGGCGCTGATCGACGGTCTGTCGTTGCGCAGCGCCCTCGCCGGCGGGTCCTTAGACGGCGAGGCTGCACGGGCCCTGGTGCACGCCCAGCTCGACTGCATCCTCGCTCGGTCCGCTGATTCGCACTGACGTCCGCCCGTGCGGGCACGGCAGCCAGCCCAGATCTGGGTTTTTGGTTGATTGACCGTCCAATTAAAGAACGATACGGTTGTCGAGGTGCGCTCGTGCCTGGCCGATGCCGGCAAGATCGGGCAAGTCATGGAGCAGGAGCGATGGCACCTCAGGACAGCTACGACTACGTGATCATCGGCGCCGGGTCCGCCGGTGCCGTGCTGGCAGCCCGGCTCACCGAGGACCCGGCGGTCCGGGTCCTGCTGTTGGAAGCCGGCGGCCCGGATTATCGCGGCGACTTTCGTACCCAGATGCCAGCGGCCTTGGCGTATCCGCTACGGGGCCGCAGCTACAATTGGGGCTTCCGCACTGAGCCCGAGCCGTACCTGAATCAGCGCCGGATGGATTGCAGTCGCGGCAAGGGGCTCGGCGGATCCTCGTTGATCAACGGCATGTGCTACATCCGCGGCAATGCCCTGGACTATGACGGCTGGCCGCAGCGGCCCGGTTTGGCGCATTGGCGCTACAGCGAATGCTTGCCCTACTTTCTGAAGTCGGAGGACTACGACCGTGGCGCCAATGACTACCACGGCGTCGGTGGCCCGCTGCAGGTTACGACGCCGAAGCCCGGTAACACCTTCTATATCAGGCCTTCATCGAAGCCGGCGTGGAGGCCGGCTACCCGCGCACCGACGACGTCAACGGCTATCAGCAGGAAGGCTTCGGCCCCATGGATCGAACCACCACTTCCTTTGGCCGTCGCTGCAGCACCTCCCGGGGCTTCCTGGATCAGGCTCGGCGGCGGCCGAACCTGTTCGTGCGTACCCGCGCGCTTACGGGCCAAATACTGTTCCAGGGCACACGTGCGGTGGGCGTGGTCTACTTCCGCGGCGACCGACGTTGCCAGGCCCGAGCCGAGCGTGAGGTGCTATTGTGCGGCGGCGCCATTGCCTCACCCCAGATCTTGTTGCGCTCCGGAGTCGGACCGGCTGATGAGCTTTCGGCACTGGGTATCGCGGTCACCTGCGATCTACCGGGGGTGGGGCGCAATCTCCAAGATCACTTGGAGCTCTACGTCCAGTATCGGTGCACGCAGCCGATCTCCCTTTATCCCGCCCTGAAGTGGTGGAACCATCCGCTCATTGGCGCCGAGTGGCTCTTGCTGGGGCGAGACATCGGTGCCAGCAACCAGTTCGAGGCGGCCGCCTTCATTCGCACCGACGACACCGAGCTCTGGCCCAACTTGCAGTATCACTTCCTGCCGGTGGCCATACGCTACGACGGTCGCCGCGCCCTCGAGGCTCACGGCTTCCAGGCCCACGTGGGCTCCATGCGCTTACCCAGCACCGGGAGCGTCAGCTTGCTGTCCGCGGATCCGCGGGCGGCGCCACGGATCCGATTCAACTACATGGCTCACCAGCAAGATTGGTGGGAGTTCCGTGCTGCGGTTCGGCTGACCCGTGAGACCTTTGCTCGACGCGCCATGGATCCGTATCGTGGCGAGGAGATAAGTCCAGGGCCCGCAGTGTTGAGCGATGCAGAAATCGATGCCTTCGTCCGTGCCCACGCCGAGAGTGCCTATCATCCATCCGGCAGCTGCCGCATGGGAGAGGACGCGCGAGCGGTGGTGGACGGTTATGGTCGGGTGCACGGGCTCGAAGGGCTCAGGGTGATCGACGCCTCGATTATGCCCCGTATCGTCACCGGCAATCTCAACGCCCCCACCATCATGATGGCGGAGAAATTGGCCGACGCGATCCGCGGACACCAGCCGTTGCCGCCTTCCCAGGCACCCTACTACGTGGCCGCAACCCTTTCCAGAGCGGGGCAAGACCAGCCTGGAAAGGCCAAAATCCTGCGCCCGGAATCGGTGGCCGAAGCCCATTGAAACCAGCATTTCAACGCCCGGGCTGAGGCCAGCATGCAGCCCATCGATTCCCGGCGCTTGCTGAATTGTCTGTCTTGAGGAGCCCGCACCCGATGCGCCCAGAGCGCCCCAATATTCTCTTCATCATGGCCGACCAGATGGCGGCTACCGCACTGCCGGTGTACGGACACCCCATCGTGCAAGCGCCTCACCTCAGTGCTCTGGCCGAAGATGGCGTGGTGTTCGACTCGGCCTACTGCAACAGCCCGCTGTGCGCCCCCTCGCGCAGCTCCATGATGGCGGGGCGGCTGCCCTCTGGAATCGGTGTCCATGACAATGCCGCTGACTTTCCCGCCGATCACCCGACTTTTGCCCACTACCTCCGACTGGCGGGCTATCGAACCGCGCTAAGCGGCAAGATGCACTTCTGCGGCCCGGATCAGCTGCACGGTTTCGAGGAGCGGCTGACCACCGACATCTATCCGGCAGACTATGGCTGGACTCCGGACTGGGAGAACACGGGAGCCCGGGCGACCTGGTTCCACAACCTGCTGTCAGTGGTACAGGCCGGGCCATGCGTGCGCTCCAACCAGTTGGATTTCGATGACGAGGTCAATTTCATGGCCCGCCGCTGGCTCTACGAGCACGTGCGCGGTAGCGACTCCCGTCCATTCTGCCTGTTGGTCTCGATGACTCACCCCCACGATCCCTACGCCATCTCACCGGGATACTGGGAGCGCTATGCGGCGGCGGAGATCGATCTCCCGCAGGTGCAGCTGAACGCGGAGCAGCAAGACCCTCACAGCTTGCGGCTACGCCAGGTGTCTGACATGGATCGCTACCAGCTCACGCCCGAGCAGATCGGCGCCGCCCGGCGCGCTTACTACGGGGCCATCAGCTACGTGGACGACCAGATCGGGGCGCTGCTCGGTGTGCTGGAGGAGACCGCTCTTGCCGAAGACACCATCGTGGTGTTCACCGCCGATCACGGCGACATGCTGGGAGAACGCGGTCTCTGGTACAAGATGACTTGGTTCGAGGGCGCCGCTCGGGTCCCAATGATCTTTCACGCGCCGCGCCACTTCGCACCGCGGCGGGTAACGGCATCAGTTTCTCTGGTGGATCTGCTGCCGACCCTGGCCGCGCTTGCCAACGACGGTGAGACGCCGGAGCTCGCCGCCCCTGTCGACGGCCGCAGCCTGCTGCCGCACTTGGCCGGCAGCGACGGTCACGACGAGGTCATCGGGGAGTACCTGGGAGAGGGGGCCATCGATCCGCTGTTGATGATCCGGCGAGGGCCCTACAAGTACGTCTGCTCGCGCCCCGACCCGGAGCAGCTGTTCGACCTGGCAAATGATCCACGAGAGCTCGCTAACTTGGCGCCATTGCCAGAGCACGACGAGCTGTTGCAGGGTTTCCGCGACGCAGTGAGCCGACGCTGGGATCTGAACCGGTTGCGGGCCCAGGTGCTCGCCAGCCAGCGTCGCCGCCGACTGGTGAGTGCAGCCCTGCGCCAGGGCGCTCACACTGCCTGGGATCACCACCCCGGCCGTGATGCCTCCCGCCAATACGTGCGAAACCACATGGACCTGGACGATCTCGAGAGCCGTTCGCGCTTTCCCCGAGCCGTCCAGCCCTAGCTCCTAGGCATCACCCCTCGAAAATTTGTTTTGATCGACAGAAAAACTTGATCACCGCGTGCGCGGGAAGGAGGGGAGGCCGAGGTTCGCCGTCACAATTCAAAAAAGCCGTTCAGCCGCGGACCGACCGGCACGGAAGTATTGCGTTGTGCCCGACGTCGTAGCAGGTGGCAGGCTCCCTGGGACAGCAACCGCATTCCTAACGTGGGCGGCCAGTCCACCAGTCGACATCATCGGAGTATCATGGCGCCAGCTCCGGATCCGACTCGGCGATCTCGGCCACGGCTCCGCCGTGGAGTCTGCCGATGCTGCCGCGGGCGTTACCCATCACCCTGGTCCTCACACTGCGATCGAACGTGCCCAGACCTTTCGAACATCTCAGTCGAGCTTTCTGGATGGCCGCCTGCCTGGCGCTCGCGGTTGTCGTCGGCGTGCTCGACTACTTGACCGGCTCCGAGCTCAGCTTCTCACTGTTCTATCTTTTCCCCATCGCGCTGGTGACCTGGTTTGCCGGTCGTGCCAGCGGAATCGCACTCGCGTTGCTGAGCGCAGCGCTGTGGATGGGCGCCGAGCTGGTGGCTGAGTCACACTACTCCAGCGAAGCGATTCTGTATTGGAACACTGGTATACGCCTGGGGTTTTTCGTCGTGGTCACCGAGTTGCTGTGCATGCTGCGGGTCAACTTGCGCCACCAGGAGCAGTTGGCACAGACCGACCCTACCACTGGAGCTGCCAACCGACGGGCTTTCCTGGAGCAGCTGGAGCGGGAGGTCAAACGGGCGCGTCGCTACGGACATCCCTACGCACTCGCGTACCTCGACGTCGACGACTTCAAGCAGATCAACGACCGTTACGGCCACACCGTTGGCGACGAGGTGCTGTGGGCGGTGGCCGAAACCATGAAGCACAGCCTGCGCGAGACGGACTTCTATGCCCGCCTGGGCGGCGACGAGTTCGCCTTGCTGCTGCCCGAGACCGGTGAGGCCGCGGCCGGCGTCGTGATCTCCAAGCTGCACCGCGAACTCAACGAGCGCATGCGGAGCAAACATTGGCCGGTGAGCTTCAGCATTGGTGCGCTGGCGGTTGGCTCCTCGGCGGACTCGGTGGAAGATGTCATTCGCGCCGCCGACGAGCTCATGTACACGGCCAAGCAAAGCGGCAAGAACGGCGTCAGATACGCTGCCTACTCGGTGACACCCCGCGACGCGGCTTGAGGGCGGCATTGAAAGCGAGGCGACGGAGCCCACTAGCCAGGGGAGCACACCGCCCTTGATTCGACTCCACTATCTCCCCGCGCAACCTATTCGCGGCGTGTGCGGATCGTGCTGGCGGAGAAGCGGATAGCCCACGACCTGGTGTCGGTGGACGTAGCCCGAGCGCACCGCCAGCCGGCTTATCGAGCTCTCAACCGCCACCCACCAGCAGCATCATCTTTCCCAAACGCTTCCTGCCACGGGAGCGCTGGGACGAGGCGGAGATGGCGCGGTCTCGGAGTCGAATTCAAGAGCACCTTCAAGTTCTCGAGCGTCAGCTCGATGACCGAGCGTACCTGGTGGCGGATACTTACACGCTTGCCGACGTCTGTTACACGCCCTTCGTTTACTTCCTGCCATTGATGGAGATCGAGCCGCCGCCCGCAGTGGCGGCCCGGTGTGAGCGCTTGCTGACCCGGCCCAGTGCGCGGGACACGGAGCCCGACCGCTGACTCATGGCAACTGTATTCACGAGCTGGGATCGGCTTCGTACTGGTTTCTCATAGCCCTCTGTGCGCTGCAGAAGGATGCCTGCGGAGCGCCTCGACTGCTCGACGGGTCCATTCTTGTGAGCGGCGGAGTCAATGTGCCAAGGCTCGACGTGAGAGGGTCGTCGACGCGGTTTTGCTGAGTAGACGACGGCGCTGCTGTGTTCGAGAGTTAGCCTGCGAGCCGGCGCACCACCCGACACGGATTGCCGGCGGCGAAAACGTCGTCGGGAATGTCCCGCGTCACCACGCTGCCGGCGCCGATCACGGTGCGCGAGCCGATCTTGACGCCCGGGCAGATGATGGCGGCACCGCCGACCCAGACGTCGGAGCCAATCTCGACCGGTTTGCCGAACTCCTTGTCGCGGCGCTGCTGCGCATCCATTGGATGGGTGGCGGTGTAGATCTGCACCGCCGGTCCGAAGAAGACGTAATCCCCGATACTAACCCGGCATACATCGAGGATTACGCAGTTGAAGTTGAAGAAGCACTTCTTGCCGAGCGTGATGTTGCTTCCGTAATCACAGTAGAAGGGCGGCTGCATCCATACCTGGTCGCCGCCGGCACCGAACAGCAGCTGCAAAATGCGGCGCCGTTCTTCCTGCTGGCGTTCCCGAGTTGTATTCAGATCTTGGCACAAGTCCCGGGCTCGGTCGCGGGCTCGTACCAGCTCTGGGACCATCGGGTCATAGAGCTCACCCGCCAGCATCTTCTCTTTCTCACTCGGCATCGCGTGTAGCCTCGCAGCCAGGAGCTGTGGTCAGTGATCCTAGGCGCCACCCGTGGGGAGGCCGTTGTCACGAAGGATGGCAAGGAGCGCGCCCCGCAGACCGGGAGAACACGCCAGCAGGGCGTTGCCTCGCCACAAGCTGTCGCCGGTCAGAAACTCGCTGACCCAGGCACCGGCCTCCCGGGCCAGCACCACCCCCGCCAGCACATCCCAGCTATTGAGCTGTGAGGAGTAGAAGCCATCCAGGCGTCCGTCTGCCACGTGGGCCATCATCAGTGCTGCCGAGCCCATGCGCCGATACTCACCGCTGGAGGAGAGTAGCTGGCGAACAGCCTGACTGTAGTTCTCCGCGGGATGGCTTCGGGAGTAGGCGAAGCCGAGCACCGATTTGGCCAAGTCATCACTGTCGCTGGCGCGTATCGTTTCTCCGTTACGCGTCACGCCGGCACCCCTACGCGCGGCGTATAGCTCCTCGGCCATCGGGTCGTAGATCACGCCCAACTCGGCTTCTTCATCCTTGACGTAGGCTATGGACACCGACCAGTAGGGGATGCCGCGCAGGAAGTTGTTGGTGCCATCGATGGGATCGATTACCCACAGCCTCTCATGGCTGCCTCGTGCCCCGCTCTCCTCGCCTAGGAACCCGTCCTCTGGGAACAGGTGCTGGAGCCGCTCGATGAGCAGGGCTTCCACTTTACGGTCGGCTTCGGAGACCAGGTCCTGCACCCCTTTGAGTGAGGTCTTGAGCTCGCTTCGGGCGGCGAAGTAGCGTCGGGCCAGGTGGCCCCCCTCCCGGGCCACAGCCTGAACGGCGGCATGGCGGGTTGCCAGATCATCGGACATGGAGAACGGTCCCTTGCTGCTTCAGTAAGGCAGACGATGAAGGAGTCGATTGCCAAGCCGCCGTCGCCAAACGACTCGCGCGAATTGGAAGCGTAGCAGCCGGCTTTGTCCAGCCTGAGTTCGCTCCGAGGCCTTTCATAAAAAAATCAGACTAGCCCGGATACCGGCGGTGCCGCGTTCCTGCTGGCGGGAGGGTTGAGGGTAACCGGCGCCCTGACGCTTCGCATCGCTCGACCACGGAACCTCTTCGTGAGGGACCTCTCTAAGCGTCCGTACATGTACAAATGCTGGACAATCCTGGCCGCTCGCGGTCCCAAAGCACCATTAGGAAACGCTGACATGAACATCAACACCCTAGCGAATCGCCTGTGCGCTCGACCTGGTGGGCAAATACCTCCAGCGAGCGGTCGCCGACGACGGTGACGAGGAAGCCCGCAGTCAGATGATGTTCGCCGCCACCCTGGCGGGCATCGCCTTCGGCAACGCTGGCGTGCACGTGCCACACGGCATGTCCTACTCGGTGGCCGGCATGGTGAAAGGTTTTCGGCCCGAGGGTTATGCACTGGTTGCGCCCATGGTGCCCCATGGTATGTCGGTGATCGTGAACGCTCCCGCGGCGTTCCGGTTCACCGCCGATGCCTGTCCTGAGCGCCATCTGCGGGGAGCGGCGCTGCTCGGTGCCGAGGTGAGAGGGGCGACGTCACAGGATGCGGGTGCGATTCTCGCTGAACATCTGGTCCGGCTCATGCGTGCCACTGACATGCCCAATGGCCTGTCAGGAGTCGGTTACGACGACGCTGACGTCGTTGGCTTGGTCGCAGGCGCATTGCCGCAGCAGCGCCTGCTGGGCAATGCGCCAGTGCCGGTGGGGGATGAAGCCCTCACCCTCATTTACCGCAATGCTTTGAGCTACTGGTGAGGCGTGTCAGGCGCGGGAGCCGTACTTCTCCTGATGTGCTTGTTTGGCCTGGGCGACCCAGTCTTCACGACCGACCTGACCAGAGCGGTTTATCACCTTCTCCTCGATCTCGGTCACTTCGGCCTCGGTCCAGGCAGCGATCTGGCTGTAAAGGGTAATACCGGCAGCGTTCAGCTTGCTCTCTAACGCGGGGCCGATACCGTTGATCTTCTTCAGATCATCCGGGCCCTCTGCGGCGGCGCCAGCAGTGGCCTTGGCCGCTGCCTGGGATCGCGCCCGACCACTGCTGGTCGCCTTGGACGACTTGGTTAGCGCGCCGACGGCCTGACTCAACTCCTCCACGCGGCGGGACAGGTCGGCGACGTCGGATCGAGTGGGAACCCCGAGACTGGAGAGCGCCCGTTCCACTCGATCCTCGAACACCTGCTCGAGCTTGTCCCAGGTGCCGGTGGCGTTACGCTTGACCTCGTCGATCTGATCCTCGGCTACCCTGCGGGTCTTCTCTTCGACCTTTTCGCCCTCTTTCACCAGGCTCTCGAACAGCTTCCAGCCTTCCTTCTGCGCCTTCTCGAAGGCGGCCAGGCCCGCGAGCCAGATCTGGTTCGCAGAATCGGCGATCCGATCTGCCAGGTCCTTGTCGGACATGTCACGTTTGGTTTTCTTTGGCATGCCAATTTCCCCCTTTGCGCATCACTGCATCTGCAGGACTATTGCTCCGAAACGATACCGCTTTCTGGTTCGGCATATCATCTACTATACTGGCGAACCGCGTCTCTCTAAGGCAGCTCCACCAGCACCTGCTCCAGTGGGCGGCGACTGGTTTGGGGCACCTCGGCCGCGTAGCCGTACCAAATGACCCCCACCAGCCGTTCCCGTTCAGGATCCACCCAGATGATGTCGTAGAAAAGCGGTTGCCGGGTGACCGGGCCCGTGGTCCATTTTACGCCGATGCCCGAGCTCCACAGGTACAAAGCCGCATTGTGGACAGCACAACAGGTCGCGGCGAAATCCTCTTCTTCCCGCACCGGATCGTCATTGTGGTCGCAGGTCACTGCGATCCACCCCGGAATCGACAACCAGCGCTCGAGCTTTTCTCGACCCGCTTCTGCACCCTTGGCCTCAGTCACCATCCGAGCGTTGAGCTCGGCAATCTGGCGGCGGGTTTCTGGACCGAGCAGATAGAAGTGCCAGGGTTCGGTCAGGTAGTGGTTCGGCGCCCACCGCGCCAACTCCAGCGCCCGTATCACCGGCTCGCGGGGCGGTGGCTCCGGTCGAAAGTCGTGGATGGTACGACGCGATTTCAGCAGTCGTTCGGTGGCCTCCGCAGTGAGCAGCTGAGCGCTGCGCGCCGACGCATTGTCATCTGGTCGCATGCGCTGTGCCCGCAAGGGTCTGCAATGGCGTTGCCTGCGTGCCCCACACTCCGGATCCTCTGCTACCGGTAGTTGGTGGACGCCTGCTGTGCTCGGCACATATGTTGCCGCCGCCGATTTGACTCGGGAGCCGATGATGGCCCATGTTCCTTTGTAGACATCGCGGCGCCGGCACCATGCGGCCGGTGTTGCCGGCTAGGGCGAGGTAAGCAGATTCTGGCACTGCGATCCCTAAGAACTCATTGAAGGGCCCTTGAAAATGACGGAATTCGTCTCCGCAGCCGACGAAACGGCCAACGACTCCTGCCGCAGAGCCGTAGACCGTCGGCGGCCCACATTGAAAAGCGTGACCTACGGTACGTTTCGCGGGCGCCGACGCCATGTCCGTCGCCTCGAGGATCGCGAGGGCACCTACCTCGACTGGCATCAAACCCACCTTCTTGTCGCCACGCTTTGTACGTTGCTGCTGAGCTGCGCTGACGCGATTCTAACCCTCAACATACTGGGTCGCGGTGGCTCCGAACTCAACTGGTTCATGGCAGTCTTGATCGAGCACAACATCCAGCTGTTTGCTGGTGTCAAGATGGCGTTATCCGGGAGTGCCCTGGTCGTGTTGGTCATGCACGCCAACTTCCGCGTGTTCCGGATTTTGCGAGCGTGGCATCTGATCTACATGGTCCTGTCCATGTACGTGGTGCTCGTTGCCTACGAAGCGTACCTGCTGTCATTGTGAGGCCAAGGCGACCGCGGGATCTTGCCCCAGGCGTCCGAGGCCCGGGAGCTTCAGCGCCGGCTCCAGCAGATCGATGCCCACCGTGAGTCCCAGTAGCTGGACCTCCACGCCTTCCTCCAGTGCAATCAGGATTCCTAACAACCCTCCAATATTGACCTGGACACCGGTACCACTGGGGGCCCTGGCGAGCGGTCTGGTCCAGGGTAGATA
Organism: uncultured Candidatus Competibacteraceae bacterium; assembly: GCA_964563515.1. Classification (GTDB taxonomy): domain Bacteria; phylum Pseudomonadota; class Gammaproteobacteria; order Competibacterales; family JAHEDQ01; genus CAZLYT01. The sequence continues at coordinate 1,083 of CAZLYT010000670.1, read as the reverse complement.
GTCTTTGCCGACGGCCGTCGGTGGGAGATCCAGGCGCAGCTCTGGCACTTGGCGCGCTACGTAAGCGGTAAAGGTGTTGCTATTGGGGCCCGGCCAAATGCGATAAGTACCCATATACGGATAGTCGCGTGCGATGCGACTGATCGCCTCAATTGCCCGTTCGGCCTCAGCGCCCCGCACTTCGGCCAACAGCGTTGGCATTGCGCCGAACCAACGACCGTCAGGGACTCCTGAACCGACCCGCAATGCCTGGCGGCCGCGGCGGACCCCCCAGCCCATGACCTCATAGCGCATGTAGCGGCTTCCGGCCGCTGGCTTTAGCGCGATCCAGGTGTGGACACCGAGCGCTCCGCGCCAGCCCACAGTACGGGCTGCGAATACTTGCACGATGGCCTCCGGCGTGGCGTCCGGGTCGGGGGAGAGCCCGCTGCTGCTCCGGTCGGCGCCCCACCAGTTGGTGCGCAGACTGCCGTTGGCCGCATGCTGAGCCAGGGAGGCGAGCAGAGGAAGCACGAAGACGAGTGCCACCGCGAGCGTGGCGGTTACGCCCCGAGTGCGTGCGAAAGTAACATCTGAATCCATGAGCGTGTCACTTCTGGAGACCGCCGGCCCGGCTGGCAGTTCCACGCCTCAGCCGCCGGCCAGCCCAGCGCCGCAGTCGCTCGCCAAAGGCCGGCCATGGCGTCGAGTCTGCGCCTTGCCCCGAAGCCGCTGGCTGGATCTGAACCGGCGTCATCGGGGACAACGAGGTAGACGGGGGTTGCGGCCACAAGGACTGACCAGTGTCTCCCTAGTGCGGTGCCTCGGGGGAGGCGGTGGCCGAGCGCTCGAGACGTTCCGCGATCCAGCGGCGGATGCTGCGCCGGGTATTCTGGCAGCTGCGAGTGAAGCAAGCGTCCCCGATTTCCTGGGAGCGTGCGCAGCTTTGGCTACGGCAGTACGGATCTACCGCCAGCACCTCTTCGCAGAGGCTGGTCGCGCAGAGGGCGTTGACGTAGTCACTGTCCCCGCTGAGCAACCTCGCTGGTGCCGTTACCGGGGTGGTGGGGCTCGGCGGAGTCTCCGCGTAATGGGTCACGCCAT
>CAZLYT010000669.1:0-1748 GCA_964563515.1 uncultured Candidatus Competibacteraceae bacterium | reverse complement strand
GCCGTCAGCGGCGAAAAAGAACTGCGCGCTCTCGCGCTCAAGCTCGTGCCTAAAGCCAGGCCGGGCGACTTCAATCAGGCTCTCATGGAGCTCGGCGCCACGGTGTGCACGGCGAAAAATCAACGCTGCGCCGAGTGCCCGGTCAATGTCGAGTGCGTCGGCCGAAAGCGCAATCGCAAGGATGCCGTCGCCTCCCGCCGTCCGGTCGAGTTCGCGAACGTCATTTGGCCGCTGGCGATGGTGCGCCGCGGCCGAACAATTTTGCTGCGCAGACGCGCGGCGAAAGGTCTTTTAGCCGGTCTATGGGAACTTCCGGGCGGCGAATTGACACCGCGGCAAAAGATAGCGGATTTATTGCAAGCCCATCTGCCGCGATTGCCGGTGTCTAAAGGCGGGATAAAGAAGATCGGTGAATTTCGTCACGCCATCACCCACCGGCGCATCCGCGCGCCGATTTATCTATTCGAGTGTCCGGTGAGCAAGACGCGCAGTCTAGCGCGCCAGCGCTGGCGCTGGGTCGATCCGGCTCGCATCAAAGACCATGCGGTTTCGTCGATGACATCGAAGGCCGTAAAAATTCTAGCGCAGCATGAAGCGACTTCTCTTTAGCAGCCTGCTTCTCACCCTGATCGTCGGCGTGGGCTATTATTTTTACTACGCCCTGCCGGACGTTTCCGCGCTCAAGCAAAGAAATCCGAAAACCACTGCGCTCATGGAGCTGCGCGACGAAGAATATCGGAAAAACAGTCTCCGCCTTCAACGCCGGCAAATCTGGGTCCCCTACGGCGCCATCGCGGAGCATTTGAAGAAAAGCGTCTTGATCAGCGAAGACGCCGCTTTCTTCAGCCACAAAGGCATCGACTTGAACGAACTCAAGGCAGCCTTGAAAAGAGACTGGGAGACTTGGAGCTTCAGCCGCGGCGGCAGCACGATCACCATGCAGCTCGCCAAGAATCTTTATTTGGACCCGTCGAAAAATCCGCTGCGCAAAGTAAAAGAAATCATCATCGCGCAGCAGCTCGAACGCGCTCTGTCGAAGCGGCGCATCTTTGAGATTTATCTCAACGTCGTCGAGTGGGGCCGCAACATCTACGGCGCCGAAGCCGCGTCGCGCTTCTATTTCAGCAAATCCGCCGCCGCCCTCGATCCCCTCGAAGCGGCAACTCTCGCCGCCCTGCTGCCCAGCCCGCGCATGGCCAAAGAGCGCAGCATCCTGAGGCGTCGAAATCTGATCTTGGCCCGTCTGGCCAGCGTAAGCTACATCAGCAACGACGCCTATCAGCGCGCCCGGCAGGAACCGCTGTATCAGAAAGTTCACGAGTCCACCCCCGCACTGCCGGAAGCAGAATAAGCGTGCAGCAGTTCCAGCCGACGTTCTCGTCACGGTAGGGGCGCGATTCATCGCGCCCTCTTTCTTCCTTCGCGCCCTTGGGCGAACTATTTCTACCGTCCCTCCGCCGGTCGACCTCACCTCGCCTCCCAATGGTTAAAAAAATACAACGTTTTCCGGCCGCCAACGTCTAAACGATCAGAAGCATTCGGCACCGTGGAAAGGACCGGAAAAACGATGGAAAAGCCCAACAGCGGAAAACCGAAAACCACCTTGGGAGATTTAATTGCCGCGGCCGGCGAGGTCGCCTTCGAATACTCCGACAACGATAAGGATGCCTATAACCTGGCCCGCTTGGCGCTCATCGAGATCCTTAGAAACACTGTCCATCCAAATGATTTGAATAGAGATTTCGCCA
>CAZLYT010000668.1:0-28587 GCA_964563515.1 uncultured Candidatus Competibacteraceae bacterium | reverse complement strand
CTGCCTCCCACCGCAACCTATCCAGTGCTCTATGTGGCCCGGCATCCATGGCAGTGACTGCCGGCTGCTGCAAAGCCCTCGCCAGGAGACCAAGCCGCTGGCGTCCTCGGCACGGCAAAGGGGGTCTGTAGCTTGACGGTGGCGAGGGCGAGCCCTCATAGCTGCTGCCCTTGCCAAGGATCGTTGTGTCGCCGGCGATCACCACCCCGGCGTCGTTCGATGGATTGGCTGTCGAGGCGAATGACATCCCGGCGCTCGGTGCCCGAGCGACGCTCGCCCCTGCGCCGCTCAGGATAGGGTTGGTAGAAACATCGACAACGACGGCGGCCGCAGTCCGGTAGTGGTAGCGGGGGCGCCGAGGTAAGGGGAAAGATGTGAGCCGCCACGCGCTGCATGGCCTCGCATCCGGGTTCCCCGCGCGCCGCAACCCGCACCCCCCAATAGCGGCCACTGCGCTGCCATTGAAGCAGCTGATCGCGAGCTCCCGCGTCTTTGCGAACGCGGTGGCGCCAACGGGCCAGGAGCAGCCAGACTCCCATCACAGCGAGCAGAGTGAGCGCCAGTGTCCCAATGGCCGGATCCACAGATTCCTCTCGTCCGAGCTTGTCCGTCCCGGTAGCAGTCGGGCGCGGGAATCATCTCCATCAGGCCACGAACTGCTCGAAGTCGAAAGCCATACTCTCCTGCGGCGCGGCTACGAAGTCGCCCTGAATGAGCGCGAGCTCGGTTTGCCAGATGCCGGCGAGCTGATGGGCGCTGATAATACCCCCGGCGATGGCTTCGCCGCCGCCCTGACGCAGTCGGTCGGCGACGCCGTCGACGTAGCCTTGAGCCTCGCGATCCTGTCCCAGCGCCTCGATCAGGCTGGTGTCGAAGCGTACCAGGTCCGGTTGCAGCAGCCCGATCAGTCGATCGGAGTTGGCGCTGCGACCGAATTCCACCAGCGCCATCTTGGTGCCTTGCTGGCGCAGGGCTTGGGCCAGGTCCAAGGTCTGACGATAGTACTTCTCGGCCAGTCCCACCTCGATTCCAATCACCAACCCCGAGACACCATCGATCAGCTCCGGTAGCAGCCGGCCGAACTCCTGGTTGACCAGGGTGTTGCCGGAGATCGCCACCAGCAGCGTGAGCTGGCGGCCCTGGGTGGCAGCTTCCCGCAGCAAGGCGATGGCGCGAGTGATTGCCCACCGGTCGATGACCGTGAGCATTCCGAACTCGTCGGCGCGCGGGAACAGCTCACGAGGATCGCGTATGGCATCGTTCTCGTCGCGCACCCTGATGCAGGCCTCGAAACGTTCACCGCCACCGCCTTTGAGGGAGGCGATGGGCTGATACTGAAAGAACACGCGTCCGTCGGCGATTGCTTGCGCCAGCTGCGTCGCAACGCGCTCCGCAACTTCGGCCACCTCGGCGGCGGCCTGTGAGCCGCGACACTGGACCCGATTGCCGCCAGTTTTGCGAGCCTCCTCGCAGGCTGCGTTGGCATGAGCGATTGCCTCTGCGGCGTCGGCACTCTGCTCGTCGACCATGCAGGCGCCGATGCAGCAGGTAGTGGTGATGATCCGGCTGTCCGCATGCACGACCAGCTGCTCGATGGAGCTTCTGAGCTGCTCCGCAAGCCGTGTCGCCACTTCGGGGTTGTCCGCCGGCATCAACACGGTGAAGATGGACTCCGCATAGCGCGCCACCAAGACGTCGGTGCCGACGCTACGCTCGAGAAGACCCGCCACCGTCCGCACTACTTCGTCCCCGGAGACCAGCCCGTGGGTAGCGCAGATCTCGCCATGCTCGTGCAGCAATAAATACAGCAGTGCCGACTTGCGTTTACAACGCACCGCTTCCGCGTGTGACTTGTCGATGGCTTCCTTGAAGTAACGGCGGTTGTAAAGGCCCGTGAGGGCATCGCGTTGGTGCATGTGGGCGAGCTGGCCGGCCACTTCCGCCGGTACGCTGTGATCCAGGAAGGTGACTTGGGCACAAGGCTCGCCCTCGATGGAGGTCCGTTGCAGTTGAATCTTTCCACTGAACTGGGTGCCATCCGCCCTTATACCCGTGGCGCGAACCTGCCCGACATCGCTCTTGCCCCGAGTGAACGCCTTGAGCAGCTTCCTGAGCTCGTAGCGCTCCTCGTCCACCACCAGGTTCATCAGCGGAAGACCCTCTAGCTCGAGGGTGTCCTGATAACCGAAGAGCTGGAGATAGGCAGGGTTCACATAGACGTGAGCGCCCTCGTGGACGTAGGCGATGGCATCCGGCGAGCTGGCCAGCAGCGCCCGGCAGCGCGCTTCGGTCTCTTCCAGTAGCTTGGACGTCTCTCGGGAACGGCGCTGTAGCCTCAGAGCCTCGAGCTCTCGCGCCGCTACCAGCTCGAGCAGTTCGGGATCCTGAGCCAAGACCACGTCGCGGGCGCCCTGGGCCAGCCATGGCGTGCGTACCGGGCACTGCTCACCAAAACCCATCACCAGAATTGCCGCCTGTTGCCCCATGTCGTCCAATGCTGCCCGCACCGCTGGAAGGCCCGGCTCGACGACCTCCGCTCCGTATAACACCAGATCAGGAGCGGCCTCCTGAGCGGCGGCCTGGAGCTCGCCAACCGTTTTGGCGTGGGCCTCGCGCACCACATAGCCAGCTTGTCGAAGCCGTTTGCCGATCTCGGCGGTCTCCGACAGGTGTTCGTCTATGTAAAGCAGATTCAGTATTTTTCCCGCCACCGTCTGTGCCTCTTCGCGGCTTGAGCTGGTCCGTCATGGCTCGCATGCATGTCGAGTAGGCCGCCATGCGGCAATCTATGCCCCGTATTAGCGGCCGAAACTCGGCTTTCTGAAGGGTGGCAGTGCCCTGCCGTCGGCCTTCAGGATAAGATGGCTTTCCCTCACTGCCACGGTTCGAAACTGAGCCGGGGCAAGGGCCGGATCTCGGTGCAGAGCCAATAGCACGGCGGTCTTGGGGTCAGCCGCGCGCCGCGTTGCATGATCTGGCCGCAGAGAAAGCGGCAACCGTGCCGGAAACAAAGCAAGTCGCCCGCCAGCGGCTCTTTGACGCAGCCTCGTGCAGGCGACACCGCGCATCCGCCCCGGGAAACAAGCCGAGCTTTCGTGAGGCCACTCCAGGAACAGGTTCAGCAGCAATGGCCAGCTACAGCACCAACGAATTTCGCGGCGGACTGAAGATCATGCTCGACGGCGACCCCTACACGATCGTCGAGAATGAGTTCGTGAAGCCCGGCAAGGGTCAGGCCTTCAACCGGGTCAAGGTCCGCAATCTAAAAACCGGGCGCGTCATCGAACGGACCTTCAAATCCGGCGACTCGGTGGAGGCCGCCGACGTGCTGGATACGGAGATGCAGTACATCTACTCCGATGGCGAGTTCTGGCACTTCATGCATCCAGAAACCTTCGAGCAGGTCGCGGCCGGTGAGGCAGCGCTGGGCGAGTCGGCAAAGTGGCTGAAGGAGGAGGACGTATGTCAGGTCACCCTCTGGAATGGGGCGCCCATCTCCGTCAGCCCGCCGAATCACGTCACCTTGCGCGTGACGGAGACTGATCCAGGCTTACGGGGGGACACCTCCAGCGGTGGCACCAAGCCCGCCACGCTGGAGACCGGCGCAGTCATCCGGGTGCCGCTGTTCATCGAAATTGGAGACGTGCTGAAGGTCGACACCCGCTCCGGGGAGTACATTTCCCGCGCCAAAGAGTGAGCCGCGCGGAGGCTTGGCGGCCCGGCGCCAGCGTGGAGACCCTTCGCCGGCGGGCGCGGATGCTCGCCGAGATCCGGGTCTTCTTTGCCGAGCGGGCTGTCCTGGAGGTCGAGACGCCGGTGCTGTCGGTTGCCGGGATGACGGCCCCGGCGCTGGCAAGCTTCCAGGCGCGCGGGCCCGACGGTCGTAGAGGGGGTTACCTCCACACCTCGCCGGAGTTCCCCATGAAGCGGCTGCTGGCCGCCGGCAGTGGCAGCATCTATCAGATCTGTCACGTTTTTCGCGCGGGCGAGCAGGGTCGTCATCACAACCCCGAGTTCACCCTGGTGGAGTGGTACCGGGTTGGGTTCGACCACCATGACCTGATGCGGGAAGTAGACGATCTGCTCGGGCTTCTGTTCCCCGCCGAGCAGCTCTCGCGTCCAGCGGAGGTCATCAGCTATCAGGCAGCGTTTCAGTGGATCCTCGGCCTGGATGCGTTGGAGACACCGGTGGCGAGATTGGCCGATGCCGCCCGGCGCGCGGGGGTCGCACCGCCGCACGGGTTGGGCGAGGATCGGGACGGTTGGCTCGATCTGCTGCTGAGCCATCTGGTACAGCCACGCCTGGGCCGCGACGGACTCAGCTTCGTGCACTCCTTCCCCGCCAGCCAGGCGGCTCTGGCGCGGCTGGAAACCGCTGATGGGCGCGTGGCGCGGCGTTTCGAGGTGTACCTCGAGGGGGTCGAGCTGGCCAACGGCTTTCACGAGCTCGGCGATGCTGCCGAGCAGCGCAGGCGCTTTCAAGCCGAGCTGGCCGCTCGCGCTCGTCTTGGACTGCCGGCCATCCCCGTTGATGACCGTTTCCTGGCAGCTTTGGAAGAGGGCGCGCTGCCGCCCTGCGCCGGTGTGGCGCTGGGATTCGATCGGGCGGTGATGTTAGCGACTGGCGCCGACAGCATCGACCAGGTGATGTCGTTCTCCGCCGAGCGCGCCTGACCCTAGCGAACCCATAGCCCGTTCTGCAGGGGCCACGTGCTCGGCGAGAGAGCTCTCGAGCTCATCGCGCCGGCAATCACTCGCCGTCCCGGTGCTCCCTCCTCAGTGGCTGTCGGAGTCAACTCGCCCGAGCGGTGCGCCCATCCGCACGCGCGCTGACGGGCCGAGCCCGACTTGCCATCTCAGGTCGGAACGAGCAGAGATCAGTACGACGGTGGATCCCATGTTGAAGCGCCCCAGCTCGGCGCCGCGTGCCAACGACACAGATCCCTCATTCCCCGCCGTGGGATAGTCGACCCGACGTTGCTGGTGCCCCCGCGGCGGCGTCACCAGACCGGCCCACACGGTTTCGATGGCAGCCACATTGACCGCTCCCACCAGCACCATCGCCAGCGGGCCCAGCTCCCCATCGAACAAGCAGACTAGGCGCTCGTTGCGGGCGAACAGCCCCGGAACTGCACGCACGGTGGCGGGCGACACGCTAAACAGCGAGCCCGGCACGTAGACCATCTGCCGCAGGGTGCCGGCACACGGCATATGGATGCGGTGGTAATCCCGCGGTGCCAGATACAAGGTGGCAAAACTGCCGCCCAGGAACTGGCGTGCGTCCTGGCCCCCGCCGAGCAGGTCGGCAATGGCGTAGTGCTGACCCTTGGCCTGCAGCAAGCGGCCGTTGTCCGCAAAGCCGAGCTCGCTCACCACTCCGTCGACGGGTGATAGCAGCAGCTTTGGGTCCTCCGCCACGGGGCGGCAACCGGGCCTGAGTGCGCGGGTGAAGAAAGCGTTGAAATTCTCGTAGGCGCTCGGATCAGGATCCATTGCTTCGGTCATGTCGACGCGGAACACACGGATGAAGGCGCGGATCATGGATGTCCGCAGCCAAGCCGGCCGCCGACGCCGCGTCAGCCAATACACCACCCGGGTCAGGGGGCCACCCGGGAGCAGGTACTGCCCTGCCAGCTGCAAGCGGTCACGGATAGTCATCGATAGTGGTCGCGGAGCGCTCCGAGGTCATTGACTAGGTGTTCCACCGTGTGCGGTGCCGTCATGACCGCATACAGTCGAACTCGTGGATCGATCAACAGCACGGCCGAGCTGTGATCTATCAAATATTTGGGATCACCAGGCTCGCCCACACGGGCGTAGACTACCCCCAACGCCTCGGCTAGGTCCGCCACATCGCCAGTGGCGGCGCGGATGCGGGGCCCGAACAATGGCACGTATTGGCCGAGCCGCTCGGGCCGGTCTCGCATTGGATCCACCGAGACGAACAGCACGTCGACATCGGCCCCCGAATCCTGTCGGTCCAGATGCTGTTGCAGGGCTCCGAGGGTCTGCAATGTAGTCGGACATACATCAGGGCAAAAGGTGTAGCCGAAGTAGAGCAGGGTCCATCGCTCCGCCAGGTCTGGTCGCCGCAGTGGCTGTCCGTGCTGGTCAACGAGCTCGAACTCGGGCAACGGCCGTGGTTCCTGGAAGACCGCACCCTGAATGCTCGGCACCGGCGCGCCGCTGCCACCAAGGAAGTGCAGGCCTGCCACGCCCACCAGTAGCAGCAGGGCCAGAGTCCCCATCAACCACAGGACGCGGGAGAACTTCATGCGTTATCCATGACGACGAGTTGGCGAATCCGCAGCTATTGTCGCACCGGTCGGTGCCCTAACCTTTGCATGGGACTCTCCCGGGTCGGACATGTTCGACGATGATTTGATCGCAAGCCTCCACAGCGCCAGGGACTACATCCGCTGGGGCGCGAGCCGTATGAACGAGGCTGGGCTGTTCTTTGGGCACGGCACAGCGGAAGCCCAGGACGAGGCCGCAGCCCTGGTGTTGCATGTGCTGCATTTACCCCCCGACCTGCACACGGGTTATCTGGACTGCGCCCTGTCACCAGAGGAGGCCCGCGAGGCCCTCGCGCTCCTCATGCGGCGCATCGAGCAGCGTATTCCGCTCGCGTACCTGACCAACGAGGCCTGGTTCGCGGGGCGCCCGTACTTCGTCGACGAGCGCGTGCTGGTGCCCCGGTCACCGCTTGCGGAGCTGGTGGAGGAGCGCTTCTACCCTTGGATTGCCGAGCCTGGCTCGGTGCGTCGGGTGCTCGATCTTGGCACGGGTAGCGGTTGTATCGGAATCGCCTGCGCCCATGCGCTCCCGCACGCCCAGGTGGACCTCAGCGACATTTCCGAGGAGGCTCTCGAAGTTGCGGAGCTCAATGTGGTCGAGCACGACCTGGTCGATCGCGCCGCGGTCATTCAGTCCGACCTGTTCGAGGCGCTTGCGGGGCAGCGCTACGACCTGATCGTCTGCAATCCCCCCTACGTGGGGGCGGAGGAGATGGAACAGCTCCCAGACGAGTATCTCCATGAACCCGAGATCGGCTTGGTCGGCGGCGACGACGGGCTGGGGCTGGTAGCCCACATCCTGCGCCACGCTGCCGGGCACTTGACAGAGGAAGGGGTCCTGATCGTGGAGGTAGGCGCGAGCTGGCCCGTCGCGCTGCGGCGGTGGCCGCGCATGCCCTTTGTATGGCTGCAATTCCGGCGCGGTGGCGAGGGCGTGTTCCTGCTCACCCGCCAACAGCTGGAGCGCTACCGGTGGGTAGTCTGATGCCCACCCCGCGGCTGGCGTGGCGACAGCCTGTGGCGGGTGGCCGTGAGTTGCAGTTTCGAAATGGTCCACGCTCGAGCCGGAGCAGGTGAACGAGACGGCCCCGGATAACGCATCGAATGCTTCCAGGAGAGCACCCCCATGAAGTTGCAGAACAAAGTCGCGCTGGTCACTGGCGCCGCCCGCGGGATTGGCGCCGCTATTGCCAGGCGCTATGTGGAGGAGGGCGCGCGGGTGGCCATCGCCGATCTGCAGCTCGACGCGGCCAAGGCCACCGCCGAGGAGCTCAGCGCGCTAGGCCCTGACTCTGCCATGGGAATCGCCATGGACGTCACTGACGAGGGCCAGGTGAGCCAGGGGGTCGCCGAGGTGGTTGAGACCTGGGGTGGAGTCGACATCCTGGTCTCCAACGCCGGTATCCAGGTCGTCCATCGGCTCGAGGAATTTCCCTTCGCTGATTGGAAGAAGATGATTGCCATCCATCTGGATGGCGCTTTCCTTACCAGCAAGGCCTGCATCCCCCACATGAAGGCTCGGGGAGGTGGCGCCGTGATCCTGATGGGGTCGGTGCACTCCAAGGAGGCATCACCATTGAAGTCCGCCTACGTAACGGCCAAGCACGGATTACTGGGCCTGGCGCGGGTGATCAGCAAGGAAGGCGCCGCTAACGGTATACGCGCCAATGTCGTCTGCCCGGGATTCGTGCGCACGCCGTTGGTCGACAAGCAAATCCCAGAGCAGGCCAGGGAACTGGGGATCTCGGAAAATGAGGTGGTTAAGCGCATCATGCTCGGTGGCACGGTGGACGGTGAGTTCACCACCGTGGAGGATGTGGCCGAAGTAGCCCTATTCTTTGCGGCCTTCCCAAGCAATGCGCTCAGCGGCCAGTCCCTGCTGGTGAGCCACGGTTGGGTCATGGAGTAGTCGCCAGGCCCGGGCCTCGCGAGAAGCGCGCAGAGGCGCGCGCGAAAGCAGTGCCTGGCCGAGAAGACTAAATTTCGGAGAGTCGGCCTCTCCCTATAGTCAGGCCAAGCGGCGAGACTACCCGGAACGCCGCTCGGCACGGGGTTGTGGGCACGGTAGGCGCGTGAAAAGCCAAAGCGGTCGATGGTCGGAGGGGTCTGCGGCAGCCAGTGACGGCGCCTTTGGTTGCCCGGTGGTTGGGATCGGCCTCGGCGCCGGCGGCATGGCAGCACTCGATACGCTGCTTGGCGCGGTGCCAACCGACTGCGGCATGGCATTTCTGGTGCTCCAGCAAGGGGAGCCAGCTGCAGCGGATGGCTTGGCGGTATCGTCCGCCAAGCGCGTCCTCACGGTGGAGGACGGATTGCGCGTACATCCTGACACCGTCTACCTGGCACCGCCGGCCAGCAGTGTGGACCTGTTCGAAGGCAGGCTGAGGCTTGCCGCCAATCCGGAGTCTCCCCCCTCGGGGTTGCCCATCGACCTCTGTTTTCGCTCTTTGGCCCAATCCCTCGGACCCAGGGCCGTCGTCATTCTCTTGTCTGGCACCGGACCGGACGGCTTGCTCGGAACGCAGGAGATCAAGGCCGCCGGCGGAATGGTGATGGTCCAGGCAGGCGGCAAATCGGAGCTGGACGGCGCCGCTGTTGCGGTGGACGCTGCCAGCCTGGCGGACTGTGTGTTGCCGGTCGGTGAGATGGCGGGCCGTTTGCTGGACTACATCCGGCATCCTTACGTCGCCGAGCCGCGAGCTGTGGACGAGGACGCCGACTGGCCTGGGGAAGCATTCGGGAACATCCTTCGACTGCTGACAGCGGATGCCGAGCTAGACTTTCGCAGCTACAAGCGAACGAGCTTGGTCCGGCGCATCCAGCGCCGGATGGGTCTGCGTCAGGTGGTGTCTGCTGCCGACTACCTAGAGCTGCTTCGAATCGAACGCCAGGAAGTGCGCCAACTGTTCAAAGACTTGTTGATCGGCGTCACCAGTTTCTTCCGTGAGCCCGAGGCCTGGGCGGCACTTGCCGACCAGGTCATCGCGCCTCTGGTCAAGCGCGGGGGCTGCGACGGGCGCGTTCGCGCCTGGATCCCGGGCTGCTCGACCGGCGAGGAAGCGTACAGCCTGGCCATACTGCTGGTGGAGTCGCTGGAAGCTCGTGGCCGGGATCTGGAGCTGCAGCTGTTTGCCACCGACGTCGACGAGGGGGCGATTGCCGTGGCTCGGGCGGGCATTTACAGTCCGACGGTCGCCGCGCAGATGTCGCCGATGCGGCTACAGCGCTTCTTCGAGCCGGTGGGTGACCGCTACCGAGTCAATCAGCGCCTGCGCGACAGCATTGTATTCGCGCGTCAAAATGTGTTGGCTGACCCGCCGATCTCCGATCTCGAAATAATTAGCTGTCGCAACCTGATAATTTATCTGGAGTCGCCGGTCCAGCGCCGGCTCGCCGAGACTTTCCACTTCGCACTACGAGAGCAGGGTTGCTTGTTCCTCGGGGCCTCGGAGTCTGCCCTCGGCTCGCGCTGGCCGTTCGAGGCCATCTCTCAGACCCACCGCATCTACCGGCCCGGCCGCACAGTCGCTAACGGCCGCCTGCTCACCGCCGCGAGCTGGGGTGCGACTCCGGCACGAGCGCTTGCCGGCGCCGGCGACCCGCTCGCGCAGACCCACGAAGACGACCACCTCGAGTGCGTCGAACGCGCGCTACTGCAACGTTTCGTGCCGGCTACCGTCGTCACCAACCGTGAGCTCGAGGTTCAGTACTACCACGGGCCGCTTCGTAAGTACCTGGACTTTCCCAGCGGTGAGCCCACCACCAAGCTGCCAGCCATGGCCCTCGAGGGGCTGCGTCGCAAGCTGCATCAAGTCTTGGACCGAGCGCTCAACGGCAACCAGCCGGCGGTTGCCATCGCCCACGGCGTCCACCGGGACGATGAGCGGGTGAGCGTGCGAATCGGCGCCGAGCCGTTCTCGGACGTCTCCGGTGGTGCCCCAGGTCTTCTGGTCCATTTCCAGGATCAGGCGCCGCCCCGCCAGATCGCGCTGCCGGCAAGCGGGTCCTTGTCTCCCAAGCGCTCAGCGGAGGACGACCCGGTGTGGCAGCTCGAGTACGAGCTGCGTGCGACCCGCGAAGACCTTCAGTCCACGATCGAGGAGCTGGAGACGGCCAACGAGGAGCTCAAGGCCTCCAACGAAGAAATTACGAGCATGAACGAGGAGCTGCAGGTTGCCAATGAGGAGATCGAGGCCTCCCGCATGCAGCTGCAGTCTCTGAACGTGGAGCTGGCCAGCATCAACGCCCAGCTCGAAGACAAGCTCGACGAGCTCGAAGCCTCCAACAGCGATCTGACCAATCTCATCGTCTCCACCGACGTCGCCACTTTGTTCCTGGACACGGAGTTTCGAGTCCGCCGTTTTACGCCGGCTGCCCGGGAGCTGCTGCACATCGACAACAGCGACCTGGGGCGAGCCGTCCACGAGCTCTCGGTGCCCTATGGCGATCCCGATCTGCTGGCCGATGCACGCCACGTCCTGGACCGGCAACAACCGGCGGAGGTCCAGCTCCAAGGCCAGGATGGCCGCTACCTCATGCGGCGCGTGCGCCCCTATCGGACCTCGGACAGCCAGATCCGGGGTGTCGTTATCACCTACACCGATATCAGCGCCCTGCGTCGTACCGCCAACCGGCTTGCGGCGCGGGAACGACAGCAGGCTGCGGTATCGGAGCTCGGGGTCGCTGCCTTGGGCGGTAGCGACATACATGCGTTGTGTGATCAGGCGGTGCGCAACGTCGCCCGCCACCTCGAAGTACCCTTGGTGAAGGCTCTCGAGCTCCAGGCCGATGGCAAGAATCTGCTGCTGCGGTCGGGCGTCGGCTGGCAGCCGGGGCTGGTGGGTAGTGCCCTGATCGACGCCGGACCCGAATCACAGGCGGGATATACGCTGAAGCGTTCGGGTCCGGTGATCGTCGAGGATCTCGCCACCGAGAGACGCTTCACCGGGCCGGTACTGCTGCCCGAGCACGGCGTCGTCTGTGGGCTCAGCGTCATCGTCGGACCGGTCGGCCGACCCTGGGGTGTATTGGGTGCGCACGAGACCTCGCCTCGGGAGTTCACGGTGGATGACGTCAATTTTCTCCAGGCCACCGCCAACACTTTGTGGCTCGCCATAGCCCAGGTGGAATCCCGCCGGAAGCTCGAGCAAGAGCGTGCCGAGCTGCGACATCTCACCGACGCGCTGCCCTTCAACGTCGCGATCGTGGGGCCGGACCTGCGATATCGCTTGGTCAACCAGAACTACGAAAAATGGGGGCTGTCGCGGGAGAGCATCGAAGGCATGCAGGTTAGCGAACTCCTGGGCGAGGATAACCTCGCCGTGGCAGCCCCCCTTTTGCAGCGGGCGCTCGATGGTGAGCCCGTCACCTATGAGCTGGAGATTCGTCGCCCCGACGGTGGCAAGCAGGCCAATCTGGTCAGTTATATCCCGCGTCGCGGTGCGGCAGGCGAGTGCGATGGCCTCTATCTCGCGGCAGTGGACATCTCCCGGTTGAAGGAAGCCGAGCGGGAGGTGGCGCAGAGCCGATATCGGCTCAACCTGGCATTGGACGGTGCCAAGATGGGAACCTGGGAGTGGGACCCGGCGACCGATCGGGCCCAATGGGACGAGCGCCTGGATGCCATCATCGGGATCCCGTCCGCTGCCAATCAGGTGGGAGCCAGCTTCTTCGAGCACATCCACCCGGACGATCTGGATCGATTCTGGCAGGCCATCCGCGAATGCACCGACGGCTCCGGGACATACCGCTGCGAGTTCCGGCTGATACGGCCTGACGGCAGCGTTCGTTGGTTGGCGGGCTACGGCGCGCTCATCGATGCCGACGGTGGGCGGCGGATGGCCGGGGTCAACTTCGACATCACCGAGCGCAAGCTGGTGGAGGAGCGCAACAAGGTCATATCGGCCGAGCTCGATCACCGCGTGAAGAACCTGCTCGCAACCGTGAGCACCATCGCGCGCATGACCGGGCGCAGCGCGCGCACCATCGAGGAGTATCGGGAGACCTTCGAATCCCGCCTGTTGGCCATGTCGCGCACTCACTCGGCGCTGGCCACCGGGAACTGGGACGGTCTGCAGCTACGGGTGTTGTTGGAACAAGAGCTGGCGCCCTATCGCCGTGCGGCGGAAAGCATCCATATCGCGGGACCGCCGATGCTGTTGACGCCGAAGGCAGCACAGACCTTGTCCATGGTGTTTCACGAGCTCGCCACCAACGCCGCCAAGTATGGTGCGCTCGGCACCGTTCCGGGGCGCCTGACAGTAACCTGGGAGATCGAGAACGAGGGTACCGACAAGTCGTTCCGATTAGTCTGGACCGAGTACGGTGTGCGGACTGTGGCCCCACCCACCGTCAAGGGTTTTGGGTCCACGGTATTGCAAAGCGTCGCCAAGGCAGAGCTCGCGGCCAATGTGCAGGTCCGCTTCGAGGCGAGCGGCCTGTGTTACACGCTTCAGGCGCCAGTCGCGCGACTCACCGCGAGCTGAGGCCGATCGTGACCAAGCACCACGACGCTTTGCGGATCCTGGTGGTGGAAGACGAGACGTTGCTGGCCCTGGATCTCTCCACCATGCTCGAGCAGTTGGGGCACTGGGTGGTAGGTCCGGCATCTCGGCTCGGTGACGGCCTGCGATTGGCGGATGCCGAGCCGCTGGATGCCGCGTTGCTCGACTGGAATCTCAACGGCGTTGACAGCACGCGTATCGCGCAGCGCCTGATCGAACGCCAGGTACCCTTTGCCTTGATCTCCGGATATGCTGCTCATCATTTTCCCAGTCGACTGCGCAACCAGCCGCTGCTGCACAAGCCCTACACGTTAGAGGACCTGGAGAAAGTCCTGGATGGCCTGCAGGCCGGGGCTGGCTGAGCACTGCCGCCAACGTCGAGCTGGCGACTGCGTGCTATCGAGGCTGGTCAACGGGGGGATGGCGCTAAAATCCGAAAGCGATTGAGGGTCTGGGCCGACTCATGGAAATACAGAAAATGGTTTTCAATCCCGAAATTCTGGTGCCTCACATTCCTTATCTTCGACGCCACGCTCGGTTACTGACCGGTTCCCGAGAAGTTGGCGACGAGGTCGTGCGGGTGTGCCTCGAGATGGTCGTGGCCGAGCCCGGTCAGCTCGCCCTGGATGACCCCCGAGTTGGACTGTTTGCGGCCTTTCACTCGGCCTGGTCGGAGATCAGTGTGAAGATGCCGACGGAGCTCGACGGCACCAGTCAGGAACAGCGTCTGCAGCAGGGGCTCACCGCTCTCGACCAGCTCCAACGGCGCATCCTGCTGCTGGTTGCGGTCGAGGAGTTCAGCGTCGACCAAACGGCCAGCATCATGGGTATGGATGCCTCTGAGGTGCAGGCTCAGGTCGGCGTCGCCCGGCGCAATCTGGACCGGTACCTATCGGTTCCTGTCCTCATCATCGAGGATGAGCCGCTGATCGCGATGGAGCTCGGTCAGCTCGCGCGAGACATGGGACTCATTGTCCTCGCGGAGGTGGCGCGAGAGGATCAGGCGGTCGAGGCCGTGCGCGATCGTGGGCCTGGGCTCGTGCTTGCCGACATTCAGCTGCAAAACGAAGGCAGCGGCATCGTCGCCGCCCAGGAGATCCTGCAACGCTACGACGTGCCCATCGTCTTCGTCACCGGCTTTCCCGAGCGGCTGCTCACCGGCGAGGGCCTCGAACCCGCCTTTGTGGTGGCCAAGCCCTTCAAGGAGGAGGGTCTCAAGGCAGTGATTGCCCAGGCCCTCGCCACCTACTCAGCGCCCGCGCAGGCATCCGAGCACCGGGCCAGATTGCTGGCCAAGTTGCGCCAGCTCAACGCCAAGGAGCTGCAAGCGCGGGAGCGTGACAGCGACGGTCTGCCCGCCCGCTAGCTCGTGTCCACCCAGGACTGCAGAGGAGATTCCACCCAAACTCCCCCGGTTGTGCGCAGCACACTGTTGGGCGGATTGGCGAAGCGCAATCCGCCGTCCAAGGGCTGGTGCCCAGCCAACACGATGCGGCTGTAGCAGCGATGCCCTTCGCGTTGACGCGCCGTGCCTGGGCGGAATCGACCGGGATCGCGTGTGGGGCTCGTTAGGGGCGGGAGCGGCGCGCTTCATAGCGGTCCAATGGCCCGGCTGATGGGAATCGTCAGGATGCAAGCGAGCCCAGGCGCCTGATAGTCGCGCTCCACCTGGCCGTTGAATTCGTGGAGCACATTGAAGTCAATGAGCTTGGTTCCGAAGCCCTCGTCCTCTGGCGATTGCACTGCCGGCCCACCAGACTCCAGCCAGCGCAACTTCAGCGTTCTACCCAGTTCCTGGGGGATAACTTCCCACAATACGTCGACGCTACCGGCGGACCCACTCAGCGCCCCGTATTTGAAGGCGTTGGTGGCGAGCTCGTGGAAGATGAGGCCGAGTGCAAGGGCTGACTTTGGGCGGATCTCGAGTCGGGGACCATTGGCCATGAGAGTTTTCGAGTCCTTGATGTAGGGCCGTACTTGCTGCTCGATGAGGGCGTGCAGCGTCGAGGCGCTCCACCTGGACTCCGCCAGCAGCGTGTGGGTGGTGGCAAGCGCTTGAATGCGTCCGTCGAAGGCGGTACCGAACGATTCCAATGAGGCGGAATGGCGCCGGGTCTGGGCGGCAATCGACTTCACCACCGTAAGCGTGTTGCGGACCCGGTGGTTGAGCTCGTCGATCAGCAACCGCTGGACATGTTCGGAGCGCTTGCGCTCAGTGATGTCGATGGCAGACGGCACCAAATGCGTGATGTGTCCACTCTGATCACGCAGCGGTGACAGTTGAAAGTCGATGGTGGCCATACGGTCTTCGCCGACCCGTACTTCCACGTCGTAGCGCACCAGCTCGCCGCTGGCTGCGCGCGCGACGGCCTGCTTCAAATCGTTCTGCACGATGTCGTCGTAGTTCCACCAAAAGCAATCCCACAATTTCTTGCCGATGACGTCCGTGGGCTGCAGGCCTGCTGGCTTCAATATGCGGCTGCTGGCTTCGATCAGCGTGCCGTCGGGCTCCAACAGACCGGCGAGTGCCGGCACCCCCTCGAGAACCTTGGCGAGCCGGTCTGCGCTCAGCCGAAACGCGCGGTTCGCTTCGTCCCGCGTGCGGGCCAGCTCCAGGTTGCTGCGCAGACGCGCCGACAGCTCCCGCGCGGTGAACGGTTTGGCGAGATAATCGACGGCTCCGGCGTTCAGCGCCGAAATCCGTGCCTCGTCGCCCGCCCGCGCCGAAAGCAGGACGATGGGCAGCTCCCGAGTGGCCGGCTCGGCCCTGAGCGCGCGCACCAGTGCCAGGCCATCCAGCTCCGGCATGATGAGGTCGCTGAGGACCATGTCAGGGGGGTGGCGCAGTGCCGCCGTCAGCGCGGCTGCGCCGTCGACCACTGCCTCCACCTCCCACTCAGCGGCCAGCAGCCGTCGAAGGTAGGCACGCATATCCGCGTTGTCTTCGGCCAGCAGCAGGCGCGGTCGCCGCGTGCCCTGGTCCATGGCCGGTCCGCTTTCCCCGTTGGCGATTGCAAGCTTGGGGTCATCCCCGGACTCGAATAGCCAGTCAAAGTCATCCCGCACCCACCTCTCGGCCTCGGATCGAGGGTCCGACTCGGAAGCTGCGAGGTTGATTTGCTCCGCCGGCAGGTGGGAACTTCCCCACGGTATCGTCACCACGAAGGTGGTCCCGCCAGCGGTGTTAGCGATCGCGCGAATCTCACCGCCATGCAGCTGCACTAGATCCCGAACCAAGGCGAGACCGATCCCGCTGCCCTCCTGAGTTCGGCCCCGGGTACCTGCCACCCGGTGGAAGCGCTCGAAGATATGCGGCAGCTCGTGCTCGGGTATGCCAGTTCCGGTGTCCCGCACCTCCAGCACTACCGCGTCCTCGAGCGGGCGCAGGGTCACGGCGATCCCGCCCTCGAGAGTGAACTTAAGGGCGTTGGAAAGCAGATTGATCACTATCTGCTCCCACATGTTTCGATCCACCCAGACCGCGGCAGGTAGCGGCGGACATTCGACGGTGAGCTGCAGGTCGGCGCGCTCGCAAGCGGAACAGAAATGACTGGCGAGCTCGCGGGTCGCAGCCGATAGGTCCACTGCCTGAAAGGAGGCGTCTACCCGATCGGCCTCGACCTTGGAAAAATCCAGCAGCATGTTGACCAGCCGCAGCAGTCGCTGGCTGCTGCGCCGGGCGAGCCGTAGGCCGTCGCGATGCTCTCCTTCTTGTCCGGGCGGCGCCGCCAGAACGTCCTCGAGCGGTCCCAGCATGAGCGTCAGGGGCGTACGGAACTCATGGCTGATGTTGGCGAAAAAGGCCGTCTTGGCCCGATCGAGCTTGGCCAGAGTCCGCGCCCGCTTGCGCTCCTCCTCTGCGGCGCCGGCATTGGCAATGGAGGCGGCAATCTGAGCCCTAACCAGCTCGAAGAAGCCCCGGTAGGCGTCGTCGAAGGCACGGCAAACGTTGATGCCCAGAACCAAGAAGGCGAATGGCTGTTGTTGGCCACGATCGATGAGCGGGATCACCGCGGCGCTCGAAGGCGGCTTGTTCCAGGGGCCAGCCGGCAATGCGCTGAAACGGTCGCCGAGATTCTCGGTCACTCCTAGCTCGCCATCACCAGCGATCTCGAACAGCGGCCAAGCGGCGGGCTGACCGGATTCGATCAGCGCCGCGGCGACAGGTGCGTCGGGGGCGGTGCCGACCGCCTCGACCAGCCGCGCCGCGCTGGCGTCATGGTTCACCCGATAAAGCAGCGCAAAGGGAATGTCGGTCGCATTGGCGCCGAGGACTTCGCTGACCAGGTGATACACCTCGACCTCGGAGCGCCCGCGCGCTCCCGCCGCCGCCAGATGACGAAGCGTCCGCAGTCGCCGTTCTCCCAAGACCCGCGCCGTGGTCTCGCTGCAAACACAGAGCAGACCGCCAATGCTTCCGCTTTCGTCCCTGATTGGGCTGTAGGAGAAGGTGAAGTAGGTTTCCTCCTGGTAGCCGTGGCGGTTCAGGAACAGCATCAGGTCTTCCGACCAGGTCGCCTCTCCGTGCTCCATTACCCGCATCACCATGGGCCCGATGGTGTCCCAGATTTCCGGCCACACCTGGCGCGCCGATTGGCCCAGCGCCCAGGGATGCTTGTCCCCGGGAATCGGCGAGTAGGCGTCGTTGTAGATCTTGACCAGCCTGGGTCCCCAGAAGACGAACATGGGATGACGGGAGTTGAGCAGGATGCTAACCGCGGTCTTGAGGCTTCGAGGCCAGGTTTCAGGATCGCCCAGGGGGGTTCGTGACCAGTCCTTGGTACGGATGAGCGTCCCCATTTCACCGCCACCGGTGAGAAAGGAGGATCCGCCGGTGCTGGGCTCTCGGGCTCCGCTCATGGACTGTCTGAAGAATCGCAGCGTTTTGGCATTGCAGTTTGCAGTGCGAGCCTAGCGTTCACGTGGCCGCGAGACAATGTGCTGCCAGCGGTTGGAGCTGGGCGCCAGCGGCTGCCACTTGATCCAGATCAGCGCGCGCGGGGGCCCATTCGCTAATCTTGGGCTTCCCTGTTGCCCGACTGATCGTAGTTCCATGTACACCGACGTCGTCTTCGATCCCGCGCTGATTCGTCGTTACGATTGCAGCGGCCCTCGCTACACCTCCTATCCGACGGCGGTGCAGTTCCACGAAGGGTTCGGTGAAGCCGCCTACCGCTCCCAAGTGGCCCGCAGCAACGAATCTGGTCGACCCCTGTCGCTGTATCTGCATATCCCGTTCTGCGACACTGTTTGCTTCTACTGCGCGTGCAACAAAGTCATCACCCGAAATCGCGGCCGCTCCAGCGAGTATCTGCGCTGGCTGCACCGGGAAATCGCCATGCAGGGGGACTTGTTCGATCACTCGCGGCCGGTGACTCAGCTGCACTGGGGAGGAGGGACCCCGACCTTCATCAGCCCTGATGAGATGGCCGAGCTGATGGCGATGACGGCCGAGCATTTCAGTTTGCTCGATGACGACTCGGCTGAGTACTCCATCGAAGTGGATCCCCGCTCGGTCGACGCCGAGGCGGTGAGCCGTTTGCGTTCGATCGGCTTCAATCGGCTCAGTGTCGGTGTACAGGACTTCGATCCGGCGGTGCAACGAGCGGTGAACCGGATCCAGCCCAGGGAAACCACCCTCGAGACCCTACAGGCGGCCAGGGAAACGGGATTCCGCTCGATCAGCGTCGACCTCATTTACGGACTGCCGCGGCAGACCCTGGGAAGCTTCACGCGCACCCTGGACCAGGTCATTGAGCTTGCCCCGGACCGGCTTTCGGTCTTCAACTACGCGCACCTGCCGCATATGTTCAAGAGCCAGCGTCGCATCGATGTGGCAGAGCTGCCGAGACCAGAGCTGAAGCTGGCCATCTTGGGTAGGGTCATCGAGCACCTTGGCGCGGCTGGCTACCAGTACATCGGCATGGACCATTTCGCGCGCCCGCAGGACGAGCTCGCCAAGGCCCAACGCGACGGAACCTTGTACCGCAACTTCCAAGGCTACAGCACTCACGCCGATTGCGATCTAGTGGCCATGGGCGCTACTTCCATTGGCGTGGTCGGATCGAGCTATAGCCAGAATCGGAGGGACCTGGGAACCTATGCGGCGGAAATCGTCCTCGGTCGGCTGCCGGTGTTTCGCGGGGTCGAGCTCAGTGGCGATGACCAGCTGCGGCGGAGCGTGATCACCGACCTGATCTGCAACTTGCGACTGGACAAGAGTGCGGTGGCCGCCAGCCATGGCATCGAGTTCGACAGCTACTTTGCCCCCGAGCTGGAGGCGTTGAGGGGCATGGAAGTGGACGGGCTGGTGGCGCTCGCTGATGATCACCTGGAGGTGCTCCCCCCAGGGCGCCTCCTGATCCGTAACATCTGCATGGTCTTCGACGCCTATCTGAAGGCGACCGAGACGCACCGTTATTCCAAGGTGATCTAGGCAGACGCTGATCAAGCCGTGCAAGGATTGATCAGCGTCTGCCTAACTCTGCACAAGCTGGTGCCCATCTTGCTACACCGGTGGCCAAGCGCAGAGTCGGCGGTGGGCAGGGTGTGCCCTCAGGTCCGTGCCCTGTCAACTACAAACCTTGGAGGTATCGCGCGGAGGCGCCCCGACTGGCAGCAACGGGGATTGTCCCGGCGAAGGAATGCAGGACTGAGTGACGAATGGCATCTGGAGGGATTTCTCGGGGGTGGCCGGACCTGGTCGATTCCGGTGCGGCCGTTGCCGTTCTTGATCGGTCGCCAGGAAAGCTGCCACCTGCATCTCGCCTCCAGCGAGGTATCTCGTAGTCACGCCGAGATTCTCGCCCTGGGCGACAAGCTGTGGATCCGTGATCTCGGTAGCACCAACGGGACCTTTCTCAATCAGGCGCGCCTCAGCGGGCCCGCACAGCTCCAACGCCACGATATTCTGCATTTCGGCTCCCTGGAGTTTCGTGTCGACCGCCGGGAACGCGCGCCGGATTGTCTCGACGCGGCCACCTCCACCGGAGTCTTCATGGCCCCAGGCCAGCTGTCGGATCATTTCGTCACATGTGCTGGCGAGTTCGAACGGCTGCTGCGCGACAAGTCAGTGGTGCCTTACTTTCAACCCATCGTGCGGCTGCCTGGCAATGCGACCATCGGCTTCGAGCTGTTGGGGCGCGGCGACTATCTCGGGCTGCCGTCCGCGCCGCTCAAGCTATTCGACATTGCCGAGCGGCTGGGAAAGGAGATCGAGCTCAGCCGCATCTTCGCCGAGGTTGGACTGGCCATCGCCCGGCGGTTGGGCTCGGACTTGAAGCTGTTCGTAAACAGTCATCCCGCGGAGCTGAAGCATCCCGATGCGTTCTGCCACATTGCCGCCATGCGGGCGCTCGCCCCGACCCTGCCTTTGGTGCTGGAGGTCAGCGAGGAGACGGTGACCGACCTGCGCGCGATGCGCGAGCTGCGAAGCCTGCTGACGGATCTGGAAATGGGTCTCGCGTACGACGATTTCGGCGCCGGTCAAGCCCGGCTGCTGGAGCTGATCGAGGTGCCACCGGACTACCTCAAGTTCGATGCCCACCTGGTTCGCGACCTGCCAAATCAGCCGGAGCGCTTTCGGCGTGTGGTCGCCACCCTGGTTCAAATGGTGCGTGATCTGGGAGTTGTCGCGCTGGCAGAAGGCGTGGAAACGGCGGAGGAAGCGTCAGCCTGTGCGGCCGTCGGCTTCGAGGCCGGCCAGGGGTTCTATTTCGGTGATCCATCGCGACTCATCAGCGGCACCGACGACACCGAGTCGAGTTTGCGGCGCACGCAATAGAGCGCCCGCCTTCCCGTAGATCTGTCCGCCTACACCGAAGCCGTGGGCCTGCTATCAAGCCAGGCGGACGAGAACCACCGAGATGTTGTCCGGTCCACCGCGCGCGTTGGCCAAGTCGACCAGTTGCTGTGACAGCTCCACAAGACTCCTGGACGAGCTTTGCATCGTGTGGTTGAGATCGGCATCGGACACGACGTTGGTCAGGCCATCCGAGCACAGCAGATAGAGATCACCGGGATGCGTCGGGTGCTCGCCGAGCTCCGCGGCAACCTCGGATGCGGCGCCCAGCGCCCGCGTCAGCATGTGCTGGTACCTGGAGGTGTTGGCTTGCTCGACAGTGAGATAGCCCTTCTGAATCAGCTCCTGCATCAGCGAGTGGTCCGAAGTCAATTTGCTCAGCTGGTTATCGCGCAACCGGTAGAGCCTGGAGTCACCCACATGCGCCACCGTCACCCGGTCGTGCTCAAACAGCGCGGCAACCAGGGTGGTGGCCATCCGGTCATTGTCGGTGCCGTCGCATCGACTGCGGTATATGGCGCTGTTGGTGCGGTGAACGGTCGCCTGCAGCAGTGACGGTGTAGGCACCCAGTCACGAGCCTCTGGCGCCGATCGCGAGCGGGCGTGCAGGCTCTGGCGCAGGCCGCTGGTAATGCGATCCACAGCCAAGCGGCTGGCGACCTCGCCCCAGTG
Source organism: uncultured Candidatus Competibacteraceae bacterium (assembly GCA_964563515.1). Classification (GTDB taxonomy): domain Bacteria; phylum Pseudomonadota; class Gammaproteobacteria; order Competibacterales; family JAHEDQ01; genus CAZLYT01. The sequence goes on along the minus strand of CAZLYT010000668.1, from coordinate 7,315 downwards.
CCGCCCGCCGACACCGTCGGCCACTACCGCCAGTCCCAGGGCCAGGTCGTAGCCCACTGCGTCCTCATTGTGCTCGCGGGCCAGCCCCACGTGGGTCATCGCTGCCATTTCCATTGTGGGCGTCACGCTCAAGCCGGCTCCTCCTGTTCCCTGAAGCGCTCGAACGCCGGCTTGCTGGAAGCGCGGGCATAGGCCTCGTTGCCGCTGATGAGACGGGCGTCCAACAGCTTCTGCAGCGCCTGATCCATGCTCTGCATGCCGACCAGCGCTCCGCTTTGCATTGCCGTCACCAGATGCTTGGTCTTGCCCTCGCGAATCATGTTGGCGGTGGCGGCGGTGTTGACCAGAACCTCGGCGGCCGCGACGCGGCCTTTGCCGTCGGCGCGGCGTATGAGCTGCTGCGCCACGATGCCGCGTAGGGAGGTAGAGAGCATGTTGCGGATGCGGGCCTGCTCGGAGCCCGCGAACAAGTTGACGATCCGGTCGATGGTGGCCGAGGCACCGTTGGTGTGCAGTGTCGCCAGGATCAGAATGCCGGTCTCGGCGGCGCTCACCGCCATGCTCACGGTTTCCAGATCACGAAGCTCGCCAACCAGGATCACGTTGGGGTCTTCTCGCAGCGCCGAGCGCAGGGCGGTGGAGAAGCTCTTGGTGTGGAAGCCGACCTCCTTCTGACTGATTAGGGACTGCTGGCGACGATGCAGAAACTCGACCGGATCCTCGACGGTCATGATGTGTGCCTTCCGGGCGGCGTTGATCCGGTCGATCATGGCGGCAAGGGTTGTGGATTTGCCCGAGCCCGTGGGTCCCACCACCAACAGCAGCCCCTTCTTCTCGTTGCAGAAGCTCTCCAACACCGGCGGCATGTTGAGCTCACGCAGGCTGGGAATGGCGCTGGGAATAATTCGAAACACCGCGCCGATGCCGCCCAGGTGGCGAAACACGTTGACCCGGAACCGCGACAGGCCGGGCGCCTCGTAGGCCAGATCCAGCCCGCAACGGGACTGGAAAGCCTGGCGAGCGTCCGTCGGCATGATCTCGTAGAGTAGGCTTTCGGTTTCGCTGATCGTCAATTGGCGGTATTTCACTGGATGCAGATCGCCCTGCAGCCGAATCCACGGCGTTTCCCCGGACATCAGGTGCAGGTCGGAAGCCCGCTGCTTGACTACCAGCTCCAGGAAGGAATCTATGCGTGCCATCTTCGACTCCCCGGACGTGCCTGCGGTGCCAACGGGCTTGCGGTCGTACCGGGCCGTGGCACCGGAATCCCCGTTGGATTGAGCGTCATCATCGCGCCGGGTCTCAGCTCGCCAGCAGGGCCATCTTGGGCATCAGCTTGGGGTCGGTGACGAAGGTTTGAAATTGCTTCTTGTCATTGGCGTGATAGTAGGCGTCGTCAGGGTCGATCTCCTTGTTTCGCACCCCTTCCAGCAATGCTTGATCCAACATTTGCATGCCAAGCTCCCGGCCGGTCTGCAAACAGGCCGAGATCTGAAACAGCTTGTCCCCCAGAATGAGGTTGGCAATGGCATCGGTCATCACCAGGATCTCGGTAATCGCGGTATAGGCGCGGCCGCTCGCCTTACGGACCAGGCATTGGCTGATCACGCCCTTGAGGTTGTGCGCCAGGAACATTTTGCCAGCCCCACGCTTGTCCTCGGGCAGGCCGTCCAGGAATCGATCGAGGGTCTTGGTGGCGCTGGTGGTATGGAGCGTTCCCAGCACCAGGTGACCGGTCTCCGCCGCCTCCATCGCCATGGAGATGGTCTCGGCGTCGCGCAGCTCCCCCACCAGAATGACATCGGGATCCTGACGCAGAGAGTCGCGGATGCCCGCCGCGAAACTATTCACGTGTAGACCAATTTCCCGCTGCTTGATGAGTGAGCGTTTGCTGGCGTGCACGTGCTCGATAGGGTCTTCCAGCGTAATGATGTTGAGACGGCGGGTCTCGTTGATGTGGTCGACCATGGCAGCCAGGGTGCTGGACTTTCCCATTCCTGCCGCGCCGGTCACCAGCACCAGACCGTGCTGGATCTCGGTCAAGCGCTTCACCACGCTGGGGAGCCCGAGCGAGTCGATGGTGGGAAGCTTGTTGGAAATGACTCGGAAGGTTGCCCCCAGGCCGCCGATCTTTTGGTACAGGTTGGCACGGAAGCGACCCACGCCTTCTGCCGAGTAGGAGAAATCCAGCTCCTGGTTGTCCCGGAACTCCATCTTTTGCGGCTCGCTCAAAATCTCGTCCACGAGCTGACCGAGCTCCTCATTACTGAGATCGCGGTACTTGACCGGCGTCAGCTCTCCGAACATTCGCAGCAACGGTGGACTGCCGACGGCCAGATGTATGTCGGAGCATCCCTGCTCCAAACCCAATTGCAGGAAGGTGTCGATACGCGGCATCAGGCCGCTCCTCGGCGCAGCTGCACCGCAATGCTGTCTCGCAACTCTTCGGTGGTCTGAAAGCGCTGATCGGGATCGGTGGCCATGGCCCGCAATACCATCGCTTCCACTCCAGCGGGTATTCCCGTGACCAGCTGCCCGGGGGGCGTAACCTTTCCTTCCAGGTGCTGATAGAGGATGGAGATGGCGTCGTCACCGGTATAGGGTGGGCGTCCGCTAAGCATCTCGTACATGATGACCCCGAGGCTGTAGATATCTGCGCGCGGGTCGAATTCCTGACCCCTTATCTGCTCGGGGGACATGTAGGTGGGTGTGCCGACCACCATCCCGGTAGCAGTGAGGCGGGTGCCAGAGTAGCTGGCTGCAGCTGCCACCCCAAAATCCACGATCTTGATGTGGTCGTCGTCGTTGATCAGAATGTTCGCGGGCTTGAGATCGCGATGGACGACATCGGCATGGTGCGCGGCAATCATGCCGTCGCAGGTGCCGGCCAGTATGCGTAACGCGCGCTCCGTGGGAATCCGGGTAACTCGCTCGATTTCCACGGAGAGGGGCTCGCTCAAAAAATATTCCATGGAGATGGCGTAGGATTTTCCAAGCGCCAAGAAATCGTGAATTCGAATGACGTTGTCGTGACTGATCTTGCGGGCGCAGCGTAGCTCCTGCATGAAGCGTCGAATGACTTTCTCGTCCGCGGCCAGGTGTGGCCTGAGGAACTTGAGAATCACCTCCTCGCCAAGCACCTGGTCTTCTACCAGGACCACCACGCCGAAGGCACCGCCGCGGACCTGTCTGATGACCCGATAGCGTTCGCTGAGCACCGCTCCCGGTTCCAGCGCGTCAGCGTCGATGATCTGGCCGGTGTCCACCGCGCGCGGGAGACCCACGGCGGTCTCGGTCGTAGGGCGCTCGGTCGCAGACACCTTGGGCGAGGTATCCGACGATGGATTCGCCAGCAAGGACAGCAGCTCGGAGTTGGTGGCGCCGGCCGTTCTCGGGCTGGGCTTTGCGGGCCGCGGCTCGGAGCGGGTAGCGCAGCGAGGGGAGATGGTGGCCAGAACGCTGTTGACGAGCTCTCGCAGCGGCTCGGCGGCCGCGGTTGGGATGGCCTCCAGCGCTTGCACCACTTGATCGGCGTGCGCCGTATCGGTGAGATCGCCCAACACCCCCAGGATTTGGGTGGTCAGCTGCTCGTTGCCATCGGCGAGCAGCGCGAGCAGCGAGGGCACCGCCGTCGGATCCCCGAGGCTGACGAGGGCCGTCAAAGTGATGGACGCAGCTTCCGGATGAAGTTTCAAGAAAGCGATCAGCACCGGCACGGCTCGCCGGTCCCCTAGCGCTGCCAGAGCATCGACTGCGCGTTCGCGCACCCACCAGTCGTCGTCTTCGAGGGCGGTCACCAGGGGGTCGAAGGCCTGCCCGTCCTTGGCCATATTGAGGATCTCGACGGCGCAGCGTCGGATGAACTCGTCCTCGTCGCCCAGCAGCGAGAGGGTTGCCTGCACCACCCTTGGCCCGCCGATGGTGCCCAGTGCATCCGCGGCTCGGACCCGCACCCACCAATCCTTGTCTCGCAGCGCGCCGAGCAGATCCTTGATGGTGGAGGCGTTGCCGATCTTGTTCAGCACCTCGACCGCCGCCCGGCGCACATACTCCGACTCATCCTGCAACACGTCCAACAGGTAGTGGATCGAGCGCGGGTCGTTGAGCTCGATGATGATCTCGATGGCTTTGCTCTGCACCGTCAGATCCGGATCGCGCAGCAATGCGGCCAGCGCGCCGATGTCGACCGGGTGTCGCTGCGCCGCCACACCCTCCAACGCTTCCAGGCGAACCGCTTTGTTGGCGTCGCTGAGCAGTTGCGTCAGCGCCGCGCAGGCATCAGCCCCAGCGAGGCGCCGCAGGGCGCGCGCAATGCTCAGCCGCACCCGCCAGTCGTTGCTTGCCAGTCGAGTGACCAGCAGCGGCACCATGGCCGGGGTGGCTACGTTCTCCAGCAAGCGGTATACGGCGACCTGGTTGTCGCTACGTAGATGATCCAACAGGCGCGCTACCGACTCCTCGTGCAGCGATTCCTGATGTGCACAGAGAATTGAGATGAGCGCGGCTTTGGGCGTGGAACCGTCCTGGAACCAGTCCAGGACCAGATTGGGATCGAAGTGATCATGTTGCGTCATGACCTCGACCAGGGTCTCGACCAGCCGCTGATCGCCAGTCATGAGCGCAGACCGGAAGGCAGGCAAGGTATGACTGTCGAGCAGGCTGGCCGCCACCTCCCTCAGCGCACCCGCGCCGCCGGAAGCGGCCAGGCGCTCGAGTACCAGCGGCGTTGCTCGGACTTTCAATCGCTTGAGCAGCGCCTGGGCTCTCGTCCTCTCGGTCGCAGAGCACTGGGGCGCGGACGCGAGCATGTCAATGGCGCGACGAATCCTCAGGCTGTCAAGGAGACCCATGGCTTTCTCTGGGGTGCCGGCGTGAGTGCCGCCCTAGGGCAGGGCGCAGACGATGTAGGTCTTGTTCACTAGATAGACGCGCTGCTCCGGGGTGTCGACCTTGACGAAGCGCTCCTCGGTGAGGTTCAGATAATCCAGCAGGCGGGCACGATCGGGAGGCATGGGTTTACGAATGACGCCCTGGATGTGGGAGCCGTCCATCATGCGCAGCGTGCACTCCAGCGGCTGGGCCACCGGACACGAGACCGCCTCATCCACGTCATATTCGACTCGGACAATGGAGTTCTTGTTGTAAAAGCGTATGGGCTCAGGCGGATCGCGCCTTAACACGATGAAGGGCGCTGGACCGTTCAGAACCTCGGCGGGATTCTCTTCGGTAGCGCTTTCGGGGCTTTGGGGGCGCACGAACAGTTGACCCAGGACCACGCCTTCGGGATGAATCCAGAGCGTGACCTCCTTGAGCTTCTTCTCGATCTTGAGAGAGTCGGGATACATTCGCCTTTCCTCGATCGGGGCGCTGTCAGCGCGCAATGTCGCGTCGTCCCCACCGGGCGCCACAACGAGTGACGATGTCACACCGGAACTCGTCACTTGCCCACGGCACCAACATCGTCCTGCCATTAGGCGGATGTGATGTCGGGTTGTCAGCCGTCATAAAACCAGCGTCTGCGGGTGGCAGGAAGCAAGTCGCCTGCCATGGATTAGGATTGACTACGCTATCAGGCCTTGGTCTCAGAAATGGATCACGGCGAGATCAGATTTTTACCGGTGGCGACACCTGGTCCGCTTCGTGCTAATGGCCACAGCTCTGCAATTGCAGAACAGCGTACGCGGGAAGCGCCTGGTCAAGGTTATGGAGTAGTTGCTTTCGGAGCCTGCCGACCAACGCCTCCCAGATGGCCTCAACTGTTTAGGGGTGTCCACGTGTCGAGGGTTTTGTGATGGCCTACCTACTGGTTTACCAGGGAGATGAGCTCAAAGAGCAGCGCGAGCTCGCTGCCGAGAAAGTGATGATAGGCAGGGCCAAGGACAACGATATCATCTTGGCTGCCTCTGGTGTCTCTGGACATCACGCCGCAATCGAAAGGAAAGGCGACGCATACGTTCTGGTCGATAGCGGAAGCGCAAACGGGGTTTTCGTCGACGGCAAACGAATTGTTCGTCATTCGCTCAAGTTTTGGGAAGAGATCCATATCCTGGACTATGTCCTGAAATTTCGGCCTCGAGCACGCCTTCCCGGCGAGAAAAGCGACCAGTTGCAATCTCCGGATCCGGTGCTGGAGGGGGCAGCGACCACCGAGGTCGACGTGTCCGCCATTAGAGACAAGCTTGCCCAGCACCAGGAAAAGGAGCTCCGCAAGCGCGCCAAAACAACCTACTTTCTTATCGCCGACATCTGTAGGCAGGAAATCCGGTTTCCGCTCACCAACGTGAGCTTCAGCATCGGCAAGGACGATGCCTGCGATCTGCAGACGCCAGGCTGGTTTGCGCCCCGATTGGCGGCTTCCATCAAGCGTCACAGCGACGGTTTCTATCTGATTCCGGAACGGCGCAGCAAGGCTCGTCTCAATGGCAGCAAGATCAAGCAGCCTACGCCCCTCAAGGATGGAGACCGCTTCGCCGTGCGCGGCATCCCCATGGTGTTCAGCAAGCTCGAGCTGTATTAAGCCCCTCGGCGAGCGCCACCTTCCGCGCCCTAGGCTGGAGTAAGCAGTGCCCTGGACATTCGACAAAGCGACCGATCCCGGTGGACGACGCGAACAGCAGGACCGGGCGGGGGTTTTCAGCGCTGTGGCTGGCGATCGCCATTTGTTGGTGGTCGCGGACGGTATGGGCGGGCACCGGCAGGGCACCCAAGCTGCGGAAACGGTGATCAATGTCGCCGAGACCGAGTTTCGCACCAGCTCGGCAGTCGACCCTGCCGGTTTCTTGTCGCACCTCTGCTCGCGGGCCCATCAGGCCATCAATTCCCTCGACCGCCGTGGCGCTGGTTCTCCGGGTAGCACCTGCGTGTTTCTGTATCTGCAGGGCAACGAGGCCCATTGGGCTCACATCGGTGACAGCCGCCTGTATCTCATGCGCAATGGTCACGCACAATTTGCGACTGTCGATCATTCCCTGGCAGCGCTGCTGGAGGGTGAGGAGACCCCGGTCGGCGGCGGATCAGGGGACGGCGCCGGTCGCAGCCAACTCTACATGCGCCTGGGTGGTGGGCGCGAGCCTGAACCCGGGCTCGGTTCCACCATGGTTTTGCCAGGCGACTTGTTTCTGCTGTGCAGCGACGGATTCTGGTCCACGGTGTCGTGTCGGGAGGCCAACAGCTTGCTCGAGGGTCGAGGTCTGCGCAAAGGTAGCGCCGGTGCCTTGGTGACCTTGGCAAGCCAGCGCGGAGGCCAGCACGGTGACAACGTGGGGCTGGCAATGGCGCAATGGAAGCCGGGTCGGCAACTCTTGAATTGGAGCAC
>CAZLYT010000667.1:0-10449 GCA_964563515.1 uncultured Candidatus Competibacteraceae bacterium | reverse complement strand
GGTGAGCGACGAGGAGCGAGCGCTGCTGGAGAGCGCTGCTGCGCCCATCGTGCTGCTCGATGCCAGCGGGCCCGATTCGGTCGCGCCCGCCGTGGCGCCCGGTCAGCGCACCTTAGGCTTCATGCTGCCCTATACGCCGCTGCACCACCTGCTGCTGCGGGGCCGCGATCGACCCATCGTGCTCACCAGCGGGAACCGCACCGGCGCGCCGCCCTGCACCGACAACCAGGAGGCACGGGACAAGCTCGCGGGGATTGCCGATTTTCTCCTGCTGCACGACCGGGACATCGCCAACCGGGTGGACGACTCGGTGAGCCGAATGTTGGACGGCACGGCTCGCACCCTGCGCCGCGCCCGCGGCTACGCTCCCGCGCCGCTGACCCTGCCGGCGGGTTTCGAGTCGGCTCCGCCTGTGCTCGCCATGGGTGGCGAGCTCAAGAACACCTTCTGCCTGGTTCGGGACGGCGAGGCCATCCTGTCCCAGCACATGGGCGATCTGGAAGATGCCGCCACCCATGCCGACTACCGCCGCAACCTGACGCTTTACCGAGAGCTGTTCCAGCACCGTCCCGAGCTGATCGCCGTCGACCGACACCCGGAGTACCTGTCCAGCAAGCTCGGATGGGATTGCGCCGAGCGCGATGGCCTGCCGGTGGCGGTGGTGCAGCACCACCACGCTCACATTGCGGCCTGTCTGGCCGAGAACCAGGTGCCCCGGAACGCCGGTCCGGTGCTGGGAATAACACTGGACGGCCTGGGCTACGGCGACGACGGCACCTTGTGGGGCGGGGAGTTCCTTTTGGCCGACTACCGGGGTTTCGCCCGCCTGGCCCGCTTCAGCCAGGTGCCCCTGCTGGGTGGCGCCCAAGCCATCCGCGAGCCCTGGCGCAGCGCTTACGCCCACCTGCGGGCGGCGCTGGGTTGGGAGCGTTGCGTTCGCGACTACGGCCGATTGGCGATTTGCGCGAGCCTTCGCGAGCGTCCTTTGGGGACGCTGGAGGCCATGCTCGCCAAGGGCCTCAACTGTACGCAGATCAGCTCCTGCGGTCGGCTGTTCGACGCGGTGGCCGCCGCGGTGGGCCTCTGTCGCGAGCGTATGGACTACGAAGGTCAGGCTGCCATGGAGCTGGAGGCCTTGGTCGATCAGGCGGCGCTGGATGCGGCCGGCAACGGGTACGCTTTCGGCCGGGCCGACAATGGGGCGATCATGGTGCTGGATACCGCGCCCTTGTGGTCCGCGCTGCTCGACGACCTGATGCGCGGGACCTCGCCCGCCATCGTGGCAGCTCGCTTCCACCTTGGGCTAGCGGCCGCCGTGGTGAACCTGACGGTCGCTGCCAGCAATCGAGCCGACCTGCCCGCGGGCCTGCCGGTGGCGCTGTCCGGCGGGGTGTTTCAGAATCGGCTGCTGTTCGAGCGGGTGACCGCTGGGTTGCGTGACCGCGGCTACCCGGTGCTGAGCCACCGTCTCGTCCCGGCCAACGATGGCGGCCTGGCACTGGGGCAGGCGGTGGTCGCCGCGGCGCGGGCATTGTCCAGCCACCATGACGAGGTGCTCTCATGTGCCTAGGGATTCCGGGACAGATTGTCGCGATCAGCGATGCCGAGAACCTGCGTGGCATCGTCAACGTCTCTGGTGTCAAGCGTGAAATCAATCTGCACTGTGTGGTGGACGATGAGCATCCGGTGGAGTCCTCAGTCGGTACCTGGGTGCTGATCCACGTGGGCTTCGCCATGAGCCGCATCGACGAGGCCGAGGCGGCCAAGACCTTGGCAATACTGACCGAGCTCGGTGAGATGCAGCAGGAGCTCGAGGCCATGCAGCGCTCGGGCACGTGACCATGGCCAACGAGAAGCTCGAAGCGCTCTACCCCTTCCTGCATGGCGATCGCAAGGATCCGACTCGGCAGAACGCGGCCTTACTGGAATCGGTGGCCCAGAAAGCTGCCCACAGCGTTGAGGTCAAGCAGGCTTTCTTCGAGACCAACGCCCAGCGGGTGGTGGATGCCGCCCATACCATCGCGGAGGTCTACCGCCGCGATGGGCGCGTGTTCGCCATGGGCAACGGCGGCTCGAGCTGCGATGCCGCCCACTTCGCGGTGGAGTTCCTACATCCGGTCACCGCCGGCCGGCCGGCGCTCGCCGCCGTCAACCTGGCGGCCGACAGTGCCATGATGACGGCGGTGGGTAACGACGTCGGCTTCGAGCACGCCGTCACCCGTCAGATCATCGCCCACGCCCGCGCCGGCGACGGGCTGGTGGGCTTCTCCACCAGCGGCAACTCGGCCAATCTGCTGGCCGCTTACGGCCGGGCCAAGGAGATGGGGTTGACCACCCTCGGCTTTGCCGGTGGCGATGGCGGTCGGATGGCCGCAAGCCCGGAGGTGGACATCTGCCTGATCGTGCCCACCGACAGCATCCACCGCATTCAGGAGTGTCACGTTGCCATCTATCACATCATCTGGGACTTGGTACACACCCTGCTCGCCGACGACCGCGGCAAGCTGACGCTGCGTCGCGGAGGCGTCGCGCCATGAGGTACGTGGACGAGTTTCGCGACCCGGTGAAGGCGCGCACCCTGCTGCGGGAGATCGAGGCGCTGGTGGGCGTGATCGAGAGCTGCCGTCGCCGCCCGCTGCAGATCATGGAGGTCTGCGGCGGTCATACCCACTCCATCTTCAAGTACGGTCTGGAGACCCTGCTCCCGGACCAGATCGAGCTGGTGCATGGGCCCGGATGCCCCGTGTGCGTGCTGCCCATGGGCCGCGTCGACGACTGCATCGCCATTGCCGAGCATCCCAATGTCATCTTCACCACCTTCGGCGATGCCATGCGGGTGCCCGGCTCGAAGAAGAGCTTGCTTCAAGCCAAGGCCGATGGCGCCGACGTGCGCATGGTGTACTCGCCCACCGACGCGTTGCAGATCGCCAAGGGCAATCCGGATCGGGAAGTGGTGTTTTTCGGCCTCGGCTTCGAGACCACCATGCCCAGCACCGCCATGACGGTGTTGCAGGCCGAGCGCGAGGGCATCCGCAACTTCTCTTTGTTCTGCAACCACATCACCATCATCCCCACCATCAAAGCCATCCTGGATTCGCCGGAGCTGACCCTGGATGGCTTCCTGGGCCCGGGACACGTGAGCATGGTGATCGGCACCGCGCCCTACGAGTTCATCTGCCGCCACTACCGCAAGCCGCTGGTGGTGGCGGGATTCGAGCCCTTGGACATTCTGCAGTCGCTGTGGATGGTGCTGCGACAGATCGCCGAGGGCCGCTGCCAGGTGGAGAATCAATACAGTCGGGTGGTGCCCGATGCCGGCAACGACGCCGCCTTGACCGCCGTGCATCGAGTGTTCGAGCTGCGCGAGTTCTTCGAGTGGCGGGGCTTGGGCTCCATCGACCACTCCGGCGTCGGCATGCGTGACCGCTATGCGGCCTTCGACGCCGAGCGCAAGTTTTCGCTGCCCAACCTCAAGATCGCGGATCCGAAGTCGTGCCAATGCGGCGAGGTGCTCAAGGGCGCTATCAAGCCCTGGCAGTGCAAGGTCTTCGGTGGCGCGTGCACGCCGGAGACGCCATTGGGCGCGCTGATGGTGTCCTCGGAGGGTGCCTGCGCCGCCTACTACAACTACGGGGGGGTGCAGCTCGGGAAAGTGCCGCGTGAGCCTCAAAAACGGCCCCAAGCGCCAGCGGGTGGGGGCCGATGAGCAGCGTCGAGCCGGTCCCACCGATGGCGGTGTCGGCTGCCTTGCGCCGTCGCCGGGGCAAGCTGCGGGATACCCGTATCACCTTGTCCCATGGCGGTGGCGGCAAGGCAATGCGGGATCTCATCGACGACGTGTTCGTCAGCGAGCTCGACAACCCTCTGTTGGCGCCGCTGGACGACCAGGCGCGGATCAGCCTTGCCGAGCTCGCCGCCCTCGGCGACCGACTCGCTTTCACCACCGACTCCTACGTGGTGGATCCCTTGTTCTTCCCCGGCGGCGACATCGGCGCTCTGGCGGTCAACGGCACCATCAACGACCTGGCCGTGGGTGGAGCGCGCCCGCTGTTTCTCTCTTGCAGCGTGATCCTGGAAGAGGGGCTGGAGGTGGAGTTGCTGCGCCGTGTGGTGCGCTCCATCAAGGCGGCGGCTGCCACCGCTGGAGTGGCGGTCGTCACTGGCGACACCAAGGTGGTGGCGCGGGGATCCGCCGACAAGCTTTTCATCAACACCACCGGCATCGGGGTCATCAAGGCGGGGTTGGAGCTCAATCCGGGGACGATTCGCCCCGGTGACGCCATACTGGTGAATGGGTTGCTGGGCGATCACGGCGCCGCAGTGCTGAACGCCCGGGGCGACCTGGCGCTCGAGACCGACATCCAGAGCGACTGCCAGCCATTGACCGAGCCCATCGACGCACTGCTGCAGGCCTGTCCGTCCACCCGCTGCCTCCGCGATGCCACCCGAGGCGGTATTGCCACGGTGCTGAACGAGTTCGCGCAAAGCTGTGGACTGTGCCTGCAAATCGCCGAGGCCGACCTGCCCATACGCGAGGAGGTTAGAGCCGTTTGCGAGATCCTGGGTCTCGACCCCCTCTATCTCGCCAACGAGGGTAAGCTGGTGGCCGTGGTACCCGGACAGGACGCCGACGCGGCACTGCTGGCGCTGCGGTCGCACCCGGCAGGACGCGACGCGGCGATCATCGGGTCGGTGCGCGAGAGGCCGGAAAGCACCGTGCTGATGTCCACGGTCTTTGGCGGAGAGAGAATCGTCGACATGCTGGTGGGCGAGCAGCTGCCGAGAATCTGCTGAAGCGATGATGACTAGGCGGCAAGCGCGAGCAGCAGGTTGGGGGGAGGCGAGATGCACGAGCTCGCCCTGACCCGGAGCATCATCGAAGCTTGCAGCGGCCGCGCCAGAGGTGCCCGAGTGCTGCGGGTCACCGTGGAGGTGGGCAAGCTGACCTGCGTGATGGCCGAGGCTCTGCGCTTCTGCTTCGGCGCTTGCATCGGTGGTACCGAGCTGGAGGGTGCCGAGCTGGAGATCATCAATACCGCCGGTCGGGCACGTTGTGGCGACTGCGGTCGCGATGTGGTGCTGGACGATCTGCTCGCTACCTGTGATTGCGGGTCGGTAAACCTCACCGGGCACCAGGGTGGCGATCGGCTCTCGGTAAGGTCCATGGAGATCGATGATGCCGCGGCCCAGACGCAGCCGGCGGCGTCCACCCCATTCGCTACACCCAAGGAGTAAGGCCATGTGTACCACCTGCGGCTGCTCCGGCGCTGGCAAGGTCACCGTCACCAACCTGGAGACCGGGAGCAAGCAGACGGTGGAGCCCCACTCACAGGTCCATGATCACCACCACCACCTGCACGAACACCTGCACGAACACCATCAGGCGCACGCTCATGCCCACCACCACGGCACCACCATCGCCTTGGAGCAGGAGCTGCTGGCGACCAACGATCGCTTTGCCATGCGCAACCGGGGCTGGTTCGAGGGCCGCAACATCCTCGCCCTGAACCTGGTGAGCTCGCCCGGGGCGGGCAAGACGACCCTGCTCGAGCGCACCCTTCGCGATCTGGCAGATGAGCTTCGGTTCAGCGTGGTGGAGGGTGACCAGGAAACTCATTTCGACGCCGAGCGCATTCGCGCCACCGGCTGCCGAACCGTGCAGATCAACACCGGAACCGGCTGTCACCTGGATGCCGAGATGCTGCAGCATGCGCTGAGGGAGCTGGCGCCGCCGCTGGATTCCGTGGTGATGATCGAGAACGTCGGCAACCTGGTCTGTCCCGCGCTGTTCGACTTGGGTGAGTGGGCCAAGGTGGCAATCCTGTCGGTCACCGAGGGCGACGACAAGCCGCTGAAGTACCCCCATATGTTCCGGGCGGCGCGACTCATGGTGCTCAACAAGACCGACCTGCTGCCGCACGTGGACTTCGATATCGACCGTTGCCTCGGCTTCGCGCGGCGAGTCAACCCGGAGATCGAGGTGCTGAGATTATCTGCGCGCACCGGGGAAGGTCTGGGCGACTGGTACCAGTGGCTGCGCACCCGAGTGCCCGCGACCCCGCGCAGCGAGGGTGGCGGGTGAGCGCCATTCTGTTGCTTGGCTTTCTGGTCGGCATGCGACATGCGATGGAGGGCGATCATCTGGCGGCGGTCGCCACCCTGGCGACCCGTAGCCACTCTCTCGGTCACACCGTGTGGCAGGGAGCGGTATGGGGGCTGGGTCACACCGTCACCTTGTTCGCGGTGTGCTCCATGGTCCTGTTCCTCGACGCGGTGATACCCGAACGCCTCGCCCTGGGCCTGGAGGCGGCCGTTGGCGCCATGCTGGTCTTGCTGGGTCTGGATGTGATCCGAAGGCTGACGCAGGAGCGGATCCACTTCCACACCCATCGCCACCAGGACGGCACCACCCATATGCACGCCCACTCTCACCAGGGCGGGGGCCGTCACGACTGCGAGCACCACCAGCATGCCCATCCCCGCAGGTTTCCGTTGCGGGCGCTGTTGGTGGGGCTGGTGCACGGCATGGCCGGCTCGGCGGCGTTGATTCTACTGACGCTGCCGACGGCCACATCCCCGCTGCTGGGGCTGGGCTATGTGGCAGTCTTCGGTCTCGGCTCCATCGCTGGCATGGCCCTGCTATCGGCGGTCATTGCCGTTCCGTTGCGCTATTCCGCCCGGGCTGCCACCTGGGTGCGCAATGGTCTGCACGCCACCATCGGTGCGATGACCATTGGGATCGGGATGGCGTTGCTCTACGAAAGTGCGCGGCTCTTGAGTGGCGCTGGAATCTGAAGCAGATCCGGGGTCAGGAAATCCGGCGGAACTCCCCTTCGGAGCTTCCCCACCTCAGCCAGCCAGCTTCCGAATCGCATCCTCGGAAGCCCGACTCGAATGGGCACGTCCGACGGCCTTCTGACCCCGTAGGCTGGCTACCCCCAATGCCAGCAGCGCCAGATACCAGAGCGCGCCGATCAGCAGCACAGCCTGACCATGCAAGGGACCGATAGCGCTGCGTGCCCATAGGTCCTCGAGGGAGCCGATGGGAGTGGGATGGATCGCCAGCTTGCTCCAGTAGCTGATGATCTGCACCCCGAAGATCCAGCTGTAGTTGCGCCGCAGGCGCCGCCCCATGGCTTCCATGAGACTGATGTGAAAGTAGAGCCCCTCGTAGTCGTCGGCCAGAACGTCATTCCAGCGATTGTCGATTCGAATGCCCTGGCCGCGCAGCATGGGGCCGTAGAAGCTGGTCTCGAAAACCCTGACCCGGGTTCTAAAGATGTCGAAGTAGCGGTAGCGGCGGCCTTCGAAGATCAAAAACACCGCCAGCAGCAAGGACACCAGCACGATGGGTAGCGGCGAGGCCTCGCGGCTGCTGAAAGTCACCGATAGCGCAATGCCGGTGGTGACCACCGCCCAGTTGGTGGTGGTGTCGAGGCGAGTACGCCAGATCTTGCTGCGGTACATCTCGCCCCGATAGAGATGCGCAAGCGCGCCAATCTCAGCCGCGCTGTATTGATGTCCGGCAGGCGTGTCGGATGGCATGGTCCGTTCCCTGATTGAGGCCCTGACCTTGAAAGGCTAGCCTGCAGCGGGAAGCCTCGCTGGCGCGATGGTCCGGCGCATGGCTGGGGATGAAGCTCAGCAGGGACTAAGGGAATGGGCTCACAGCCAGGCATCCAGCTGCCGGCGCAGCCGAAAAGGAATGTCCTTGGAAGGTTTGCTGCGAGCCCGTAACTCTTGCAGACGTCGATTGCCGGGATCGACCGACAAGCCCCGATCCAGATAACGAGTGGCTTCCTCGTATTCGTAGCGCTCGATAGCCGCTTGCGCCAGCCCCGCGTAGCTGTCCGCGATTCGGCCCACGCCTTGACGCGCGATCGAGTGCTCCGGGTCCAGGCTCAAGGCCTCGGCGTAGTAGTGGTAGGCGTTATCCCCTGCGGGAGTGGTCAGGCGGTAGCTCTTCAGGGCTAGCTCCGCGCGGGCAAGGTACGCCTGGATACGTTCTTGGCGCTGAGATTCATCATGACGGTCCGAGCCCGCATCCGGTTCCGGAGCGCCGTCTTGGGGGGCCTGTAAGTTGATAGGCAGGGCAGTGACCGTATCCTGATGGCTTGCCACTGGAGGTGCGTCCGATTCGTCGGGGCCCACCAGATCCAGTCCGGCCAGACTCGCCATCTGGGTGGTGCTAGGGCCTGCGCCCTCGAGGCCGCCAGGATCGGCAACCGAGTCGACCGGAGCCGCAACCGAGGTTAGAACCAGCGGTGTGGAGACCTGACTAGTGCCACCCAACGTGCCCAATCCCAAGGCGGTGACCGCAACACCAAGCGCAAGCGCGGCGGTGGTGTAGCGGATGGGTGCCGATCGTGCGCGCACCCACCGTACTGCGCGCTCGATGATGAGGGGAGTCGGGCGGGTGGCAGACGCCGACAACACCGCGCGCGTGCGCGCGATTTCCTCGACCAGGGCTTCGGCGGTGGCAGGACGTTGGTCCGGATTCTTCGCCAATAGACCATCAATCAGTGGCTGGTAGCCGCTGAGGTGGCGAGGCAGCCGGGGAATTGGCTGCGAGACCTGAGCGACGATCACCTCCATCGCCGTCTCCCCCTCGAAGGGTCTGCGACCAGTGAGGAGCTCGAACAGCACGATGCCCAGGCTGTAGAGATCGGCGCGGCGGTCCGGCGTCCGGCCTAGGGCCTGCTCCGGGCTCAGGTAGTAGGGGCTGCCCAATGCCATTCCGTCCATGGTCAGAGACTTGTCTTGCAGGACGTCCTTGGCCACGCCGAAGTCGGTCAACACCGGTGCTCCGTCCTGTCGAATGAGAATGTTGCCGGGCTTGATGTCGCGATGCACGATGCCACGCCGGTGCACGAACTCCAGGCACTCGGCAATGGTTTGCACCAGCTCCAGTGCCGCCTCGGTTGCCACGCCTTGGTCAATGAGCGGTTGCAGGCTGCCACGCTCGTGATATTCCATGGATAGGAAGCGATGCTGGCCATGGCTTCCGATGTCGTGGATGGTGATGATGCTGCGGTGATTCAGCGAGGCGATGATGCGCCCCTCGTGAACGAAGCGTTCGGTGTCCGTTACCGGGCCGCTATTCTTGAGTACCTTCAGCGCTATCAAGCGAGCCAGCGATTCCTGCTCAGCCAAATAGACCGTCGCCATGCCGCCTTCGGCGATGGGGTGCTGGATTCGGTAGCCAGGGATCTCGATGCTCATGTTGCTCGCCGGCCCAAGGACAGAGGTTCAAGCCGCTGTTGTCGGTTTCCCACCCGGCGGCCCGTCGGCACTGGTGCAAGGAGCGCGCCGTTGGGCCTTGGACGCCGAAGCTGGCAGTTCGCGAATGCCCTCGTCGCCACTCGGAGGCGGCGGACGGGGTCATTTGACGAAGCCCGTGCGCCCAAGCCATGGTGGACGACGAAAACGGGGAGCCGTTCCCCCAAACCGCAGTCATACTGACCACTCAAGTTTTCCCTCGATATTTGGAGCCTATACAGTGACCCGAAAGCGTTCCATCGCATACACGCCTTTGCTGGCCTTCGCGGCCATGCTTCTCATCTTGGGCGGCCAGCCCGCCTCGGCGGAGACCGTTTTGCGCCTTTGCACCGGCAGTCCGGGCAAGACCTATATCAAAGTGGGCGAAAAGCTCGCCGAAGTCGCGCCCCAGCTCACGGCTGGGGGGCTGCGCATCGAGGTGCTGCCCTCGGGCGGGTCCATCGACAACATGAACCGCGCCCTGGCCGGGGAGTGTGACGGCTTCATCGCCCAAGGCGACGCCATCGACTTCTACACCAGCAACGTCAATCAGGCCGCGGCCGAGAGATTCCGGGTGATGGGTGAGCTCTACAAAGAGCTCACCCTGTTGGTCTGCCGACGCGGTACCAACATCGACGATCTGGAAGATCTCGAGGGCCGCACGCTGGCCGCCGGGAACATGGGCAGTGGCTCGCTGGCCACCATGCTGAATATCCAGCGACTCGATCCCGACCGCTATGGTGATATCAAGATCCACCCTGCCAACGGCTTTCAGGGTGCGTTGGACGTGATCGACGGCAAGGCCGAGTGCATGCTCGACGTCATTGCGCCCCAGTCAGACCTGATACGCACCCTGAACGACAACTTGCAAACCGGCTCCGAGCTCTACTTCGCCGAGATTGACGACGACGACCTGGAGGACTACGAGGTCGACGGCAAGAAGGTCTACCAGCTGGTCACCTTCGACGACGAGACCTACCCGGAGCTCAGCACCATTGGAGACCCGGAGATTCTTGCCATCAGCGCGGTCCTGGTTCTGGACCGGGATTACGCCCAGTCCAACGCCAGCGCCGTCTCGGCGGTCTCCATGCTGTTGCTGATGGGCGCGAATGACATCAAGAACGTGGCCTACGGCGAGAAGCAACCGTTTCACGACTAGCCCTGGCGAATCATCCGGGCTGCACTGCAGGT
>CAZLYT010000666.1:0-1912 GCA_964563515.1 uncultured Candidatus Competibacteraceae bacterium | reverse complement strand
GGCGACGTCGGCTCGACGGCGACACCCGGCAGCTGCTCGGGAGCGAGCGATCTCGGCGGCTGCATCGACGAGCGCGTAGAGTGCCGGACCTGCCGCATGCTCGCGGCGATCGACGCTCTGGCGCTCGACTGCGACACGTTCGACGACGGCACGGCCAACGGTAGCTGCGGGGCGGGCGGCGTGACCTCCACCACGGTGGTGACGACGACTACCGTGACGACGACGACCGTGCCATCCACGTGTGGCAACGGGGTCCTCGAGTCGGGTGAAGACTGCGACGACGGCAACCTCGACCCTGGCGACTGCTGTGCAGCCGATTGCGCATTCGAGTCGGCCGAGGCGGTGTGTGGCGACGACGGCAACCCATGCACCGACGACTTCTGTGACGGTGCCGGCACCTGCGGCCATGCCGACAACGAAGCGCCGTGTGACGACGGGGTCTTTTGCAACGGCGCCGACACCTGTGCGGCAGGGGCATGCGGCGTGCACGCGGGCAACCCGTGCTCGCAGGGAGGCGCGTGCGGCTCGACCTGCAACGAGGCCGCCGACAGCTGCGATGCGCCGGACGGTACGCCGTGCGACGACGGCCTGTTCTGCACCCTGAACGACGCGTGCCAGTCGGGTGTTTGCACGGGCGCCGGCGATCCGTGTGCGGGTGGCGGCGCATGCTCGAACGTCTGCAACGAGATCGCCGATTCCTGCTACCTCGCTTCGGGCACGCCGTGCGCCGATGACGGCAACCCGTGCACGGACGATGCGTGCAACGGCGCCGGCGCATGTTCGCACGCACCCAACAGTGCGCCGTGCGACGACGGGCTGTTCTGCAACGGGCTCGACTTCTGTACCGGCGGCGCGTGCCTGGTCCACAGCGGGGATCCCTGTGCGGGTGGCGTCGAGTGCGCGACCGTGTGCAATGAGGCGGCCGACACGTGCAGTCTCCCGTTCGGCACGCCGTGTACCGACGACGGCAACGTGTGCACCGACGACGTCTGCGACGGCGTCGGAAGCTGCTCCCACTCGCCCAATGCCGCCCCGTGTGACGACGGGCTGTTCTGCAACGGCGGCGACTTCTGCTCGGCCGGCTCCTGCTCGGCCCACACGGGCGACCCCTGCTCGGGGCCGGACGGCGACGACGACTGTCGCGAGTCGTGCGACGAGTCGATCGACGCGTGTACGGCCGACGATGCGAACGGTTCGGGGTGCGACGACGGCCTGTTCTGCACGGCGATCGACACCTGTCAGGCAGGCGTCTGTGTCGGCGCCGGCGACCCGTGTGCGGGTGGCGGCCCGTGTGCGGATCTGTGTCGGGAGAGCGGCGAGACGTGCAACCGCCCGCTCGGCACGTCCTGTACCGACGACGCAGACGTCTGCACGGCCGACGTGTGCGACGCGGTTGGCGCCTGTGCGCACATGCCGGCGCCGGAGACCGCTCCGGGTGCGACGACGGTCGGGGTGCGCGTGGTCGTGGTCAACTCCGGCCCTGGGATCGCGGACATCGATGCCGCCGAGGCCGTGCTTGCCGCCGCGCCGATGGCGGGCGACGGGCGCGGTGTCTTCGCCACCGTCAACCACGGCGACGCCCAGGGACGCTTTGGGTCGGGAGAGAAAGCGGCGTACCCCGGTGCGAGCGGCTCGGACTTCGCGGTCGAGGCGACCGGTGTGATCGAGGTGCCTGCGGCCGGCTTCTACGTATTCGGCACCAGCAGCGACGATGGCTTCCGGCTGCGCTTCGGCCCGTCTCTGACCACGTTGAGCGACGCGCCGGGCGTTCTCGTCGGCGGCGACGAGCGCGTAGTGGTCGAGTTCGCCGATCGCGGTCGCTACCCGTTCAGGCTGACGCACTATCAGTCGGGCGGCGAGGCGTTCGTGGAGCTGTACGCCAAGAGCGGCACGAACACCGCGTTCACCGGTG
>CAZLYT010000665.1:0-4125 GCA_964563515.1 uncultured Candidatus Competibacteraceae bacterium | reverse complement strand
ACAAATCTTCGGACAGGGTATGGATAACCGCCTTGGGGAGGTCATTGACCTGGATACCCTCGAGCCGGGGATGGTGAGCCTGGCGCCAGGTTTCGAAGATGGCGGCGACGCAATCCGCGTAAGTCTTGAACTCAGCGTGGTCGAGGATGATGGCCTTGACCTGCTGGGTCTCGACCCGGGCCTCGCTGTAGCCCGCGCGGCCGGTTTCCTTGAAGAGCGCCTGGCGCAATGAGGGCAAGACGGCCCAGTAGGCGTCGAGCGCGTCAATATCGCGGTTGGGGATGCCGCCGTTCAGGTGGGCGTCGAGGTCGTGCAGGTCCTCGGGCTCACTGGAGTCGATGTAGCGCGGGAGGTTCAGGTTGTAGTCGTTGGCGGAGCTCGCGATCTCTACCACCGGCACCCTACGTGAGTAGCGCGGCAGCTCGACCTGCCGGTTGAAGATGTCCACGATCTTGTGGATGTCCTGGGAGCGCAGGCGGTTCTTGTTGCCGTCCTTCAGGAAGCCCTTGCTCGCATCAATCATGAAGATCCCGCTGCGGCTATGGGCGTGCTCCTTGTCGATGACCACGATGCAGGCGGGGATGCCGGTGCCATAGAAGAGGTTGGCGGGCAGGCCGATGATGCCCTTGATGAGGCCGCGGCGGATGAGATTCCGGCGGATGTCGGCCTCCTTGTGGCCGCGGAACAACACGCCGTGGGGCAGAATGATTGCGCCCTTGCCTTTGCTCTTCAGCGACTTGATGAGATGCAGCAGGAAGGCGTAGTCGCCGTTCTTGGCCGGCGGAATGCCGACCTCGAAGCGCCCGAACTCGTCGTTGGCCGGATCGAGCCCGCTGGCCCAGGCCTTGGCGGAGAAGGGCGGATTGGCGACGGCAAAGTTGAAGGTCCTGAGACTGTCGTCCCGGTTCTTGAAGTACGGGGCGGAGAGCGTGTTGCCGCGCCAGAGCTCGGCGGTTGGGTGGCCGTGCAGGATCATGTTCATCCGCGCCAGCGCCCAGGTGGCAACATCCATCTCCTGACCGTACACGGTAATACCGTGCGGCGCCTCGTCGGCGGCCTTGAGCAGCAGCGAGCCGGAGCCGCAGGTGGGGTCATAGATGGTCTGGTCCGGTCGGGTGTCGGCGGCGATGCCGACCACTTGGGCCATGATTCGCGAGACCTCCGCCGGAGTGTAGAACTGCCCCTTGCTCTTGCCACTCTCGGTGGCGAAGTGGCGCATCAGGTACTCGTAGGCGTCGCCCAGGAGGTCGTCGCCCTCCGTCCGGTTGGCGCGGAAGTCGAGGCCGTCGAAGATCGCGACCAGCTTGGAGAGGCGGTCCTGCATCTCCTTGCCCGAACCGAGCTTGCTCTCGTCGTTGAAGTCGGCCTGATCGATGACCCCCTTTAGGTCGTTCGCCTCGGCGAGCCGGCCGATGATCTTGTTGATCTTGTCGCCGATCTCCTTGTCGCCCTTCAGCTTCACCATGTCGGCGAAGCCGCCGCCGGTGGGCACCTCGATGAGTGCGTCCGGCTTGCCGGCATACTTGTCCGTCACGTACTTCATGAACAGCAGCGTCAGCACGTAGTCCTTGTACTGCGAGGCGTCCATGCCACCGCGCAGCTCGTCGCAGCTTTGCCAGAGGGAGGAGTAGAGCTGGGATTTCTTCAGTGCCATGGGTCGACTCTGCTGCGGTGAGACTTTGAGTTGGTGAAGTTCAATGTAGCGTCTCGCCGGAAACGCCACGGCCAAGCGAAGCATGACCGGCGGAGGGTGTTGCGGGACAGCAAGGGTGCGAACGCCCGCATGGGGCGATTTACCGGAGGCTCGGTCCTCCCCTGCTCAGCCTCACTGGGTCACGCCGTCTCGGCATCAATGCCAGTCACCAGGTCAGGCGCGATGCCGCGCTTCAATGCGCTCGCCCGCACTGCCTCCTGAAGCGTACGGGTGCGTTTTAGGAGGCGCAGGAAGCGGGCCTCGTCCAGCAGCAGCAGCGTGCAGGGGGTGATCGCGCGGATCTCGGTCCGGTGCGGCCTGCGTGTTAGGACCGCCATCTGGCCAAACATCTCGCCCCGGCCAAGGCGATGGGTGTGGCCGGCCGTTTCCAGCTCCACCGCGCCAGAGGCGATGAAGAACACCGACTTGACGGTGCTGTCCTCGCGGATGATGACCTCGCCCGAGCTGACGTAGCGAGTGACCAGCACCTGGCTGAGCCGCTTCAGGGCGTTTTCATCGAGATCGGCGAAAAGCGGAAACTGGCGTACCAGCTGCGCTTTCTGCACGGCCAGATCGAGCTTTGGCCGGTGCTCGGCCCGCGCGCGGCGTTCGCCAATCTGCTGGATCAGAGCCATGTGCAGCTCCGATCCAATCAGCCCATCGTCGCGCAGCGAGTCGTACTCGCGTTCCTCCAGTCTCAGCGCAGTACGGCGTATGAAGCGGCGCTTGAGGTCTTCGGCGTAGCCCGGATACTGAAGGCGAAGCCCTGCGAGGGCCTGCTCCACGGCTTCGCCGCGCCGGTCGAGAAGCTCATGCAGCAGTTCGGCGACGCGAGGGCCATGGATGCGGCGGATGCGGGTGTCAATGAAGCCGTGCAGGTCGCGCAGGATCAGCCGCTGGGAGAGCAGCACTTCGAACCGATCTGCCGTTAGCCGCGCCAGCGGTGCCGACAGGCTCAGGCGATTGTGCAGAAAAAGCGCGAAACGGAATCCGGCCCCGTATCCAAGGCTGCGACGAGCGGCCCGCTGATAACCGGTGCGGCCCGCTACCCGCGTGCCTTCGATCAGGCGGTCGGCATGCGATAGGATGCGGTCGGCTAGCCGGGCCGAAATCGCCCGTTCACGGAATCTCGTCAGGATCAAGTCGCGTTCCGCCCCGGCCAGCGCAATCAGGCCCAGCGTGATGCGGTCGCGGTCGAGGATCTCGGTGTTCTCCTCGGCGGCCTTCACCGCCTGGTTCAGCCGTTCGGCAAAGTGACTGGCCTCCAAACGCACTGCCTCGCCCGTTAGCGCGTAGTTCTCGGTCGCCTTTGCCACGTCCTCGCGCACTGTCTGCAGGGCTACCGCGACCACCTGGTTGGAAAGGGCGGTATCGACCGCCGATAGTCGATCGAGCCCAAGCCGCGCGATCACCCAACGCAGCGTCGTGCCCTGCCCGATCAGAGTGAAAAGCGTGAAACCCGTGGCCAAGATGCCGACCACCCGCTTTATTTCCACCGGCACCAGGAAGCTCTCGGTCACGGCCAGCGCCAGCGCGAGAGTGACCGCGCCGCGCAGGCCACCCCAGAGGATCGCAACCCGGTAAGGAGGCTCCACCACCGGCGACAGGCGTGCCAGCGACAGCAGCGGCATGAGGCCGAACAGAATCACCGCCCGCGCCGCGACGGCAGCGGCGATGACAACCAGAATCAGCAGCATGTCCTCCAGCCGCACATCGTCCAGAAGCCGAGGGATCAGCAGGGCGGCCAGCACGAAGATCAGCGCTCCTGCCCAATGGGCCAGCAGGTCCCAGACCTCGCGCAGGTAGCTCCAGGCGGCGGGCGGCAAGCGCCCCGGCCCCGCCAGATTCAACGTCAGACCCGCCGCCACGACGGCAATCACGCCCGAGGCTCCCACGCTTTGCTCGGACACCACATAAGCCAGATAGGGCAGCGCGATCGAAACCGAGATCTGCGCGAGCTCATGTCGGCCTATGAGCGCCATCAACCAGATCGCTGCCCGCGCCAGCACCCAGCCCACCAACGCGCCACCCAGGATCAGGAGCGGGAAGCGGTCCAGCGCCTCCTGCAGCGTCGGATCGGGCATGCCGACCATGACGTAGCCCATGAAAAGGCCGAACAGCGCAATCGCGGCCGCGTCGTTGAGTAGGCTCTCGCCCTCGATGATCCGGCTCAATCGGCGCGGCGCGGCGATGGAACGAAAAACGCCGACTACCGCCGAAGGGTCGGTGGTCGAGACGATTGCGCCGATCAGCAAACAGGCGGCCAGCGGCAGCGTGCTGGTCCAAGACAACGCATAGCCCACGGCCAGCGTCGCTACGACCACGGCGACGACGGCCAGAACCAGGATCGGCACCCAGTCGTCAAGCATCCGGCGCAGATTCATGCCGAGCGTCACTTGAAACAGAAGGGTCGGCAGAAAGAGATAAAGAAA
>CAZLYT010000664.1:0-7011 GCA_964563515.1 uncultured Candidatus Competibacteraceae bacterium | reverse complement strand
GTCGTTGCTGAGGAAGCTGCCCGGCTTGTGCAGAAGCGTGTCTGCGATTTGAATGGCAGTGGCGCGAAAGGTGATCGTATTCGACTTCGACAATCTGGGCTGGAGTATGTCTTGGCTTCCGGCCTGGTGGTGCTTGGCCTGGGCGTGCTTGGCCTGGGCGTGACCTATTGGCTAGCGGCGCGTCATGAAGATAGGGTGTCTCGGCACAGCCTTGTCGGGCGTATGGCGGAGCGCCAAAGCGCTCCTGGCGACAAGGATGCGACAGCGGCGCCGGCGGCGATTCGCGCCACGACAGTCAAGGAATCGGCATGAGCGCCGGGCATCCGGGGGACAATCTGATGACCAATGACAAGGCAACCCCACCTCCCGGCTTGCCGGAGGAGGCGGGAGGCTGGACCGTCTCGAGCAATCACACTCAAATGCTGGTGTGTCTGGCCCGTGACCCGCAGCTTCGGCTCCGGGAGGTGGCAGCGCAGGTGGGTATCACCGAGGGGGCGGTACAGCGCATCATCGCCGAGCTGGAGCGAGCTGGAATCATCACCCGCCAGCGGCGCGATCGGGCCAATCAAAACCGAATCCAAGGTGAACAGCACCTGTGCCATCCCCTCGAAGCTCACCGCACAGTGGGCGCGCTGCTGGACTCCATGGTGCCGGAGGAAGCGCACCGCAGTGCGACGGGCACCACCGGGTGAGCTGGTTCTCGACTGACGAAGCCGAAGGCCTGGAATCCGTGGCAGCGACAGTTGTCGACGGCGCGCTGGACACCTTGCGTCGGGTGTTCGGCTACAAGGACTTCCGCTCGCACCAGCGGGCCATTATCGACAGGCTCATCGACGGGGATTCCGCCTTCGTGCTGATGCCGACGGGCGGTGGCAAATCGCTCTGCTATCAGATCCCCGCGTTGCATCGCCACGGTGTTGCTGTGGTGGTATCACCGCTGATCTCGTTGATGAAGGATCAGGTGGACGCGCTACGCGCCAACGGTGTGGCCGCGGCCTACTTCAACTCGTCGCTGGCGCCGGATCGGGCCCGACAAGTGCTGGCCGACCTGGATCAAGGCGCCATCAAGCTTTTGTACGTGGCTCCCGAACGGCTCATGTCCGAGCCTTTCCTGGAGCGAATTTCGAGACTGCCCATCGCGCTATTCGCCATCGACGAGGCGCACTGCGTGTCTCAATGGGGTCACGACTTCCGGCCCGAGTACGTGCAGCTCGGCACCCTGCGCGAGCGTTTTCCCAAGGTGCCGGTTGTGGCGCTTACCGCGACCGCCGACCCGCAAACCCGCAAGGACGTCATCGAACGGCTGGGGTTGGCCTCGGCCGAGTGCTACGTAGCGGGCTTCGACCGCCCCAACATTCGTTACACCGTATTGGAGAAGCGCAAACCTCAGCAGCAGCTCACGACCTTTCTGGCGGCGCATGGGAGCGAAGCCGGCATCGTCTATGCGCTCAGCCGGCGCCGGGTCGACGCCATCAGCGAGCAGCTGGCAGCGCAGGGAATCTCCGCTGCGGCCTATCATGCCGGTCTGCCGGCCGAGCGGCGCCGCCAGGTGCAAGAGGCCTTCCTAAAGGACGAGCTGCGGGTGGTGGTGGCCACCGTTGCGTTTGGCATGGGTATCGACAAGCCCAACGTCCGCTTCGTAGTGCATTACGACCTGCCAAAGAACATCGAGGGCTACTACCAGGAGACGGGGCGGGCGGGACGCGACGGGTTGCCCGCCGAGGCGTTTCTGCTGTACGGCGCGCAAGATGTGGTGACCGCGCGGCGCCTGGTCGAGTCGGGGGAAAATCCCGATCAGCAGCGTGTGGAGCTGCACAAGCTAAACGCCATGGTGGGCTTCGCGGAGTCACTGACCTGCCGACGGCGGGTATTGCTGACCTACTTTGGCCAGGGATTGGAGCAGCATTGCGGCAACTGCGACGTGTGTCTTGACCCGCCGGAGCGATTCGACGCCACGGTGGACGCGCAGAAGGCCCTCTCCTGTGTCTATCGGGTGGGTCAGCGCTTCGGCATGAAGCATGTGGTGGACGTGCTGCGCGGGACCGACAACGAGCGCATTCGTCGTCTCGGTCATCACCGGCTTTCCACCTACGGCATTGGCGCCGAACATAGCGAGGAGGCGTGGATGAGCGTGCTGCGCCAGCTCATCCACCGCGGCTTCCTGATTCAGGACATCGCCGACTACTCGGTGCTGAAGCTGACGCCGGCGGCGCGCCCCCTGCTGCGCGGCGATATCGACCTCGAGCTTGCGCGGCCCAGGGTGAGCACCCGGCCGGCCAAGCGCGAGCGTACGCGAGGTTCCAACGCCGCCGCCCCCGGCCCCCACGACCAGTCGTTGTTCGAGGCGCTGCGGGGCTTGCGCAAACGCCTCGCTGCGGCCCAGGAAGTGCCGCCATACGTGGTGTTCGGTGACGCGACGTTACTCCAGATGGCGGCCCAGAAGCCCACCGACGAGAGCGGGCTGCTCGCCATCAACGGCGTGGGCGAGACCAAGCTGGCCCGCTACGGCGAGGCGTTCCTGGCGCTGATCCGCGACCACCTCGAGGCCTGATGTAGGGTGGAATAGAGCAGCGTAACGCACCATCCGGCCGAATCTCGGACGGTGCATTACGGCTCTGCCTGATGCACCGACGCGGCTCCTTGTAGGACCCGCGCGCCGGGATGGGGTGCAGACCCGCCCCTTGTCGTGCAGGTGAGCGGGGGCGCGCTCGCGCGCACCATCGCGACTGGCATCGGAATCTCCTGCTACAACATTACCCCCGGCAGTCGCGAGGCAGAGCGCTGCAAGAGGCGGGCGGAACACCTTCCACCACAGCCAAGCTCACGCGAATCTACTGGCCGGCGTTTCCCCCTGGCTCTGGGGGAACGTACAGCGTCGAAATTGGTGCCCCGATGATGTAGCTGCTCCGGTCCATTTCCAAGGGAATGGTGTCGTTGGTAAGCCAGAGCGGGAGTTGATTCACATAGTAGGGGCTGCCGGGCACGCCACTAGTGCCACCGGGCCAGATCGACTCCACCCGGCCCACGCCGTCGGGTCGGACTTCGGCGACATAGCGGTTCACGGCACCCCACTCGAAGATGAAGGCGTCGCTGTCCAGGGTCCGGAAATCGGCCTCACCGCTGACGGGAACCGCCCTATCCAGGGTCTCGTAGCCGCCATCGGCGGGAATGCCCGAGAGGCCCGGTAGCGGCGCCGGGAAGGCTCCCGCGGCTGGCGGCGTGCTGAAAGGTTCTCCCAGCGGATGGGTGAAGGTGACCCGGTGCAGCTTGCCCCACTCAAAGTCCGCCAGGTTCCGGGAGTTGCCGAAGGCCGCGGCGAAGGCATCGCTGGCTAGCAACTCCAGGGTTTCCGCCAGGCTCTGTAGCAGCACGATATCGCGTCGGTCAGCCGCGTTCGGAACACCTTCGACGGCAAAGAAATCCAGCCCGGAAGCGCCAACCCCGCCACCGGTATCGAAGTTCTCGAGCAGATATTGCAGGGTGCGCACGGTTCGGTCGGCGCCTGGTCGCGACAACGACTCTGGCTCGGCGCCGGTCTCGGTTTCGATCCGGGCGAGGGTCGCATCGACCGTATTAGCCACCAGCAGACGGCGCCACACCTCGTAGATGGTGGCCGCAATGCTGGCACTGTGCTCCGCCGCGGAAGGCGCTGAGCGCTCGCCATCCTGGTCCGAGGCGTCATAGCCTTGCGGGATTCCGGTGGGCGTAGAGAAGTCCCAGTTTTGCAGTCGTCTGACGGCCCTGCGAAGGCGGTCTCTGACGGCCCTGCGAAGGCGGTCGTTGCCGGAGTCGAAAGCGGCCAGGCGCGGGTGCGCGCGAGCGCGCCGAGCGTTCTCAAAAGCGTTGACGAGGTACGGCACAAAAAGCTGCGCGTCACCCAATACAACGTCAGCCTGCATCTCCTGCATTTCCTCGAAGGAGATCTTGCGATCGCCGGTTGCCAGCTTCTCCTGGAGTAGCTCGGTGATGCGCCCCGCTCTGATCCCTACCCCGTAGCTGGAGTTCAGATAGTAGATGCCGCCCCCGGGCCGCAGCTGATTGAACGCGTCGTTATCGAGTACCAGCCCGGCGGGGTCGTTGTTGGCGTTGACGAACCAGCCGGCGGCTGGATTTATGAGGTGCGGCATTTCATCGGCTGGAAGAATCTCGTAGGGGACTCTCTGCCCAGGTTGAGGGTTCTGCACCGGCAACCATTCATTGCCCCCTAGTCCCGAGCGGATGAAATTGGGGGGAAGGCCGCGAACCGTCCCCGCTTGCAAGTCCTCTCGAAGCGGCATTTCGGCGCTGGTCCAATACGCAATGTTGCTCTCGGTATCGGCTACGACCCAATTGATGGAGCCGAAGTCGAAGAAGCGCAGGCCGTACTCGAAGGCCTCGAGATTTTTGGAGTTATTCCACCACATGAAGGCATCCAGCTCCCGCGTCGGGCCGAAACCCGTGTATTGCGCGCTGAGCGCCTCGCCGGTATCGAAGTCGAGGGCGATCAGGGGACCGTTGTTGCGCCGGGGCACGATGACAGTGGCCGGTGGCACGGTGTCGCTGGCGCTCACGGCGACCAAGTCGTTCATGACACCGTTGTTGGGCTGGTTGACCCGATAGCTCTCGAAGATCAATCTCGTCTGCTCGCGTTGGCCTTGGTAGAGGGTGAACCGTGGCACGGGGCCTTGGAACTCGACCTGCTCTTGATAGAAGTCGACCACGTCCAGCGGGTTGATGGTGGCTCCCCAGGCCAGACTACGGTTGTTGCCGACGATGACGAAGGGGGCCCCGGGGAATGAGCTACCGAAGACATCGATGTCCCCCGCACGCAGATGGTTGGGATAGAAAGTGCTGGGCTGCCCCAATATCAGATGGGGGTCGTTGGCGATGAGTGGATAGCCGTTGGCGGTGAAATCGCCCGCAACAGCCCACTCGTTGGAGGCTGGCCGGTTGCCCGAAGCAATCAAGCTACCGAGATGGAGGCCGCTCCGGAGGCTGCGGAGGAAGTCCTTGCCGAGCCTGACTGCGCCAGCATCCGGCCTCGGCGGTTGCGAGCGCGATTGAACGCTCTGCCCCGTCCCACTCCGCGTGGCGGGGAGAGCCAGCGCCGCACCGGGGGGGATTTCGGCATCAGGCACGGTGGCGGCTGGGTCGAAGGGTGCGTCGCGAAAGAGGTCGTCGAAGTACAGGGTGCGGCCGTCGAAGCCCAGCTGCTCTCCGGCCTCGATGTAACCTTCCAGGGCAATGCTGCGATCGATGTCCGAGATGTTGAAGGACAGGCCGAACGCAATCAGCTTTGCCACCGCCACGCTGTCGAGCGCGCTCCATCCGTCGAAGCGGGTGAGCTCCAGGGCGGCGTACTCGGGTGGCAGTCCATTCTGCAGCACCGAGACGTTCACGCCTTGGGCGTAGGCCGCCAGCGCTGCTCGTGTCCTTTCGGAGAGCGCCTGCAGCGACTCTTCGGAGGCGCGCCTCAGGCCGAAGGTGCGCAAGTTCACGTCGTCGCTCAAGGCCGCCTCGCCCAATAGTTCACCCAGGGTACCGTTGGCGCGATGGCGTGAGACGTCCATCTGGAACAGGCGATCTTGGGCGTGCACGTAACCCTGCATGAAGTAGAGGTCGTGCTCGTTGGTTGCGCGGATATGAGCGATCCCGTATTGGTCGCGTACGACGTTGCTGCCAGCCTCTAGCCCCGGCAGGTCCGAAATGGTGAACTCTTCCGCGCTCTGGGCTCGTGCGTGGTGGGTTGCTACCAGGGCGGATAGCAACAAGCCGAAGGTGAGCAAAAAATGCATGGTGGTTCCCTCCCGAACCGATGTTTTGCCCTGGCCTATTATTCTCCTCGGTCAAATGACGCGTGGGCCAAGGGCACAGCGATCCGTTGTTCGGCAAACAGTTGTTGCATAGAACTTGATTCAGCCGGTTCCAAGTCCCGCAAAGGGGCTCGGGAGCCCGCACCTTGGGTATCGTGTTCAGGGCACCCTGAGATTGAGCTTAGACCGGGAGCGGAGCTTTATCAGGAGCAGAAAAATGGCGCGAGGAGGGGTAGCGGTTCCTCCGATCGCCGCTTGGATCTGAGTGCATTCTGAAATGACGCCCGGCCTCCTCCGGGGGGCCGGGCGCAAGCGATAGCCTTATCAGTCAGAGTTTGGGGTCAGGATTGCACCATGGCACCATCCCAGGCTTGCTTTTCGTCGCCGGCCACACTCTCCTTGAGCCGTCCCCACAACCGGAACAGCAGCAGGCTACCAACGACCGCCAGGGCGGTCAGCACAATGGCCACCGTGGTCTGGCCATAGATCCAGTAGCCGCTGGCGAACAGGGCGAAGTAGACGGTGAAGGTGCCCACCACCATGCACAGAATTTCCACGGGCAGCTCCCCCCGCATCGCCGGCGGCAGCGGCTCGGCACCGGATTGAAGTTGCTGCACAACTGGTCGCCAGCCCGGGCCGGTGGGTCGCACGGTGCGATAGAAGTTTCGCAGGGTGGCTTTGTTGGTGGGCGCCGTCAGCAAGGTGACCACCCGCCAGCCCGCTGCGGTCAGGCCCACAGCCAGCAGCAAGCGGGTTGCGTCGGCCAGGGGTTCGAAACCCAGAGCCGGATGGACGACCTGGAAGTAGACCGCCACCAGGAAGGAGAAAACAATTCCGGCGATCTCGGTCCAGGCATTGATCCGCCACCAGAAGCAGGATCTACGGCGCCTTCGCCATATCTTCAGGAAAGTGGTATTAGATAGGTTCGAGACTGCAACCGCGCTCCATGAGGGCAGAGGTCTCACCGCGCTCCCGAGGGGCCGATCGAGTAGCCCGCGAGAAGGTACGGTGTCGGCGCAGCGCTGGCCCCCGCCTCAGCGTCGTTCCTGGGAAAGCGGGAACCCACTTTTCGCGGATTGGCGCCCACTTAGAGGGAGCGGGAGAACGCGCAATCGTAGTTGGTACAGGTGATCGGGGCCCGCGCTCATCCGGGCCGATCCAGCTGCATCTCGGCCACGAAGTCGTAGGAGTCGCCCCGATAGTGGGAACGCGTGTATTC
>CAZLYT010000663.1:0-11674 GCA_964563515.1 uncultured Candidatus Competibacteraceae bacterium | reverse complement strand
GCAGGGCTACCGGGCGTTGATGGTCACCGACACCGCCTTCTACCGCTACCCCTACTATCACACGCCGCAGGACACGCCGGAGAAGCTGGACTATCCCCGCCTCGCTTGCGTCACCGAGGGGCTAGCCGAAGCGCTCTGCCGACTCGCAGAACGCGGCATCTGAGGCTGTAGCCGCCAACGATTCCTGGCAGAGCCCCAGCTTCCGCGCGCGCGCTCGCGCAAGGGCAATGCGCAACCCCGGTGCCGGTGGCGGCGAAACGACCGATGCCGGCGCGCTCGAGCGGGACCCAATGGGTGTGCCACACCCCCTCGCCCAGCGACCCCACGTCCTCGGCATACTCCGCCGGCGTCACTCCGAAACGCTCGCGGCTGTAAGCCACGTCGTTGACACTTACGGGTGTCAGGTCGCGCGACCCGGCTCCCCAATCACAGAGGACCGCTCGGAGGGCCCGGCGCGACTCACCTCTTCCTCGGGCTCCTGCTCCAGTGGGAAGCGTGACTTGGCCAGCAGCGCCACGGCGAGGATCAGGTAACCCCACAGAATCGGCGCGTCGAAGGAGAACCAGTGCAAGCTGGCATCATGAATGACGCCGAATCCGGTGAGCACCGCCGCCACCAGCGCGATGGTCACCGCTTGGCGGATCTTGCTGTCGATGAGGAAGGCGGTGAAAGCGCCCCACAGCATGCCGCTGACGATGGCGCCGTTGGCGAGCGCCGACTGCCCGATCACATGGGCGCCCTGGGTCAGCATGGCGTTGACGAAACCATCATCCACCAGCCCCGGCACGTTCTCGAGGCCCAAACTCTGCAGCGCGTTCAGCACCGAGCCCCACTTCACCACGATGATGCTGGAGACGTGGGGTAGGAAGGCGATGGCCACAGCCACATGGTGCTTGGGCTCCACCGAGCGGAAGGAGACGGCAATAATCGAGATGCCCACGAATACCAGGATTGGCGCCACCGCCGCTTCCGGGATCAGGTTGCCCAGGAAGGCCACCAGACCGAACAAGGCGCCGACGAAGAACACCACGCCTACCCCCAAGGCGTAGCCGCAGCGGGCTTTCATACGCTTGTAGGCCGGGTGACCGATGTAGACCGTGGTCGGGAACGGCGAGCCGAACAGACCGCCGAGCATGGTCCCGAAGCCGTCGGTGACCTGACAGAAGCCCACCGGGTACTTGTCGCCCATCGCCTCAGCCGATTCCACGTTGTTCATGGTCTCGATGAAGTTGTAGATCTGCACCGGGATCAACACGGCCAAGAGCTCGGGATGGTCGACCAAGTGCTGCAGGCCGACCATCAGATCGCCGAAGTACGGCAGCGGCGGGTAGAAGCCCAAGCCTTCGAAGCTGAATTCCGATTTGCCCAACGCCAGTGCCACCACCGTACCCGCAACCAGGGCGGTCAGGCCCGCCGGGAGGTTGAATGGCAACTTGAAGCGACCGATCATGCCCCAGAGCACAAAGGCCAGCGCGGTGAAGCCGATGATGGGATTCTCGTAGATGCGTGCCATGGCCACGGTGGCGATGAACACCAGGGCTATTCCCGACAACGTCCCCAGCATCCCCGCCCGCGGCGTCACCCGTTGCAGCCAAGGTCCAGTCACCGCGCCCAGCACTTCCACCAGTCCCCCCACCACGCCGGCGGCGATACCCACCTGCCAAGCCAGCAGCGCGTCCCCGGTGCTCCAGTAGATGGGCCCAATGACGGCGAAGAGGTAGACGAACATTACCGGGGTGCTGATGCCGTAAGGCAGCGCGGTGACGTCGGTGCGTCCTTCGCGCTTGGCGAGTCGCTGGGCCAGCACCACGTAAACCAGGATGCCGGCGATGATCGCCACCGCCGCACCCGGCAAGATGCGACCGAACACGATCTCGTTCGGCATTTCGAAGACGAACCGGCAGACCCCGGAAATGATCAGTAGATTGGCCAAGTTGTCGGCGAATAGCGCCCAGAAGCCGTTGAGGTCGTTGCGGGAGAATATCGGGTAGTGCATCGACGCCGATCCTCTGATGGTGGTTGGGAGAGACCGCGGGCTGCGGTCCCGGCACGCCGCTTCTAGTGTCATCCGAGCCGGTTGGCCCGTCGACGGCGATCTCGCGTTCTCGCGTTCTCGTGTAATCCGTTGGGAGTGTTTCTTGGGCTGCTCTGTCTTTACAGCTGAGCCCGGTTCAGCCGGTCCAGCGTCGGGGCAGCCTACTGCGAGAAGTTCCGGGCGCGGTAGCAGAGTGTTTCGAGCGGGTGGTGCCGAAACGGCAGCGCGAGGCATCGCGGCGGGACACGCTCCTGATATCAAGAAACCTGAGCGCTTTGGGGGATGTTAGATGGGAGATTTCGCCCAGCTTCCGGCTGCGCGCTGTCACGTAGCTAACCGCGTTCCAGTTGTATCAGGAGCGATGTCAGTCGCGATGGCGCGCCCGAGCGCGCCCGGTGATCAATCATGAGTGCCCACCAGCCGGCGCCGACTGGTGGGCGGTTGTGTCCTCTTTCAACGAGTCAGCTGCCCCAGGCGCCGCCCCACGCTTTCGATGCCGCTCACCACCTTGTGAATCGCAAGCCCCCCGGTCGGGGCCACACTTGATGGTTCGGGGTGCAACGACCTTTCTCTAGCTAGGCGCAGAACAGCGCGGTTATCGATAGCACTCAAGTAGACGCGAGCAATCAGGTCCATGGCAGTGGACTCCTCTCGGGTCGAAGTCTGCGGTCACGCCTCTGCGCCTAGGCCGCACGCGAGCGCGGCTGGGCAGAGGGCTGGTACATCACCACCTGCGGCGATGGCGAGCGTTGCACTTGCAGTGCTGTCACCGGCCGTTCCATGAGGCTGCCGCGAGGGGCGGTGCCCACGAGCCTCGCCGTGTAGGGAATCTCGCCTCGAGAGAGCCCGATATCTCGCAGCATGTGATCGTCGAGCGCGGATAGCTCGCGGCGTGTGATGCGCTCCTGGCGGCGGCGTCGGATGTGCGCGGTGAAGCGTGTCAGGGCAGCGGTCAGACCACGACCCCACAGCCGCCAGAGCCGGCGCACTTCCTGGCGACGAATGCGACGGGCACGCTCGTCGATGTTCTCGAGCTGTTGCGCACGGGTCGCACCTTCCATCTCTGGGTAGCTTTGCTGCGGCGTAATGTCAGAGCGGCGCATGACGGCACCTCCTTGATTGAGTCAGATTCACTCTCGATCCGTTCCAGCTAGTTCGCTCGGAAGGTGCTTGCACCCTAGAACTGCTGCGGCTCGGACACAAACGACTTGTGCTCGTCGATTAAGTGAGAAAAACTTGGTCACATGCGCCGACTTCCACCACTCAACGCGCTCAGAACTTATGAGGCTGCGGCCAGGCTGGAGAGCTTTCTATTGGCAGCCGAAGAGCTTCATGTCACGCCTTCGGCGGTGAGCCACCAAGTGCGTGTGCTGGAGGACTACTTGGGCGCGAGGCTGTTCAGCCGCCAGCCTCGGTCGGTGCGCCTTACCGCAGTGGGCCGAAGCTACCTGCAACCGATCAGTGACGCTCTGGATCAAATCCATCGCGCCACCCATTCGGTGGCAAGGCGCCAGGCGGGCGGACCACTCACGCTGAGCGTCGCGCCGACTTTCGCGGTGACTTGGCTGGCGCCGCGCTTGGGTGGGTTTCAATTGGCGCATCCGCAGATCGAAGTGCGGTTGATCAGCTCTGTGGAAGTCATCGACTTCGCCCGCTCCGACGTGGACGCCGGAATTCGAACCGGCGAGGGGCAATGGCCGGGATTGCGCTCACACGAGCTACTGCGGGCCCACATGGTGCCGGTGTGTACCCCCGCCCTGGCAAACGGTCCCCCGCCGCTGCGAAGTCCCACGGATCTCGCCCGCGTACCGCTGATTCAGGAAATCACGCAGCTCGGGTTGTGGCGCAGTTGGTTTGCCGCCATTGGGGTGGACGGGATCGACGCCGAGCGCGGCCCACGGGTGCAGAGCAACGAGCTGGCGGTGGAAACCGCCGCCGGGGGGCTGGGCGTCGCCTTGGCCGCCCGTAGCATGGTGGAAAGACACTTGGCCGAAGGGCGGTTGATCGTCCCCTTCGAGGTCCAATGCGCGCCCGAAATGATCTACTACCTGGTTTACCCGCGGGACGTCGAGGACGACCCCCGGATTGCCGCCTTTCGGGAGTGGATTCTCGAGGCGACGGTCAGGTCAATACAAGGGTGAGCTCGAGCGGGCCCGGGAATGTTCCTCAGTGCGCGGAAGAACTGCTCGCCGAGGCAATTGGGCAGGGCTGCCAAGGCAGATGGAATCTATGCCGCCCACCGCCGCTATAATACTCAGCATTCTTTCAGCCCCACCCCAGCCGAGCTTCATCGAAACTGCCATGTCGATCCTGGATGACTTGATGCGACTGACGCGACAGCTCCACCTGGACGCTCAGGAGCGCTCGCGCCCCCTGTGCTGGCAGCCAGCCGCCGACGTCTATCGAACACCCGCCGGCTGGTTGGTCAAAGTCGAGCTTGCCGGCGTGCGCCAGGAGGACATCGAGCTCTACACCAGCGGTCGGGTGCTGTTGGTGCGTGGAAAACGCTGGGACAGGCCCATGACGGTGGGCTGTCGACTGCATTCCCTGGAGATCGCCTACAGCGCCTTCGAGCGCTGCATCGAGCTACCCGCGGATCTCGAGCGGTTGCGCCTATCGACTGAGTACCGTGACGGCATGCTGTGGATACAACTTTCGACCAGCGGAGAACGATGATGGACGTGGCTTCCGAGCTCCAGACGCTGCCAGTCTTTCCGCTGCGGAACTCGGTGCTCTATCCCTACGTGATGGGGCCGTTCTCGGCCGGTCGACCGGGATCGGTGGCCGCGCTGGAAGCTGCGCTGGCGAGCGAAGACAAGCAGGTCGTCCTGATTGCTCAACGCGATCCCCGGTCCGAGCAACCGGCCCAGGAAGATCTCTACCCGGTGGGAACCAAGGCTGTCATCAAGCGCATGGCGCGGTCCGAGGAGACCATTGAGGTCATCGTGCAAGGTGTCGAACGGATTCGGCTGGTGGAGCTGGAGCAGACGACCCCCCATCTTCGCGCTCGGGTGCAGCCACTGCCGGTCGAGCTCGCAGAAGGTGCCGAGGTCGAGGCGTTGCAGCGGGAGCTCATCAGCATGGCGAGCGAGTACCTGTCCCTCGCTCAACCCGTGCAAGGGCTCGATCTGCAGCAGGTGGTGTCTCAGTTCCAGGAACCCATGCAACTGGTATATGTGCTGGCGACCATTCCCCAGCTCGACCTGGAGCGTGCCCAGGCCCTGCTGGAGGCGCCCTCGCAGATGGAAGCGCTCGAGCTCCTGCACCAGTACCTGGTCCATGAGACCGAGGTGCTCAAGCTGCGCAAGGAGATGGCGGGCAAGGTGCAGAGCGGCATGGAGCGGCAGCAACGCGAGCATCTGCTACGTCAGCAGCTGCGGGCGATTCAGGAGGAGCTCGGCGACAGGAGCCCCGAGGAGGCCGAAGTCGAGGGGCTACGTCAGCGCCTGGAGGAGGCCAAGCTTCCGGACAACGTCCGCAAGGAGGCCGAGCGCGAGCTGACGCGGTTGGAGCGCACGCCGGCCGCCTCCCCCGATCACCAGGTCACCCGCACCTACCTGGAGCTGGTGCTGGAGCTGCCTTGGACCGAGCAGACCGAGGACCAACTGGATCTCGGCCATGCGCGGGAAGTCTTGGACGCCGATCACTACGGGCTCAAGGAGATCAAGGAGCGCATTCTCGAGCAGCTCGCCGTGCTCAAGCTGAACCCCGAAGCCAAGGCACCGATCCTGTCCTTCGTCGGTCCCCCGGGCGTGGGTAAGACCTCTCTCGGTCAATCCATCGCGCGCTCGCTGGGCCGTAAGTTCGAACGCTTCAGCCTCGGCGGCATGCACGACGAGTCGGAGCTGCGGGGCCATCGACGCACCTACGTGGGCGCCATGCCAGGGCGGATCATTCAAGGTATAAGGCGGGCAGGGGTGAAGAATCCGCTGTTGATGCTGGACGAGGTTGACAAGCTCGGCCGGGACTTCAGGGGTGACCCGGCCTCAGCGCTGCTGGAAATTTTGGATCCCGCCCAGAATCACGAGTTTCGCGACAACTATCTGGACCTGCCCTTCGATCTCTCCAACGTTTTCTTCATCACCACCGCCAACACCCTGGATACCATCCCGCGGCCACTGCTGGATCGCATGGAGACCATCCGGCTCAGCGGTTACAGCGACGAGGAAAAGCGGGAGATCGCACGCCGGTACTTGTTACCGCGCCAACGCCATCAATCGGGTCTGAGTGAGCAACAGTTCATTGTCCCCGACGAAACCCTGATGACGGTGATCCGGCGCTACACCCGAGAAGCCGGGGTCCGCGAGCTGGAGCGGCTGCTGGGACGACTGGCTCGCAAGGTGTCGCTACAGTTCGCCGAAGGTCACGCGGAGCCGGTCACGGTGCGTGCCGAGATGCTGGCGGACATGTTGGGCCCGGAGCGATTCTTTTTGGAGGAAGCACGCAAGGAACTTCCGGCGGGCGTTGCCACGGGGTTGGCGTGGACCGAATCCGGCGGCGACGTCCTGTTCGTCGAGGCGTTGCTGCTCCCCGATGAAGGTCACCTGACGCTCACCGGTCAGCTGGGCGAGGTGATGCAGGAGTCTGCCAAGGCTGCCCGCAGCTATGTGCTATCCCACAGCGACCGCCTCGGCGTCGAGCGGCCCCGGGCCGGCGTCCACATTCACGTGCCGGCGGGGGCCATCCCCAAGGACGGACCCTCCGCCGGGGTGACCATGGCGACGGCTATGGCCTCTATGTATAGCGGTGAGCCGGTGCGAAGCGACACTGCCATGACCGGGGAGATCACCCTAACCGGCCTGGTGCTTCCAGTCGGCGGTATCAAGGAGAAGGTGCTGGCAGCGCGTCGGGCAGGCATCCGCCGCGTCATCCTCCCCCGGCGCAACGAGAAAGACCTGCAAGATCTGCCCGAGGATGTGCGCACGGAGTTGCAGTTTGTCTTCGTGCAGCACGTGGACGAGGTGCTGGAGGCCGCCGTTCCAGGACTTGCTGGGCGACTGCGGGTCGAAGCAAGCTAGCCGCCCGATGCGACTGAGGCTGGAATCATCGACGTCCCGCGTCATCCGCGGTGCTACCGACGTCAGCGCTGGGCGCAAGTTGAGGGGGGCGAGCACCCGTGCCGCGGCGCTGGCTGCTCGCGGGGGCATCAAGCGGCTTCGACCCGAATAGTCTCTCCGCTGCGGACGCTGCGCAGCGTCTCGGGGTCACCATCGATCTGTCCCACCAGGTTGGCGTCGCTGATCAAGCGGCATTCGGTGCCGCGTGACACTGGCGTCGGCCCGAATAGGAGCGCCAGCGAGTCGCCGTCGAGCCAGAAACAGACCGCGCCCTTGTCGACCACGTCCGTGGCATCGGGCTCGCGCTCGGCGTTGAAGGGCAGCCCGAAGTAGACCTCGTCTCCCCACACGTTGGCGCGCGATTCCACCGGCAAGCCCGCCAGCAGCTGGCGGGCTGTTGGTGTGTCACGTAGGGTGGCACTCACCTCGCCTGCGGACCAGATCACCCGAATTGCCGTCATCTCATTTCTCTCATCGAATATCCCGTAAGCCGTTGACATTATTGATGTATGAGCGCCTCCAAGCGCGATGCCTGTGGTGAAGACTTCAAGATCGCGCCTGGAGCCGCTGCTACCATCTGATCGTGACGGGGGCGGCCAGGGTGTATTACGCTTCGCTAATACGCCCTCGATGAGACCAGATAGGTGAGCGGGCGGAAACCCCGAAGGGGTGCTGCGCCGAACTCTCCTGATCGCCTATCAGCCCTACACCTGGGCGATGTGCACCAGGTTGGTGGCGCCCGCCTCGCCGAAAGGGATCCCCGCGGCAATGACTGTGGCCTCGCCGGCCAGGGCGAAGCCGCGCTCCAGGGCCACCCGCCGAGCTGTGGCCACCATGTTGGGTACAGAATCCACGTCTTCCACCACCACGGGCTGCGCACCCCATACCAGCGCCAGGCGGCGGGCGGTCTTCCGATTGGGTGTGAGCGCCAGAATCGGGGCATCGGGACGCTCCCGCGCGGCCCGCAGCGCGGTGAAGCCCGAGTCCGTGTAGGTCTCGATGACAACCGCCCCGACGATATGGGTCATGCGTCGTAGCGCGCAGCAGACAGCATCCGCGCTGGTGCCTTCCGGGTCCGGGTGATAGGCATCGAGTGACTTGCGGTAATGGGGGTCTTTCTCCACCCGCTGGATGATCTGATCCATCATCCGCACCGCTTCCACGGGATACTTTCCGGCGGCCGACTCCGCCGACAACATCACCGCATCGACCCCGTCGTAAACAGCGTTGGCCACGTCGGAAGCTTCGGCACGGGTGGGCACAGGAGAGGCCACCATGGAATCCAGCATGTGGGTGGCGATGATGACCGGCTTGCCCATTCGACGTCCGAGCTGGCTGATCCGCTTCTGTAGCTGCGGAAGCTCCTGGGGCGGCATCTCCACGCCCAGGTCGCCGCGGGCCACCATCACCGCGTCGGAGGCCTCCATCACCGCATCCAACCGGGCAATCGCGGATGGTTTTTCCAGCTTGGACAGCACTCCTGCTCGGCCCGCCACCAGATCGCGCATCTCCTGCACGTCCTCGGCACGCTGCACAAAGGACAGCGCCACCCAGTCGACCCCTAGGCCGAGTCCAAACTCCAGGTCGCCCCGGTCCTTGTCGGTGAGCGCCGACAGCGGCAGCACAGTCCCCGGAACATTGACGCCCTTGCGATCGGACACCTCGCCCCCCACCACGACCTCCGTTTCAATCCACTCCTCGCCGTACTCGACTACCCGCAGGTGAATGCGGCCATCGTTGATGAGGACCTCTGCGCCAGAGTCCACCACGGCGAAGATCTCCGGGTGCGGTAGCTGCACCCGGCTGACATCACCGGGGGTTGGCTCCAAGTCCAGGCGGAACGGTGCACCCCTCTCGAGCATCACCCCGCCTTCGGCGAATTGACCCACCCGCAGCTTCGGACCTTGCAGATCCATCAGCACGCCAATGGGACGGTCGAGCTCGGCTTCGAGCCGGCGGATGATGTCGATGCGCGCTTCATGCTCGGCATAGGCGCCGTGGCTGAAGTTGACCCGGAACACGTCGGCGCCGGCTCTGGCGAGCGCCCGAATCACCGCCTCGTCGGCACTGGCCGGGCCAAGGGTGGCGATGATCTTGGCATTGCGTTGACGTTTCACGAGGGTGCCTCGATGGGGAATGCTCGCAGGGACTCGACGTCGAAAAGCGCCGTTACCTTCGACACCGGGCCGCCGCCTGCCCACGCCAAAGTGTAGCCCTCCTCACAGTCCGAGTGCCGGCGCCACCATTGTCCGTTGTCGCATCGGCGCACGTTGAAGGGGCCTTCCGGGTTCCATCGATGGCTGCACGCCCGGCGGTCTCCACAACGATCGACGAGCCATGGCTTTGGACGAGGCTTCAGTCCTGCGGCAGCGCAACTACCCAGACGATACGGCCCGACCCCACACCGGGGCGTGAGGTCGGGCCGGGCCTAGCAAGGTTCTCCAGCTATTTCACCAGAGTGCTCCCAAAAAGGTCGGTGACCTCAATGCGGTGAGGGAAGCACCGAAAAAATCGATCTCTTCGGGGCTGCCTGGGACACCTGGGGAGCCTTGGTACCAGAACTCCCGCCGACTACTTTCGAGCCCCTGGCTATTGCTATAGATCACAGTCACGGCGCCGGCCCTGTTGTCTTCCCCCGAGTGGCACACCGCCAGATCCTTGCGATAGTCACCGTCGAAGTCACCCACAGCCAGTGCTGCACCGAATCTATCGCCCGCCTCGACGCGGTAGTTGGGAGGCGAGTACTCATAGAAGGTGTCCACCTTGACCCCCCAGCACCCCTGGATAGCCATAGAGCACGTAGACGAGGCCATGGTCGCTTGTCGAGCCGCTGCTCTTGCCGGGCGCGCCGATGGCTAGGTCGTCGAATTGGTCGTTGTCAAAATCACCAGCTACGAGGGTCTTGCCGAACTCATCCCCGGCCCCATTAGTACCACCTATCCGGCTGGTGCTTTGCAGGATTAGGTCTGCAAAGTGAAGTCCTTCGTTGCTGCCCAACAAGATCGCCACGGCGCCAACCTCCCGGTCGGTCACGTAGGTGCTACAAGTAGTTCCTTTGCAGTTCTTGCGTCGGATGCTGTATCCAGGCAATCCCACCGCGAGATCCTCGAAGCGATCATTGTTAAAGTTGCCCACGGCCAGCGAATCACCAAAGCGATTGCCAGCTTTCTGATAGCCATCGCTCACCATCGCCATGTTCAACACCTGACTGCCCAGTAGCTGAAGACCCAGGCTCGAGCCGTAGAGTATGTGGACAGCACCCGCGTTGGCACGAGTATTCCCATTGAGGGCTTCGCCGGGTACACCGATGGCGGCATCGTCATAACCATCCCCGTCAAAATCCCCCACCGCCAGTGCTTTCTCGAAACTGTCGAGTCGCTCAGCTGCGCCTGGCATCCCGGGAACGTCACCCACGCCCGGTGTATTCTGGTGAAACATCTGCCGCTCCTGCGGATCGTTACCCACGACGCCATAGGGTTTGCTGCGTCTGCCGTAGATGACGCTGATCGCGCCCGCAAACGACTTTCCATTTGCTGTCTCACCCGGGCTTGCGCCGCAAGGTCGAGTGCGACCCAAAGAACCCTCGGGTCATCAAGACAGTGCACGGACGCGGCTATATCTTCATTCCAACGGCAGAAAGCCGGGACCGACCAATGGCTGACCAATGCCATTGAGCAGCACACTGAAGGGACGCCTCGCTCTACCGGCACGGCCGCCCCAGAACCGCGGGTGCTCGGGGCACGGCTAACACTCGGTCGAGACCAGCAGCAGAAATGCCCCGACCGAAAGCTGGCGCTGCGCTTCCCAGCCACTTGCAGAAGTGCGATTCTTTTTGGCCAATTTGGTCGTTCTCTAGTGTTGCGTGCTTCGGTCTAGCCGAGCCGTCACGACCTGCGACTACTCTGCCACTGCGCCTTAGAACGCCATCGCCGCCAAGGCGCCCTGATCGAGGAGGACTTTGGGCCCCATGAATGTGGAAGATCTGCCTGCGCCGACCACTGCGAAATCCCAGCCCGATCCGTTCCTCTACGACATGGACCGCCTGCGAGCGATTGCCTCGGAGCCCATCGTGCGTCGCGGCATCGCCTACCATCGCGAGCAGCGCGTGACAGACCTGGACTGGGACGGATTGCGGGTTTGGGGCCGCGTGGAAGGCTCTCGGGAGAACATGCCTTACCACGTTGAGCTGAGCCATGACCTAGACGGAGAGCTGTCGGTCGCCTGCGATTGCCCCTTCGATTGGGAGCCAATCTGCAAGCATGCGGTCGCGGTGCTGCTCGGCTACGCCGCCCGGTTTGGTGATGATGCCGATGCCGACCTCGACAGTGCCGCCGCCTTGGCGGTGCAGGAGCGTTCTCTGCGCGGGCGCACCGAAGTGACCGTGGAGCATGTGGCCGGCGAGCCTGGCTTCGGTCTCTGGCGCGCCACCTCGCTCGCCAATTCCGGTCAGCGCCAGCGCAGTTACACAGTCCATGTCCGTTCTCCGCAGGCGCGGCGGAATTACTGCACCTGCCCCGACTGGGCCACCAACCAGCTGGGAACCTGCAAGCACATCGAGGCGGTCCTGCACCGCCTCCAGAAA
>CAZLYT010000662.1:0-5197 GCA_964563515.1 uncultured Candidatus Competibacteraceae bacterium | reverse complement strand
ACATCGTTCTTGATCCTTTGCAGCCGCGTTCTGCCCACAGTGCAAGGCGTATCTGCCAGCGGGAATTTCCGGCGGCGCTGTGGCAACATGGCGTTGGCATTTCCTACACGCACTCTCCCTACGCCCTGTGCTGCCATGCATGGCAAAAGGCATGCCAGCCCCCACGATACGCCCAATTCCTTGCACGCACAGGGATTGGCGCTTGTCTCTGGGGAAAGAGGTTCCTATAATGTGGCCGCCACTTGTGCCGTTGTGGCGGCCACTGGCCGCCATGTGTCATCCCGGTCTTCGGCAACGCCCCGGAGGTGTCCCATGCGCCGTCCACGTCCGTCGCCATCTAGCCATCCCACCGCCCGCCTGCTTGGACAGTCCGCCGCCATCCATGGCCTCCGCACGCAGATCCGCCACCTGGCGGCTTTCGATACGCTTGGCAATCCCCATGTCCCGACGCTCCTCCTCTGCGGGGAAACGGGGACTGGCAAGGGACTGGTGGCGCGGATCATCCATGACAGCGGCCCACGCGCCCGCGGTCCGTTCATCGAGGTCAACTGTGCTGCCATCCCGGAGAGTCTGTTGGAAGCCGAGTTGTTCGGCTTCGAGGCTAGAGCCTTTACGGACGCCAGGCGCGCCAAGCCCGGCCTGTTTGAGGCAGCGTCGGGGGGCACGCTGTTTCTGGATGAGATCGATGCCCTCATGCTGTCACTGCAAAGCAAGCTCCTCACGGCCATTGAGGCGAAACGGGTGCGGCGCGTGGGTGCAGTGGTAGAACACCCTGTGGACGTCAAGCTGCTCGCCGCGACGCAATCGAACCTCAGCGAGCTTGTCCGGGCTGGGCGGTTTCGCCCTGACCTGTACCATCGGCTCGCGGTGATTGTGTTGGAGCTGCCGCCGTTACGGGCACAGGACGACGATATCCTGATTCTGGCGCAGTTTTTTTTGCGGCAATACGCTACGGCGCATCAGGTGCCCCCCAAACGCTTGAGCACTGCCGCCGAGGCCTGGCTGTTACGCGCTTACTGGCCAGGGAACGTGCGGGAGTTGAGCCATTTAATGGAGCGGGTCACGCTACTCCATGCGGCA
The DNA here is from genome assembly GCA_964563515.1 of uncultured Candidatus Competibacteraceae bacterium. Classification (GTDB taxonomy): domain Bacteria; phylum Pseudomonadota; class Gammaproteobacteria; order Competibacterales; family JAHEDQ01; genus CAZLYT01. The sequence goes on along the minus strand of CAZLYT010000662.1, from coordinate 4,117 downwards.
GCTCTTATTGATCCCGAAGCGCTGGAGCGGCTGCATCTACCGCAGCTAGACTCCTCAAGCCGCGCTGCGTTGACCTCTGCCGCTGGCACAGATGCACCCGTAGACGATGTGGCGTACCTTCGACAGGCACTGGCACAGACCGCGGGCAATGTCGCGCAGGCGGCCCGCCTGTTAGGGTTGAGCCGCAGTGGGTTACGCTACCGCATGCTGCGCTATGGATTGGGGGCCACTGGCGGTGACGAGGCCCCATCGCCACACGCCGTTCGGGACCGGCGAGCGGCAGCACGGTTCACGAGGCACAACGAGCAGACTGTGCCTGAGGTCCCCACCGAAGCGGCTGCGAGCTGGGAACAGAAGCTGGTATCAGTGCTGGTCATCGAGCTGACGTGGCCGGAGGGCATGGATCCCGAGTCCTGGCGCTATGAGCCCTGGACCGTGAGCGCCCATTGGGAGCAGGCGCTCGTGGAGAAAGTGCAGGGATTCGGCGGCAGCGTTGTGCAGCGCTCACCGTCGTTGCTTATTGTTGTGTTTGGGCTCCCACAGACGCTTGAGCAACTGCCACAGCGGGCGGTACAGGCCGCACTGGCGATCCGGCAGCTGGTCGTAGAGGCGGAGGCCCGAGCCGGCCCGGAGCCCTGCCCTATGGTACGACAGGCCGTGCATTGGGGGGCACTACTGGTGGAGGCGCAGGCGCACAAGCCCTCCGCACGCCTGTTGCCCGTGAGTGATACACTGGCACGGCCAGTGCGGTTGTTAGGGCGTGCCGCGCCGGGAGACGTTCTGATATCGCCTGAGGTCGGGCAGCTGGTCGGGGGATGGTATGGACTACGGGCGCGGGTGGGAGGTACGGACACCCGCGAAGTCAATCAAGCCATGGCCTACAGCGTCGTCGGGCTCAGCCCACGACAATCCTCGCTGGAGCGGTACGGGCAACGCCCTCTGAGTCGGTTCGTGGGGCGGGAGCGGGAGCTGGCCAGCCTGCAAGACCTCCTGGGCCATGTCGAAGGGGGACAGGGACAGGTGGTGGGGCTGGTGGGCGAGCCCGGTGTGGGCAAGACCCGACTGCTCTATGAGCTTGTCCATACCCACCGGAGTCACGGCTGGCTCGTCCTCGAAAGCCACGCGGAGTCCTATGGCAAGGCGACGCCATATCTGCCGGTCATCGATCTGTTGAAGGCGTACTTTCAGGTTGAGGGCCACGATGACGTCCAGACCGTCCGGGAGAAGGTCACAAGCCGGCTCCTGACGCTGGATCCGGCTTTACAGGCCACTCTGCCCGTCGTCTGTGCGCTCCTGGAAGTCCCTGTCGACGATCCGCTGTGGCCAGCCCTTGATCCGCACCAACGCCGCCAGCGGACCCTGGACGCCCTCAAGGATCTCTGGCTTGGGGAAAGCGTGGTCCAGCCCCTCCTCCTGATGGTGGAGAACCTCCACTGGATTGACACCGAAACCCAGGCATTTCTGGACCTCTTGAGCGACAGCCTGCCAGCGCCGCGACTCCTCCTACTGGTAAGCTATCGCCCCGAATACCAGCACGGCTGGGGGAACAAGACCTATTACACCCAGCTGCGGCTCGACCCGTTGCCGTGCACGAGCGTGCAGGCACTCCTCGATGACCTGCTGGGAGACGACACCAGTCTGGAGGCGCTCAAACGACGCTTGAGCGAGCGTACCGAGGGCAATCCCTTCTTCCTGGAGGAAAGCGTCCAGACGCTGGTGGAGACGCAGGTCCTCATTGGCGAGCCTGGGGCCTATCGTCTGGCGGTGCCCCTGCCGAGCCTGCAGGTGCCGACTACGGTGCAGGCGGTGCTGGCAGCGCGCATCGACCGCCTGCCACCCGAGGAGAAGGGCGTGCTCCAGGCGGCTGCCGTCATCGGCAAAGATGTGCCCGTGCCCTTGCTCCAGGCCATCGCTGGGGTGCGCGAGGAGGCGCTCCGCTGTGGCCTCGCCTCCCTGCAAGCGGCCGAATTCCTCTACGAGACGCGCCGCTTCCCCGAGCCCGTCTATGCCTTCAAGCATGCCCTGACGCAGGATGTGGCCTACAACAGCATGCTCGCACCGCGGCGGCAGGCATTGCATCGGCAAGTTGCTGCGGCCGTCGAAGCACTGTACCCTGAGCGCCTCCAAGAGCACTACGAGCGGCTGGCAGATCATTACGAGCGCGGCGCGGTGTGGGAGAAGGCGCTGGCCTATCTGGTCGCGGCAGGACAGAAGGCGCAGCAAGCCTATGCCAATCAAGAGGCCCTGACGCATTACGACCGAGCGCTCGCCGTCTGCGCACGGCTTGGGCATACGGTTGAGCCAGCCACGCTGCTGCGGCTCTATGCCGGCAAAGGGGCAGCGCACTTCCTGCGCAGTGAGTTCCTGCCGTCTATCGATGCTTACCAGCGCCTACAAGAAGTCGCACTTCAGCTTGGGGACCGTGCCCAGGAGGCCGAGGCACTCTACCAGATCAGCTCTGGGTATTTCCGGGCCCACGCCATCGAGCACGCCCTCGACTATGCCGAGCAGGCGAAGGCCTTAGCATTGGCGATCGACGCCAAAAACATCCTGGCGGGCAGCCTCTTCGTGAGAGCCTCCGTGTATAAGAGGGCCGGCCAGCTTGACCGGGCCACCCGCGACGAGGAGGAAGCCCTACGTCTCAGCCGCGAGGCCGGGGACAAAACGCTTGAAGGGCTCACCCTCGTTGAGCTCGGATCACTCCACGACTGGCAGGGGGAGTATGAGCCGGCGCTCCGATTGCTCGAGCAGAGCGCCACCATCGGTCGCGCACACAACCTGCAGTACCTCCTGCTGCGGTGCCTCTGGCGTCTTGGCAGCGCCCGCAGTGGGCAGGGGGAATATGCGGCGGCGTTGCGGGCGCTGCAGGAAGGCCTGGAGTTGAGCGAACGGCTCGGCGATAAAGTCCATAAGGGCCGTATCCTCAACACCCTGGGCTGGGTCTGTGGAGAGCTCTATGACCTCGAGCGTGCCCTGCGCTACAATCGCCAGGGGGCTGAGGCGGCGTACGCGATCGGCGACCCTGAGATTATTCGCAACGCAGAGATCAATCTTGGGGATTATTATCGGCTTGCCGGCGACCTGGAGCAGGCACAGTTCTACCTGGAGAAGGTCTATCAAGACATCCAGCGCCATGGGACACCGGGTGAGGAGTGGATGAAGTGGCGCTACGCGCAGCACCTGTATCATAGCTTAGGGGAGCTGTGGCTCACCAGGGGCGATGCGGTGCAGGCCCTATGGTGTGCCGAGGAGTGCCTGCAGCTGGCCGTGTCGACCACCAGCCGAAAAAATCTGGTCAAGGGGTGGCGCTTACAGGGGCAGGCATACTGCCGTCAGAGACGACTGTCAGAAGCGACAGCCGCGCTGCAGAAGGCGCTCATGATTGCCACAGAGATCGGCAATCCGCCGCAACTCTGGCAGACCTATCAGGCTTTGGGGCTGCTCTTCGAGCAGCTGGGGCAAAGGGACCAGGCGAGGTCGGCATACGCCAGTGCCCTACGGGTGATCGACGAGGTCGCCAATCGGTTACAGGACCAGGAGCTCCAGCGCACCTTGCTGGCAGCACCTCCAGTCCAGGAGCTCCGAGCGGTGGCGGGTGGTTTGCGCATAACCGGGAGGTGTAGGCTTTCCTGAAGAATTGGTGATCATGTTATTTTGACCATGATCTCCGCTGTACTAAACCGCTCACTAACTCGGGCTCGTCTTCGACCAATGGATCGTAGCCGGTGGTGAATGATTATGTGGTCATCGACTTGATTGGTGGCGAAGGCCTCTCCGGCAAGCACTTGCTGAGCTTGATACTGAATGCGATTCACTTGAACAGCCTCAATCCACGACATGGTACGTTCACCCAAGATGCTCGATCTCAAACCCGCGCTGGGCCAGATACGCCGCAATGACCTGCCGATGACACGCCGCCGCCTGCCGCTCGGCACACATCAGACAGTACGGCGCCGCGAGCGCCAGCAACCGCTCGGTCAACAGATCACCCGCCCGCTGCATCAGGCGTTGATAGCGCTCGGGCCAGTCCTCACAGCCCATAAAGACGTTCCCCAACTCCGTCAGGGAAACATAGGCGATGCCGCGTTCCGCCAGCAGGCGCTCAATACCTTTGTCC
>CAZLYT010000661.1:0-2015 GCA_964563515.1 uncultured Candidatus Competibacteraceae bacterium | reverse complement strand
CGAGCGGGCGTTCGGGCTGGACTACCTCGAGATCTTCGAAGATCTCATGCCGCAGCTTCCGGAGCTCCAGTACGTGGTGACCGTCGGCGAGGAGGATCTCTGGTACGACGACCGCATCTTCCAGTACGAGGACCTGCTATCGGCCGGGGCGGGACGCGACTACGCACCGATGTCGGGTTTCCGCCTCGTGGTGCAGGTGGGCGCGCACACGATCTGTCTCTATTATGCAGGGCGGCGTCATGCGGGGGAGAATCTGGCAGCGCTCTTGCGCCAGCGGGAGCCGGAGCGGGACCAGCCGCTAGTGATGTCGGATGCCCTGGCCAGCAATACCGCGGCGGAACACCCGTTGATCCGCTGTCACTGTCTGGCGCACGGGCAGCGCAAGTTCCGCGAGTTGGAGGAGGTCTTTCCCGATGAGTGCCAGGTGGTCACGGAAGCGCTCCGGCAGGTCTTCGAGCACGAGGCCGAGGCGTGCGAGCAACGGCTGAGCGCGGAGGAACGCCTCGCCTACCACCAAGCCTACAGTGGGCCGATTATGGACGCCCTCAAAGCGTGGCTGGAGCAGCAGGTTGCTGCCCGCACGGTGGAACCCAATAGCAGCCTGGGCAAAGCGATGGCGTATCTGCTGGTCCATTGGGAGACGCTGACGCAGTTTTTGACGGTACCGGGCGCACCCTTGGACAACAACACGGCGGAGCGGGCGTTGAAACTCTGCATTCGCCAGCGCAAGAACTCCCTCTTCTACGCCACCGAGCATAGTGCCTATATTGCCAGTCTCCTGACCAGTCTGATTGCCACCTGCGTGCAGGCGGGCGTCAATGCCTTGGAGTATCTGGTCGCGCTGCAAGACCATCGCCCGGCCGTCTTCGCTAATCCGGCGGCGTGGTTGCCGTGGACGTATCCTGCGGCGCGCGTGCCCCCTTAGGCGACCTGCCGCCACTCAGGAGCCATCTGCGCCCGGTCGGGAAAGCCATTCCACAGCAAAATGGACAGCTCGCGGGCCGAGAGGCGCACGCTGGGCGTGGGAACAGTGGGCCACCACTGAAAGCGGCCCTGGGAGAGGCGTTTGGTGCAGAGCCAAAACCCCTGGCCGTCGTAGACCAGGAGTTTGAGCGTCGTGCCCGCACGGTTGCGAAAAACGTAGATCGCGCCACCCAGGGGATTCTCCCCGAGTGCCTGGCGACAGACGGCGGTGAGGCTGTCGATGCCTTTACGGAAGTCAACGGGCTGCACCGCGACAAAGATGCGGCTTTGCGGAGTGAGTTGGAGCATCAGCGCGTCTCCAAAAAAGTCTGGAGCAGGGGCGCCAACGCAGGATTGGCCTCACTATAGATGAGCCGCATCCGGGTGCCGTCGGCTCGCTGAACCTCGACCTCGGCCGTGGGCACGCGCCAGGCTGGCGCCGTCACTTCCACGAAGTGCGGGGAGGCCGGTGGGGTAGTGGGCACGGTAGTGGTCGGGCCCTCACCGCGCCGTTTCAAGGTCTGGGGCGTGAGGCCCAGCCGTTTGGCGACGCGGGCGAGGGGTAACCTCTGGCTGAGCGCGACCGCCTGTGCCCACAGCGGTTGAGGGATGCGGCCACGGGGCGTGGTCCGGCTCTGCCGCCACTGGGCAAATTGTTGGGCGAGGTGATTGAGTTGAGCTTCTGCCTGCGCCGGGGGCAATAGAGTCATGGCAACCTTCCTTCCTGTGTGCAAGTGCAATGCGGGAGGAAGGTAAGCGCATTGCCACGCCGTTGTCACGCAGGCTCACCGGAACGACACGTCGCTCCTTATTTAGAATATCTCCTAGGAGGTATCATCTCCGCCGTTCTCTTTGTGGGCATGATCAATGATGCCCTTTTGATTAAAACCCTCCGGCAAGCCCTTATAGGCTCCTCAATCGTAGGATTACTGTGTCCCTCCGGCAAGCCTGCTTGACGGCACTCAGTGAAGGCCAAGTCAATAGCGCCGTACAGATCACACTACAAGAGATGTTCGATCAAATCTTTCCGTTTCGTCCGCCCCTCACGACGA
>CAZLYT010000660.1:0-2174 GCA_964563515.1 uncultured Candidatus Competibacteraceae bacterium | reverse complement strand
GGCCGCCTTCGATTCGCTCGCGAAAGCCGGCGAGGCGGTGGCGGCGGTGATCGGAGCGGGTTGCATCCCGGCCGGGCTGGAGATGATGGACCAGCTCGCCACGCGGGCGGTCGAGGAGTTCGTCCACGCCGGCTATCCGCTGGACGCCGAGGCGATCCTGCTGTGCGAATGCGACGGGACCGAGCCGGAGGTCGCCGCCGACATCGAGAAGGTGTCCGCGGTGATGCGCGCATGCGGCGCAACCGAGATCCGCCTGTCGCGCGACGAGGCGGAACGGCTCAAGTTCTGGTCGGGACGCAAGGCGGCGTTTCCCGCGGTGGGGCGCATCCTGCCGGACTATTTCTGCATGGACGGCACCATCCCGCGCAAGCGGCTCGGCGAGGTGCTGACGGGCATCTCGGCGCTGTCGCGCGATTTCGACCTGCAGTGCGCGAACGTCTTTCACGCCGGCGACGGCAACCTGCACCCCCTCATCATGTTCGACGCCAACGACGACGATCAGCTCCGGCGGGCCGAGCGCTTCGGCGCCGCCATCCTGGAGCTGTGCGTGCAGGTGGGCGGCACCATCACCGGCGAGCACGGCGTGGGCGTGGAGAAGATCAACCAGATGTGCATCCAGTTCCGCACGCCGGAGCTGAAGGCCTTCCACGCGATCAAGCACGCGTTCGACGCCCATGCGCTGTTGAATCCCGGCAAGGCCGTACCCACGCTGCACCGCTGTGCCGAGTTCGGGATGATGCGCGTGCAGCGCGGGCAGGAGAAGTTTCCCGACCTGCCGCGGTTTTGACCGGCTCAAGAGAGGTCGGGCGTTTGTCCGGACTTCAATCGGATAACGAGGCGTCGCGTCCCACTGAAGTGAATGGAGCACGAGCGTCACTTCCACGTTTTTCCCATGGACCACCTGATTTCGGATTGGAGCGAGCGTATCCGTGCAGCCGCCGCCTCGAGGCAGGCGCTGCGCATCCGCGGCAGCGGCTCGAAGGACTTCTTCGGCGTTGCGCTGGAAGGCGAGGTGTTCGACACCATCGCGTACACCGGCATCGTGGATTACGAACCCACCGAGCTGGTGCTGACGGCACGCGCCGGAACGCGGCTCTCCGAGGTGGAGGCCGCGGTGGCGGAGCGCGGCCAGATGCTCGCGTTCGAGCCGCCGCATTTCGGTGGCGGCGCCACGTTGGGCGGGTGCGTGGCCAGCGGCTTCTCCGGACCGCGCCGGGCGGCCGCGGGTTCGGTACGCGACTACGTGCTCGGCGTACGCATGCTGAACGGCGCGGGCGAAGACCTGCGTTTCGGCGGGCAGGTGATGAAGAACGTCGCGGGCTTCGACGTGTCGCGCCTCATGACCGGCTCGTTCGGGACCTTGGGACTGATTCTGGAAGTGTCGCTCAAGGTATTGCCGCGGCCGCAGACCGAGACGACCGTGCGCTTCGAGCTGGACCAGGCGCAGGCGCTGCACCGGATGAACGAATGGGCGGGCCGCCCGCTGCCCATCACCGCGACCTGCTGGAGCGATGGCGCGCTGAGCGTGCGCCTGTCCGGCGCTGCCTCGGCTGTCACGGCAGCGTGCCAGGCGCTAGGCGGCGAGCTCGTCGACGATGCGCAAGGCTGGTGGCGTGCCGTGCGCGAGCAGACGCTGCCCGCCTTCGAGGGAGCGCTGTGGCGCTTCTCCGTGCAGTCCACCACACCGCCGCTCGATCTTCCGGGCCGCCAGGCGATCGAGTGGAACGGCAGCCTGCGCTGGATCGCCGGTGCGCTAGATCCGGAGCAGGCCCGCGCGGCAGCCCGCCGCGCAGGCGGCCACGCCACACTGTTCCGCGGCAGCGCGAGCAGCCCCGGCAACTTCGTCCCTGGCGTGGTCGCGTTGGAGCCCGGCGTGCTGGCGATTCACAAGCGCCTCAAGGCGGCGTTCGATCCTGAAGGCATCTTCGGCCCGCACCGCCTGCATCCCGACTTCTGACCGCACGCTGTAACAGCGCGCACCGCAGCCTCGTGAAAACCAACCTCGCCGACTTCATCAAGGACACACCCGAAGGGCGCGAAGCCGACAGCATTCTGCGCGCTTGCGTGCACTGCGGCTTCTGTACCGCCACCTGTCCGACCTATCAGCTCCTGGGCGACGAGCTCGACGGACCGCGCGGGCGCATCTACCTGATGAAGGAGGTGCTCGAGGGCCG
>CAZLYT010000659.1:0-3095 GCA_964563515.1 uncultured Candidatus Competibacteraceae bacterium | reverse complement strand
AAGCTTGGTGATTGTTGCCCCGTTGGATGATGTGTAGCGGTACCCCAGGGAGGGTGATGCGAGGCCGTCTTGGCATGCTGGGTTCTTCCATGGTCGCAGTTGCCGAGAGGCTAGCAGAGAAACCGTGGTCTGTCCCCTATTGTCCCCTATTGTCCCCTATGTCCCCTATTGTCCATGCAGCCAGCACTTCTCGCGCATCCGGCGCGGGTGGTACAGCTTGGCCACGCCGAGCGCCGCCTTGCTGGAACCCGAGAACAGACTCTTGATGGTGCTGATTTGTGCTCCTCATGAACAATGGTGCATGCCGGCACTAGGCGAGAGGCGGCGCCGAGCCGTGATGTCCGGGCAGGTCTTCAGAGGGCGCGGACACGCTCCAGCTGAGCCCGCAATTGCGTCAGGGCCTCGCGTAGCCCGCCCACTCGCTGGCGCTCGGTGTCGAAGACGGCTGCCGGCGCGCGCTCGACGAACTGCAGCCCCTCGATGCGCGGGGTGGCGGAGGAGGCGCCGCAGGCCTATAAGGACGTTACCGCAGTGGTCGATGCTGCCGACCACGCGAGCCTCGCCCGCAAGGTCGCCAGGCTCGAGCCCGTGGTGTTTATCAAGGGGTGGTGAGGCGGGCGTGCTGTGGTCATAGGGTGCAGAGAGCCTGCCTTGGCCCCGTAACACCGCCGGTGGACGCACCAGATGGCGAAGCGCCGGAGCAGACCCTGCAGCGCTGGGCACGGCTCGCGCTATTTGATTCTCGCCAGTCGCCACTGAGTCGATGCCTGGTTTTCTGGGTTGGCCTTTTCTCGGGGGCGGACGGAATCCACCGTGGAGACCGCGACCTTGAACGACGCCGCAGCCACTTGGCGCTGGTACGAACAGGTCGATCACGGCCGGCGCCTCCAGGGCTTGATGATGGACGCGCTAGGCTTGGGTCCGCAGCAGGCTGCGTCCCGGGTGGTCTTGCGGAAGTCCGGCGTCCGTTTGATGGCCTACCTCGATGCAGTCGACGGCGGGCCCCCAATCCTTCTGGTGCCCGCGCCGATCAAGCGGGCCTACATCTGGGACCTGGCGCCCGGGGCGAGCGTAGTCGAGCAGTGCTTGTCCCGCCGGGGCCGACCCTACCTGCTGCAGTGGCAGGAGCCCGAGCCAGATTTCGGACTGGAGGACTACGCTGAGCGGCTGTTACTCGCCAGTGTGGACGCCGTGCGGGCAGAAACCGGTGAAGAGCGTGTGTTTCTCGCCGGTCACTCGCTGGGTGGCCTGCTGGCCGCCATTTTCGCGTCACTGTATCCGGAGCGTGTGAGGGGCTTGATTGTCGTCGCCGCCCCCCTGCATTTTGATTTCCAGAAGACCACCGGCGCGTTGGGTCCGGTAATCGCGGACCTGTTACGTTTGGGTCTGCTGCAGGCGGCGCCGAGGAACTTGCCCGGCTCATTCCTGAGCCTCGCCAGCTTCATGGCCTCGCCGAGCACCTTCGGGCGGGACCGCTTAATCGATTGGTTGCAGGGATTGCCCGATGCCGCGGCCGTGATGACGCACTTGCGCGTGGAGCGCTGGAGCCTGGATGAGCTGCCACTGGCTCACCGTTTCGTTGCTGATGTCGCGCAGCGACTCTATCGAGACGATGCCTTTCTGCGCGGTACCCTGAAGTGCGAGACGCGCATGGCCTCGGCGCACAATGTGGTGGCGCCGTTGCTCATCGTGGCCGATGCGCGCTGCGCTGTGGTGCCACCGTCGGCGATCCTGCCGTTTGAGCAGGCGGCGGGGACAACCGACAAGCGCCTGCTTTGGTACGGGGGCGACATCGGCGTGTCGATCCAGCACGTCGGCGTGTTGGTGGGCCGCAATGCCCAGGAGCGGCTCTGGCCCGAAATTCTGCGCTGGGTGCATGCGCATTGACGTCATTCGACTAGCGGACGACGCAGCGAGCCCAAGGTTTGAGCCCTGCTTCCGACGGCGTTGGGGACAAAGTTCGATGCGGCCGCCGTTGGTTTCTCAACTTTTGGGGTGCCACGGTAGTTGGTAGCCTTCTGGGCGGGGCCTGCGCACAACCGCTCTCGAGTCTTCCTCAAGCAGCCGGGGAAAACCCCTTGCGTAGATCGACCAACACATCTCCACTCATCACGCTGTTTCTCTGTGGCGATATGATGACGGGGCGGGGCATCGATCAAGTGCTTCCGTACCCCAACAATCCCCGACTACACGAGTACTACGTGCGGTCAGCGCTGCGCTACGTAGAGCTCGCCGAGGAGGTCAATGGGGCCATCTCCAAGCCTGTGGACTTCGCTTACATCTGGGGTGATGCACTGCCCGAGCTCGAACGCGTGGCCCCTCAATTACGAATCGTAAACCTGGAGACGGCGGTCACCACGAGCGATGCATACCTCCCCAAGGGCATCAACTACCGGATGCACCCGAACAACGTGGGCGCCCTCACCGTGGCCGGAATCGACTGCGCGGTGCTCGCCAACAATCACGTGTTGGACTGGGGTCAGGTCGGTCTGGCGGAGACGCTTAGCACGCTCGCAAGCGCCGGCATCCGCACTGCGGGAGCGGGCGAGGACTTGGCGGCGGCCAGCGCCCCCGCGGTGCTGGAGGTAGGGGCAAGAGCTAGGGTCCTGGTGTTCTCCTATGGCACGGAGTCCAGTGGAATCCCCGCCGATTGGGCCGCGACCGAAGCACGAGTGGGCGTCGCCCGACTCGAGGACTTATCGACGACGAGCGTCGAGCGGATCGCTCACGACGTCGCTAAGGCCAAACGGGCCGGTGATATTGTCGTGGCTTCTCTGCATTGGGGCGGCAACTGGGGCTACGACATCCCGCCTCAACACCGATCCCTCGCTCATGGTCTCATTGACCACGCCGGCGTGGATGTCGTCCACGGCCACTCTTCCCATCACGTGATGGGCATCGAGGTCTACCAGGATCGATTGATCCTCTACGGATGCGGGGATTTCCTCAACGACTACGAAGGCATCGAGGGATACGAGTCGTATCGGGCCGACTTGGGGCTCATGTACTTTCCGTGCGTCGATCCCGCCTCCGGGAGGCTGATACGGCTCGACATGAGTCCGACGCGGCTGGAGCGATTCCAGATCCATCTCGCG
>CAZLYT010000658.1:0-4495 GCA_964563515.1 uncultured Candidatus Competibacteraceae bacterium | reverse complement strand
CGACCCGCTGATATGGCAGGCGCTGTTGCCGCCTGCCGGTGAGGACTTGTGGGTCTTCGGCTACGGATCTCTCATGTGGCGACCGGGATTCATCTTCGGCGAGTGCCGACCAGGGCGCATTCACGGCTTCCACCGCGCACTCTGCGTCCGCTCCTGGGTGCATCGGGGCACCGCCGAGTGTCCCGGTCTGGTTTTCGGGCTCGATCGAGGTGGCTCCTGTGTAGGCCGAACTTTCAGGGTAGCCGCGGCCGAGGCCGAGCCGGTGGTGCGTTACCTGGCCGCCCGCGAGATGATGACGCCGGTGTATCGTCCGCTGCGGGTGCGCGTGCACACGCCAGGCGGGCGTTGCCGAGCGCTGGTGTTCGTAGTCGACCGTTGCCATCCGCAGTACGTGCGCCAGCCGAATGCGCAGCAAGCCGCGCAGATCGTGTGCCGAGCGCGCGGTCACAGTGGTCCCAACATCGAGTACCTGCTCAGCACGCACCAGCACCTGGTCGAGCTAGGAATCCAGGATCCGTGGCTGGAGGCCGTTTGCCATCAGCTCGACACAGCCACCGTCACCGCGGACCAAAGCCCGCGCTCCGTGCCCACTCCGGCACTGCGCGGCCGCCATCAGGAGTGAACCGACCATGACCGAGCAGCGGGGCGCCCAGCGCCAGAGCCAACTGCAAACCACGGGCGATGGCCTGTGGCACTTCTGGGTCGATCGCGGCGGTACCTTCACCGATGTGGTGGCGCGGGATCCCGAGGGCCGGCTGCATACCCACAAGCTGCTATCGGAAAACCGAGAACGCTACCGCGATGCCGCCATTCAGGGCATTCGCGACCTGCTCGGCATAGAACCGGGCGAGCGACTGCCGGACCAGCTCATAGGCGCCATCAAGATGGGCACGACAGTCGCCACCAACGCGCTGCTGGAGCGCAAGGGAGACCGCACGGTGCTGCTGACTACCCGGGGTTTCGCTGACGCGCTGCGCATCGGCTATCAGAACCGACCGGACCTGTTTGCTCTGTGCATCAAACAGCCCGAGATGCTGTACGAGCGCGTGATCGAGGTGGAAGAGCGCGTCAACGCCGCCGCAGATGTGCTGATCCCCCTGGACCTGGACAGCGCCCAGCGCGCGCTACAGGCGGCCTACGACGATGGCATTCGAGCCGCGGCAATCTGCCTGCTGCACGCCTATCGCTTTACCGAGCACGAGCAGGCGCTGGCGCAGCTGACTCGGGACATGGGCTACACCCAGGTCTCCGTCAGCCATCAGGTCAGCCCGCTGATGAAGCTGGTCGGACGCGGTGATACCACCGTAGTGGATGCCTACCTCTCGCCCATCCTGCGTCGTTACGTGCAGCAGGTGGCGGACCAGGCCGGCGCTACCCGGCTCCTGTTCATGCAGTCGAACGGTGGGCTCACCGATGCCCATCTGTTCCAAGGCAAGGATGCCATCCTCTCGGGGCCGGCGGGCGGCGTAGTGGGCATGGTGCGGACCGCCGAGCTCGCCGGCTTCGACCGCGTCATCGGCTTCGACATGGGCGGCACTTCCACCGACGTCAGCCACTTCCATGGCGAGTTCGAGCGCACCTTCCAGACCGAGGTCGCCGGCGTGCGACTGCGCGCGCCGATGATGCTGATCCACACGGTAGCGGCCGGCGGCGGCTCGGTGCTGCACTTCGATGGAGCCCGGTACACGGTGGGGCCCGACTCGGCCGGCGCAGATCCCGGCCCGGCGTGCTACCGCCGCGACGGACCGCTGACGGTCACCGACTGCAACGTCATGCTGGGGCGCGTGGTGCCGGAGTTCTTTCCCCATGTGTTCGGGCCCGACGGTGACCAGCCCCTGGACCAGCGGGTGGTGAGCGAGCGCTTCTCGGCCCTGGCCGAGGAGATCCGCAAAGCCACCGGCGATAAGCGGTCGCCCCAAGCCGTGGCCGAGGGCTATCTGGCCATCGCCGTGGAGAACATGGCCAACGCCATCAAGCGGATCTCGGTGCAGCGCGGACACGACGTGTCCGACTACGTGCTGAACTGCTTCGGCGGAGCGGGCGGCCAACACGCCTGTCTGGTGGCGGACGCACTGGGGATGCGGCGGGTGTTTCTGCATCCCTATGCCGGGGTCTTGTCGGCCTATGGGATGGGACTGGCGGACCTGCGAGCCATGCGCGAGCAAGCGGTGGAGCGGGAGTTGGATGAGGATTGCCTGGCAGACGTGGCGGCACTGCTGGACCGGCTTGCCGCCGAGGCCGAGGGCGAGCTTCGCGAACAGGGGGTGGCGGCCGAGAAGATACGCGCGCTGCGCCGATTGCACCTGCGTTACCGCGGATCGGACACGGCCCTGCTGGTGGATTTCGGTGAGCTGCCGACCGTGCAGTCGGATTTCGAGAGCGCCCACCGTCGTCGCTTCGGCTTCGCCACCCCCGACAAGCCTTTGGTGGTGGAAGCCGCGCAGGTGGAAGCGGTCGGGGGTGGTGGGGCCCACGAGGACCCCCTCACCGAGCCTGCCGGGGGCCGGACGCCAGAGCAGATTCCCGCGGTCGCCCGGCATCAGGCCGTGTTCTCTGGTGACGAGCAGGATACGCCCGTCTATGACCGCGCCGCGCTGTTGCCCGGCGACCGTCTGGACGGGCCAGCGCTCATCGCCGAGGCCAACAGCACCACGGTGGTGGAGCCGGGCTGGCGCGCCAGCGTCAACGAGCGGCTGCACTTGATCCTGGAGCGGGTGGATCCGTTGCCGAAGCGGGTGGCGGTGGGCACCGACGTGGATCCGGTGATGCTGGAGATCTTCAACAACTTGTTCATGTCGGTGGCCGAGCAGATGGGGTCGGTGCTGGAGAACACCGCCTACTCCGTCAACATCAAGGAGCGACTGGACTTCTCCTGCGCGGTGTTCGACCACCACGGTGACCTCATTGCCAATGCGCCCCACATGCCGGTGCACCTGGGCTCCATGAGCGAGAGCATCAAGGCCGTGATCAGCGCCAACGCCGGCACCATGCGACCTGGCGACGCTTTCGTGCTGAATGATCCCTATCACGGTGGCACCCATCTGCCCGACGTGACCGTGATCAAGCCGGCCTTCGACTCCGCCGGGCGTCACGTGCTGTTCTACGTTGCGGCCCGCGGTCACCACGCCGACATCGGCGGCATCACCCCTGGCTCCATGCCTCCGGCGAGCCGCCACGTAGCGGAGGAGGGCGTGCTCATCACCAATTTCAAGGTGGTGGACCGCGGTGAGTTTCAGGAGCAGTCGCTACGGGAGCTGCTGAGCTCGGGGCGTTTCCCGGCGCGCAACCCGGAGCAGAACATCGCCGACCTGCAGGCCCAGCTCGCCGCCTGCGAGAAAGGCGTTCAGGAGCTGGAGCGCACGGTGGAGCACTACGGGCTCGACACGGTGCACGCCTACATGCAGCACGTGCAGGACAATGCCGAGGCCTCGGTGCAGCGAGTGCTAGAAGTGCTACGGGAGGGTGAGTTCGAGTATCCCATGGACGATGGCAGCTCGATCCGGGTGCACATCGCCATCGACCGCGACAAACGCACCGCGGTCGTCGATTTCGCCGGCACTAGCGACCAGCACCACGGCAACTTCAATGCACCGACGGCAGTCACCCGGGCCGCGGTGCTGTACGTGTTCCGTTGCCTGGTACAAGCGCCGATCCCGCTCAATGCCGGCTGCCTCAAGCCCCTGAAGATCCTGATCCCGGAATGCTGCATGCTGAATCCGCGCTATCCGGCCGCCACCGTAGCCGGCAACGTGGAGACCTCCCAGTGCGTAGTGGACGCACTGTTCGGCGCTTTGGGCGTCATGGCGGCGGCCCAGGGCACCATGAACAACTTCACCTTCGGCAATGCCCGCCACCAGTATTACGAGACCATTTGCGGCGGAGCCGGCGCCGGCCCGGAATGTGACGGCGCCGACGCGGTACACACCCACATGACCAATTCCCGGCTGACCGATCCGGAAGTGCTGGAATGGCGATTCCCGGTGCTGCTGGAGTCTTTCGCGGTGCGCCGCGGGTCCGGTGGCCGCGGGCGGCACCGAGGCGGCGATGGCGTGGTCCGCCGGATTCGGTTCCTGGAGCAGGCGACGGCCGCCATCCTGTCCGGCCACCGAGTTGTTCCGCCCTATGGCTTGGCCGGTGGCGAGGCCGGCGCTACCGGGCGCAATGGCGTGGAACGCGGCGACGGCAGCTTCGAGGACCTGCCGGGCCTGGCCCAGGTGGAGCTGGCCGCGGGAGATGTATTCGCGATCGAGACGCCCGGTGGCGGCGGCTACGGCGAGCCTTCGGCTGCCGAGTCGTCGCCGGAGACCGGGGCCGAGCCGCCGCTGTAGGAGACCAGGGCGCCAAGGAGGATTTCCGTGGGCTGCCCGTCGACCCTCAGGCCCTTGGATTCCTGAAACGCGCGAATCGCCTTGTAGGTCTGCCAACCCATGACGCCGTCTACCGGGCCCGGCTCGAAGCCCAGGCGCTCGAGCCGGGCCTGTATCTGGCGCACCAG
>CAZLYT010000657.1:0-2540 GCA_964563515.1 uncultured Candidatus Competibacteraceae bacterium | reverse complement strand
GTGGCCATGTCGTCCTTCGGCAGGGGGTGCGGCGACCAGCGGTCTTCGTACTCCGCCCACAGCGGTCGCAGCCGAGGCATCACGCGCGTCGCGAAGAGCTCGGTGTTGTAGAGCGTCTTCTCCAGCGGCATGTCGCCGATGTGCAGCAGACAGACGATGTGACCCACGCGCAGCTTCTCGGACATCTGCTCGGCCTGTTCGGCCACGTCATCCGGGCTGCCGGCGAGGACGAAGCCGCGCTTCACGAGCTCGTCCCAGGACAACTCGTGCGCGACGGCGGAGCCGCCGCGCTGGCCGCTCACCTGCGAGAGCAGCCCTGCGCGCATCGTCGCCTCCGTGCGGTAGCCGGGGGCATCGGCGAAGCCCGGGTAGACATGGAGGCAGCGCTCGAAGAAGTAGCGCACGTGCGGTTCGTAGAGACGCTGCGCCTCGGCCATGTTCTCGGCCACGCAGATCTGCTGCGCGAACGCGCCCTGGAACGGATTGAAGTCCCGCCCCAGCTCCTCCATGCGCTGCCAGAAGCCCTTCATGAGCTGCTCGGCGCGCAAGTAGCCCGAGAACGACAGGTACGAGTAGTTGTAGTCATTCGCGGCACAGAAGTCCCACGTTTCAATCGAGCCGCCGCCGGGAATCCAGACAGGTGGCGACGGATCCTGGATCGGCCGCGGCCAGATGTTCACGTAACGCAGCTTGTGATACTTGCCATTCCACGTGAACACGTCCCGTTCGGCCCACGCCTTCTTGATCAGGTCGTGCGCCTCCTGGTATTGCTCGCGCAGCGTCGCCGGGTTCTCACCGACCGCGTAGTTGCCGTCCATCGACGTGCCGACCGGGAAGCCGGCGATCAACCGGCCACCTGAGATCACGTCGATCATCGCCATCTCTTCGGCCACGCGCGTCGGCGGGTTGTAGTACGCGATCGACTGCCCGAGCAGCAGGATGGAGACGTCCTGGGTGCGCCGCGCCAGCGTTGAGGCCATCAACTGCGGAGACGGCATCATGCCGTACGCGTTCTGGTGGTGCTCGTTCACACCCACGCCGTCGTAACCGACTTCTGCCGCGAACTCGAGCATGTCCAGGTAGTCGTTGTAGACGCGGTGCCCCCTGACCGGGTCGTACAACCGTGAGTCGACATCGACCCACACGCTCCGGTGCTTCTCGCGGAAGTCGTCCGGCAGATATGGCCACGGCATCAGGTTGAACCAGTGGAACTTCACGCATCCCCCCTCACACGTCGCACCCGGCAGCGGCCGGAGAGAACCCGGCGCGAAGGTACCGCCGCTGAGGTCGGGCAGCCAAGGCCGTTCGACCCCCGGGACCCGGGACCTCTGGCCCTCCCGCTCGCGCCGGCCACCCCGCGGGACCCGATATCCGTCGCGATCTCGATAGGCGCGATCGCGGACTCGCCAGCGACGGACGACCGCGCCGGCTTCCAGCTACTGTCGCGACGCTCGCATGGCCGGGCAGCGGTGCGCGGTTGCCATCACCCGACGCCGCGGCCTCGCTGCCAGCGACGATTCGCGCTCGCCGCACGGACGGCGAACCGCGGTCCCTGCCGTCGCACTCAGCGGGCCGGGGGCATAGCCTCGCGCCTGGGCGCCGGGGTCCGACACGCGGGCTTCGTCCTTGCCTGCGATCGGAAGCAAGAGGAACAGGGCTTTGCCGGCCGGCGTCATAGCAGGTACGGCCGGCGGCGCGTGACCTTCGCCCGAGTGTTCATGCATTGAGTACGGCGGAGGATCCGCGTGCATCGTGCGTGAAATGTTGCACATACTAAAGTGCGGTAATGACCGTGCGGGGTCGATAGTCAAGGCAGGTGCGAACGAAGACCCTCATCGCCGGCGCAGCGGTCGTGAAGACGCCAGTCGCACGAACGCACGAGCGCACGGCACGAACGACCCGAACGAGAGATTGGTGGACCGCGTGGGGCCGGCAGTTTCCTATACGCAGTCGCTCTTCGGCGAGGACCACACCGTGCAGGCGGTGGGCACACCGATCTGGCGCGAGCTCCGCGCCTCATTCGAGTGGGCCGCCCTGCACCTCTCGCCCGCCTACCTCGGAGTCGGTGTGCCGCGCGGTCACGGTGAGCCAATTGTGCTGGTTCCCGGCTTCCTGAACACCGATCTCGGCATGACGGAGATGTTCTGGTGGCTCGGACGCATCGGCTACGACGTGCACCTCGCGCAGGTCGGCCTGAACGCGGACTGCCCGGACGCCACCGGCGACGCGCTCGCGACCCGCGTCCGCGGGCTCGCCCGGGAGACCGGACAGCGGGTGCACATCGTCGGGCACAGCCTGGGCGGTCTGCTCGCGCGGCATGTGGCGATGAGCGAGCCCGAGGTGGTCGCGCAGGTGATTACGCTCGCGGCCCCGTTCCGCGAGATCGCGCTCGTGCATCCCGTGCTCGCACGCGCGATGGACGTGATTCGCGAGCACTCAGGCGGCGCGCATACGCCGAACGTCGGGCCCACCTGCTACAGCGGGCACTGTGCCTGCAGATTCACCCAGCACCTGCTGGAGCCGAAGCACACGGCGGTCCG
>CAZLYT010000656.1:0-1655 GCA_964563515.1 uncultured Candidatus Competibacteraceae bacterium | reverse complement strand
ATGAGACACCCTGTGTCAACCCCCCACTGCTGTAGCGAGCGCCAGAGCCCCGCGATGCTGCGCGGGGTCGTAAGATTTGTGGTCGATCCAGGCACGCCAGAGTACCCGCACCCAAGCGCGGGTGAGGATGCGGATGGCGTGAGGATGATCGCAGCCGCGGGCGCGCGCTTGGGTGTAGACATGAGCGGCCCAGGCGTTGGCATGGCGAGAGTTGTCGGCGAGGCAAGTCAGTGCCGCACGCAGGCGGTGATTGCAGGCCCAGCGGAAGGTCACGGACTTGGACTTGCCCGACTGATAAGTGACGGGAGCTACTCCGGCCTCGGCGGCGAGGCGTGCATCGGTGTCGAAGCGTTCGCGCACGCTGCCGAGCTCGGCGAGGATTTGAGCGGCGCAGATGCGGCCGGCGCGCGGAAAACTCATGACCAGGCGGCCGTCGTCGAGTGCAGCGACCTGATGCTCAATGCGGCCGGTGAGGAGGCGGATCTCGTTGACCAGACGCACAAGGGTGCGGGCGATGCTACGCGCCAGTTCGCCCTTAGCATCGATTTCCAGCTCGCCGCAGGCCGCAAGGGGGGCTTGATGCAGCCTGGTCAGCAACTCGTCGGGGCTGCGGCGACCGCTGTAAGCGTGCTGGGCGCAAAACGCCGCCATACGCTTGAGCCCAAGACGGGCGGTGCTCTTCGGCGTCGGGTAGCGCTCGACGAAGGCCAAGGCGATTGGCGAATCGACGTCGGCGAACACGGCAGCGGCGCCGGGCCAGAACGATTCGAGCAGGCTGCGCAACTGGTTGGCCAGTTGTACGCGGGTCGCAACCAGATCATCTCGGCCGCGCACCAAGGCACGCAAGGCACGGATGTCGTCGCCTTGGGCCGCCAGCGGCTTGAAGCGGTGGCCGTCGGTGCGCAACAGGTCGGCCAGCAGGTAAGCATCGGACGTATCGCTCTTGGCTCCGTGGCTGCGGTAACGCGGACGGGTGGCCTTGACCACGTTGGGATGGATGGGAACGACGGTGAGGCCGGCCTCGATCAAGGAATCGACGATCAGGCCCGAGGGGCGCTCGATGGCGATAGGCGGCGAACCTGCGGTCGTGAGGCGGCGTCGCAGTTCCACGAGGCCAGCGGCATCGTGGGCGATCTCGAAGTGCTCGCTGACGGCACCGTGTTCATCAATGACGCACACGGCGTGGGTTTGGCTGGCCCAGTCCAGCCCGGCGAAGAAAGTGTTCATGGATCATCTCCTGCAAATTCTGGTCTGACTCACCGTGCCGGAAGTCCGTGCGGGACGCTCACTGATCGGCGCTCCAGGCTCTTCACCCTGGCGCTACACCCTGTAGCCCGTCCGGGTCTTCCGGCACCCCGAGCGCTGCGGGTCTCATATGGGCCGTCGAACGGCCAGCAACGATGGCAGTCGCCTCGGGGGCACGGAAGTCATTGGTTCAGACCCTCGTTCCTCTTCATGCAGTTCAATCCACGCTGCACGCCAGCCTGTTTCCATGGCAGCAAGCGCCCAACTGCCGCGCCTGCTGCCAGGGTTCAGCGTATTGCCCCTACGCCGCCTCAAGGGTGCGCTTCGCCAGGCTGCACAAGGCAGCCTGCCCTTGACCCAGCTTCGCGGCGTTTGCAGTTCTCATTCGGGAGGGTAGTCCAGTGAGCACC
>CAZLYT010000655.1:0-4546 GCA_964563515.1 uncultured Candidatus Competibacteraceae bacterium | reverse complement strand
GATCTGCGAACGCCGGTGCTGGGCGCGTCCACCTGCGATCAGGGTCCACAACCGGGGGCTCCAGCGGGTTTGAGGCTGCGAGCCAGAGCTGATCATCCAACGCGTTGCCTCGCCAGCATCGAAGCCCCCGGGGGAGGCCACGTGCTGATCGCGCCTCACGGCTGGTCGGCCTTGGACCAGGTGGATCGGAGGTCACTACGAGCCGTGGTAACGACGGCCGCGGCGGCGGGCGAGGTCCTGGCTTTGCTGGGGCCGGTCCAGGTACCGGTGCTGCTGGCCGGCCGTTACCCCGGCCCGGCGAGCCGCGTGCAATCCTCCCGGTGGCTCGAAACCGCAATGGTCGGCGACATCGTGCTAAGTATCGACCCCGCGGGTGGCACGCAGCTGGATACCTGGTATATGCATCGGCGCCGCCTCTGGCACGCCCCTTGATTGATGGGCCGGTTCGATGTGCAAGTAAATTCCAGTATGATCCCGGCATTCCGGGAGAACCGGCGAGACCGCAATAAAGTGTACGACCTCATCCAATCTGGCGGCTGGCTGATGTGGCCGATTCTGGCCTGCTCGGTGGCAGCGCTTGCGATCGTGTTGGAGCGGCTATGGTCGCTGCGACGCGCCAAAGTACTCCCTCCCCGGCTGACCGAGCAGGTCCGGCAGTGGCAGCGGACCGGGAGGATCGTGTCGCAAGACGTGGAATCGCTCGCCAGCAGCTCGCCATTCGGTCGCGTTGTGGGCGCCGGCCTGCTCAATCGTAATCGCGGGCGCGTGATTATTCGCGAGGCAGTGGAGGACACCGGCAGACATGTGGTGCACGAGCTGGAGCGCTATCTCAATTCGCTGGGAACCATATCTCAGATCACGCCACTGCTCGGATTGTTGGGCACGGTGATCGGGATGATTCGTGTGTTCAACGTCATCACCCTGCAAGGGGTTGGTGACCCGACGATTCTGGCAGGTGGTATCTCGGAGGCTCTCATCACCACCGCGGCGGGGCTCACGGTGGCGATTCCAAGCCTGATGTTCTATCGCTACTTCCGCGGCCGGGTGGACGAGCTCGTGGTGAGCATGGAGCAGGAGGCCTTGCTGTTGATGGAGATTCTCCAGGCGCAGGATGTTGGCAAGGACACTAGCGGCATCCTCTCGCGCCCGGCCTTTTCATCGGCCGCTGTTGAGCGCTCATGAATCTGCGCCCACGCACCCAAGAGTACCCCGAGGTCAGTCTCACGCCACTGATCGACGTGGTGCTGCTGCTGCTGATCTTTTTCATGGTATCCACCACATTTACCCGCGAGTCACGGCTGGATATCTCCTTGCCTGAGGCATCGACGGAGCCGGTTCCGGCTCCGGAGTGGCCGCTGCAGGTGGTCATCGACTCCCAAGGTCGTTACACCATAGACGATCGCGAGCTGCCGGGCGGCGATGCCGCGGCGTTGCGTTCGGCGCTGACTCGAGCATTGTCGGGTCGAGAAGAACGGACGGTAATGATCCGCGCGGACGCCGGGACACCCCATCGCTTCGTGGTGCGGGTCATGGACGTGGCTGCTCGACTTGGCATACGCCAGGTGTCCATCGCCACGGTTTACAGCGAGGAACCGGGCTGAACCCGCTTGCGGCCGGCCCCAGCAACCACAGCAAGCATTGGGACCGCCTCAGACTATCGCCCGAGGACGGCAATCCCGACCGCGGCGCCCTAGCCGGCGCCCGCCACTCGAAGCGCCGGCCTCGACCCGCTCGATCGGAGAGCAAGGACCGGGCCGCCACCCCTGGCCGCTGTCCGGTATTCCCCCTTTGAGCGGTCGCCCGCGGCATTGGTATGGACGGGGACCGCTGAGCCGAGCGCTGCTGCCCTTGGGGTATGCGTTCTTCGCGGTGGTGGCGTTGCGGCGGTTGGCCTATGGACGGGGCTGGCTGCGCCGCAAGCGCTTGTCTGCGCCGATCATCGTGGTGGGCAATCTGACGGCCGGTGGCAGCGGCAAGACGCCGTTGGTGGTCGCGCTGGCCATAGCCCTCGAACATGCCGGGCGACGCGTGGGTATCCTTTCCCGCGGCTATGGCGGGCAACCCGGGACCGAGCCGCGTTTGGTGGTCGATGACACCGACCCTGCGGTTTGTGGAGACGAGCCCCTGTTAATTCGTCTGCGCACCGGTTGTCCCGTATGCGTGCATCCCGACCGAGTCGCCGCAGGCCAGCGATTGCTACAGGCAGCCGATGTGGACGTGTTGATTTCCGATGACGGACTGCAGCACTACCGGCTCGACCGCGATGTCGAGATCGCCGTGGTAGACGGGGCGTTCCGCTTCGGCAATGGTTGGCCGCTGCCGGCTGGGCCGCTGCGCGAGCCCCAATCCCGACTATCGGAGCTCCACTATGTGGTCTGCAACGGCGGCGTAGCCGCGGCTGGGGAGATTCCTATGCGGCTGGTAGGCAACACGGCGGTAGCTTTAACTGATTCGGAGCATCGCGATCTGATCGAGTTCAGGGAGCATCCAGTCCACGCCGTGGCGGGTATTGCCGAGCCCGAGCGCTTCTTCGGCCACCTGCGAGGGCTCGGGCTGGAAGTGATTCCACACCCTTTCCCGGATCATCACCACTATCGGCTGAGCGAGCTGCAATTCGCCCACAACGCCCCAGTTCTGATGACCGAGAAGGATGCCGTAAAATGCCGGGCTTGGCCGCAGTTCAAGGCCTGGTATGTGCCGGTGAACGCCGAGCTGCCGGAAGCTTTCATCCAAAGGCTGCTGGCCAAGCTGGCCGTTCCAGCGTCAAGAGGATCCTGATGGACAAGAAGCTGCTGGATATTTTGGTGTGCCCTGTCAGCAAGGCGCCGCTGACCTACGATCGAAAAAAGGAAGAGCTGGTGTGCCGTGCCAGTCGCCTGGCCTACCCCATACGTGATGGCATTCCTATTCTGCTGGAGGACGAGGCCAGACAGCTGAGCTTGGAGGAGCTGGAGGCGCTAGAGGGTCGATGACGGCCATGCCTAGCTTCACGGTGGCCATTCCGGCCCGCTACGGATCGACCCGACTTCCAGGCAAACCGCTCCGGCTGATTGGCGATCAGCCAATGATCGTTCATGTACTTCGGCGAGCCCTGGCAAGCGGTGCGAGTAGCGCCATTGTGGCCACCGACGACCTCCGCATCGTGGAGGCCATCGAAGGTGCGGGCGGCGAGGCCGTACTTACCCGTCCCGAGCACGGCTCTGGTACCGACCGCATAGCGGAAGTCGCGGCGCGATTGGGCTGGGCCGACGAACACATCGTCGTGAACCTGCAAGGCGATGAACCCGAGGCGCCCCCCGTCATTCTCGATCAGGTGGCTACCCTGCTGGCCGCCTCGTCCTGGGCTGGAGTTGCCACCCTGTGCACGCCGGTTGCCTGCCGTGAGGAAGTGTTCGACCCCAATGTCGTGAAACTGGTCATGGACGCCAGTGGGCGCGCGCTCTACTTCAGTCGCGCGCCGATACCGTGGCATCGAGATAGCTTTGACAAGTCTGGCCATGGGCTGCCGGGTGATCAGTGCTTCTACCGCCATATCGGCATCTATGCCTACAGGGTCGCCACGCTGCGAGCATTTGCGGGCATGCAGCCGGCACCGCTGGAAGTTTGCGAATCGTTGGAGCAACTGCGTGCGCTTTGGCACGGCATCGGCATTGCTGTGGCCCTGGCAGTGGCAGTCCCGCCCCCCGGCGTCGATACCGAAGCGGATCTATTGCGAGCCGCATCAGCTTTGCACCTGCGCTCGGAGCAGTGACTCGCGGCGTCATGTCGACCAGGCTCCAGGCTCTCTCGAGCGTCCCTGCAGCCGGCAACGGGTGCTTGCTTGTCCGCTGCCGTAGCTGATGACTACTTGGTTGCTCAGTCGATGCCACGAAGGGTGGAGAGGGCTCGTCGAGGCGGTCAATGACCAATCGGCGGCTCCAACTCTTGCAGGGCTGGGTTCAGGCGCTCGCCATCTTCGGCGTACAACGGGATTGTCAATAGCCTCGGCGCCAGACGGGAGGCATCCCCGTACTGGTTGCCTTGGATGGACGGAGGCAGGTCGAGGGCCTGCAACACCAGCGCCGGACCGGAAGCATCGGCCAACACTTCCACTAAGCGGTAGCGGCGTGTTCCGTGCCGAAACACGTTCCCTACTAGCAAACGCACTCGGTCGAGCTGCATCACCTTCTCTGCGGGCCTGGTGGAGATTGACTCCGCGGTTGTGAACCAGAATTAACCTGGAGGCAATGCAGGCCACTCGGCAGCGGTTGCCCGCGTTCTCCCACTGATGCATGCTGGACCCACGCCGCACCCCAACTACAAACTGTCAACATACTGATGCAACGAACAAAAGTACGGTTACTCATGGTCTGCATGGGCAATATCTGCCGATCGCCTACCGCTCAGGGTGTTCTCGAGTCGATGTTGCTTGAATCTAGTCTAGCGGGTTTGGTGGAGGTGGACTCGGCGGGAACCCATGCTTATCACCTGGGATCGGCCCCAGATCTGCGTGCTCAGCAGGCCGCGGCAGCTCGCGGCATCGATCTCAGTCGACAGCGGGCGCGCA
>CAZLYT010000654.1:0-2611 GCA_964563515.1 uncultured Candidatus Competibacteraceae bacterium | reverse complement strand
ATGGCGCCGACGGTTGGGGGCAGGTGGCGACCTACAACGCCGACATCACCTCGGCGATCGTGCATCGCCAGATCGCGCCCTGGGCCCTGGGTGCCGACGCCCTCGACATCGACGCCCTGGTCGACACCATCCCGGAGCGCGAGCACAAGTTCCCAGGCTCGTATCTGTATCGGGCGCTGGCGGGGCTCGACACCGCGCTGTGGGATCTGCGCGGCAAGCTGGAAGGCAAGAGCGTGTGCGAGCTGATCGGCGGAGCGCCCGGCACGCTTCGCAGCTACGCCTCCTCCATGAAGCGCGACATCACCCCGGAGGCCGAGGCCGAGCGATTTCTGCGACTTCGTGATCAATACGGCTTCGACGCCTTCAAGTTTCGCATCGGCGCCGAATGCGGACACGACGTGGACCAGTGGCCCGGCCGCAGCGAGGCGATCGTCGCCACCGTGCGAAAGGCTTTGGGCGACGAGGTAGCCTTGCTGGCGGACGCCAACAGCGCCTTCTCACCGACACGTGCCATCGAGGTCGGGCACCTGCTGCAGGACTACGGGGTCAGCCACTACGAGGAGCCCTGCCCCTACTGGGAGCTCGAGCAGACCAGGCAGGTCGCCGATGCTCTGGAGGTGGACGTCACCGGCGGCGAGCAGGATTGTGAGCTCCCGACCTGGCGCCACATGATTGCGCTGCGAGCCGTGGACGTCGTGCAACCCGACGTGTGCTATCTGGGGGGATTGACGCGCACGCTGCGAGTGGCCCGGATGGCGGCAGAGGCGGGCCTACCTTGCACGCCCCATTGCGCCAACCTGTCCATGGTCACCTTGTTCACCATGCATCTGCTGGGGGCCATCGACAACGCCGGCAAGTACTTGGAGCTCTCCATCGAGGGGAGCGACTACTACCCCTGGCAGGAGGGCCTGATCCGCAATCCGCCCTATGCGGTCGTCGACGGCAAGGTGCGGATTCCGGATGCCCCCGGCTGGGGCGTGGAGATCGAGCCGGCCTGGCTGCAAGGGGCTTCGTACCAGCGCAGCGACTACGGGGAATAGGAGAACGCCGCTGTTCTGCGACGACTTCAAGTCCAGCCCCTACTGGTGGGAGGACGTGCCTCGCCCGCCCATGCAGACGGAGTCGCCGCCTGCCAGCGCCGATGTCCTGGTGATCGGCTCCGGCTACACCGGCCTCAGCGCCGCGATACAGACCGCGCGGGAGGGACGCCACACCGTGGTGCTGGATGCGGAGGCGGCAGGCTGGGGTTGCAGCACCCGCAACGGTGGTCAGATCAGCACCAGCATCAAGCCTTCCTTCGAACAACTGAGCGCCAGGCATGGCAGCGAACGGGCACGGCAGATTCTTCAGGAAGGCCATCGGGCGCTGGCCTGGATCGGACACTTCATCGCGAGCGAGGAAATCGACTGCGACTTCAATGTTTGCGGACGCTTTCACGCCGCCCACTCCCCGGCTCATTACCGACGGCTGGCGATACAACTACGGCAGGAAACGCCAGGGCTGGAGACCGGTGCCTGGTTGGTCCCACGGTCGGAGCAGTCCGCCGAGCTCAAGACTGCCAGCTATTTCGGCGGCGTGGTCTATCCCCGTCACGCATCGCTGCATCCTGCGCGCTTCCATCAGGGATTGTTGGCCCAAGCGCTGGAGGCCGGTATCACCATGGTGCAGCATTGCGCGGCGACGGCAATGAGCCATGACGGCTCCCGCTTCAGGGTAGGCACCGACCGGGGGCCGATCTTGGCCCGCGATGTCATCGTCGCCAGCAATGGCTACACCGGCGCCCTCAGCCCATGGCTGCGACGCCGCGTAATCCCCATCGGCAGCTACATCATCGCCACCGAGCCGCTGGAGCCGGACCTGGTGTCGCGACTGATTCCTCGCAATCGCGTCGTCAGCGATACCCGCGAGCTAGTGTACTACTACCGGGCCTCGCCGGACCGGCGGCGGATCCTCTTCGGCGGCCGCGTCTCCCTCAAGGAGTCCGATCCAAGGCGCAGCGCCCCTCGGCTGCACGCCGAGATGGCGCGGCTGTTCCCCGAGCTGCGGGAAACCCGGATCAGCCACTCCTGGGTCGGCAAGGTTGCTTACACCTTCGATACTCTGGCGCATATCGGCAAGCACGAGGGCATCCATTACGCTATGGGCTACTGCGGCTCCGGCATCTCCATGGCGAGCTATCTCGGCATGCGCCTCGGCCAGCAGGTGTTGGGCCGTGGGGAGGGGGGCACGGCCTTCGATGGGCTCGGATTCGAGACCCGTCCGTTTTATCAGGGGGATCCCTGGTTTCTGGCACCATCGGTTGCCTATTACCGCTGGCGCGACCGGCTGGCCTAACGGTCCCGTCGAGCTGTCATGGCAAGCGGTGGAAAATGGCGCTCGGGCCGGGCCTCGGACACAACCTGCCCTGACCTGTACAGCAATCACCCGGAGGAAGCATGATGCGAACGACAACGACTACTCTGTTTTCCGCGACCACGCTGGGGCTCGCCTTGGCGGGAGGCGGGCAAATAGCTCAGGCCGAGACATTGCGCCTGCTCACCTGGGGCAGCTATGCACCGGAGAACGTCATCGAGATGTTCGAGGAAAAGTACCCGGACATCGACGTGGAGGT
>CAZLYT010000653.1:0-8472 GCA_964563515.1 uncultured Candidatus Competibacteraceae bacterium | reverse complement strand
ACGCGGCTTTCGGAAACCTCGGCGAGTACAACTTCTCGGCGGTCAATTAGTCAACGGCGAGATTGTCGCCAGGCGCGGCCTCGCCGCCCGAACCCGCGCAGACAACGCGCTTGGCGCCAACCCCACTTCCGGTGGGTCGCGTGTTCAACAAGGTTTCGCAGGATCGCTCGGTCAGGTGATTCGTATCCGCCCCGCGGCCCACTTCGGCGGGCCTGATGTCCCCGGTGGTTGGTCAAGCTGCAGCTGCGCTCCCGGCCGACGCCCGCCGCCGATTGCAAGCGCCATTTTCGAAGTGCCATTTTCGGGACAGAACACGGTTTATCCGCGCGGTTCATCCGCGAAACCGTGGTCTATCCCCTATTGGCCCTAGGCAACCAATGGCTGCGAAGCGTGATCCATGAGATGTTCGCCGAGCCCTAGCCGCCGATTGCGCGGCGACGATAGGACGCGCCGCAGTCGGTCAGTCGATCTCTACGGCCACCGCCGTGGCCTCCCCGCCACCCAGGCACAGGCTGGCAATGCCCCGCCGCAGACCACGATTCCGCAGCGCATGGATCAAGGTGACCATAATCCGGGCGCCGCTGGCGCCGATGGGGTGACCCAGCGCGCAAGCACCGCCATTGACGTTCACCGTTTCGTGGGCAAGCGTCAGATCACGCATGGCGGCCAAGGTCACCACGGCGAAAGCTTCGTTGATTTCGTAAAGATCCACGTCGGAGGGCGACCAGCCGAGACGCTGCTGCAGCTTGTCGATGGCGCCCACCGGTGCGGTGGTGAACCATTCCGGCGCCTGAGCGAAAGTGGCATGGCCGACGAGGCGGGCGAGCGGATCAAGCCCGCGCTTGTCGGCTACTGATTGGCGCATCAACACCAGCACCGCAGCGCCATCCGAAATGGAGGACGAGTTGGCGGGCGTCACCGTCCCGTCTTTCTTGAAGGCGGGCTTCAGGCTTGGAATCTTCTCGACATTGCAACGAGAAGGGGTCTCGTCCTCAGTGACCCATGCTTCTCCGGTCTTACCTTTCACCTTCACCGCAGCGATCTCTTGCGCGAAATCACCCTCGGCTACGGCCCGTTGCGCGCGGCGCACCGACTCGGCCGCAAAGGCGTCTTGAGTCTCTCGATTGATGCCATATTTCTCGGCGCAGAGCTCGGCGAAGCTACCCATCAACTGGCCGTCGAACGGGCTCTGCAAGCCATCGTAGAACATGTGGTCGATCACCTGGCCGTGGCCGAGACGGTAGCCGCTGCGGGCCTTGGGCAGCAGGTATGGAGCGTTGGTCATGGACTCCATGCCGCCGGCCAGCACCACGTCGGCGATCCCGGCCAGGATCTGGTCGTGTCCCAGCATGCAGGTTTTCATTCCGGAGCCGCAGACTTTGTTCACGGTGGTGCAGGGCAGCGACTGGGGCAGGCCCGCGGCGAGCACGGCTTGGCGCGCAGGGGCTTGTCCCAAACCCGCGGGGAGCACGCAGCCCAAGATGGCTTCGTCCAGGTCGTTGCCGCCGATGCCGGCGTGCTCGACGGCGGCGGCGATGGCGAAAGAGGCCAGCTCAGGGGCGGAGAGCGTCGCGAGTTGCCCCTGAAAGGCGCCGATGGGGGTGCGCTTGGCGGCGACGATGACGACCGGGTCGCTGACTGCGGACATAGCTAGTACTCCTGCAATGCCTGATGGAGGCAGCTTACTTCGCCGCCATCCGAATGGCGCCGTCGAGGCAAACCACCTCGCCGTTGAGATAGGCGTTCTCGGCGATGTGCCGGACCAGCGCGGCGAACTCTGCCGGCCGGCCCAGCCGCGGTGGGAAGGGAACGGACTGGCCCAGGGCTTCCTGAACCGGCTGCGGCATGCCGAGCAGCATGGAGGTTTCGAAGATCCCTGGGGCGCTGGTCACGACGCGGATGCCAAAACGCGCCAGCTCGCGAGCGATGGGAAGCGTCATGCCCACCACGCCGGCCTTAGACGCCGAGTATGCGGCCTGACCAATCTGCCCGTCGAAGGCCGTCACGGAAGCGGTGTTGACGATGACGCCGCGCTCGCCTTCGGCATTAGGCTCCTCCTGGCTCATCGCCGCGGCCGCGAGCCGGATCATGTTGAAGCTGCCGAGCAGATTGATGTTGATTACCCGCTTGAAGGTGTCGAGGGCGTGGGGGCCGTGCTTGCCTAGGATCTTCTCGGCCCGTACGACGCCGGCGCAGTTCACCAGCACGTGCAAGCCACCGAAGCCAACCAGGGCCGCGGCGACGGCCGTCTCGGCACTGACCGGGTCACTCACATCGGTGCGGATGAAGCGCGCCGCGGCACCGAGGTCGGCGGCCAGCGCCGAGCCGGCCTGCGCATCGAGATCTGCCAGCAACACCTTGCCGCCGCCCGCAACGATCATCCGCACCGTGGCAGCGCCGAGGCCGGAGCTGCCGCCAGTGACGAGAAATACGCTGTCCTTGATCTGCATCGGACGCTCCCGCTTGGTAACTGGGCGCATTCGGTAGCGCTGGGTCGAGAGTCTAGGAGCGACGATGGGTGGCGAACGATGGCGAAATCGCTCAAGATGCTTGGCGCGCTTTGCAACTGTCCGCCCTTAGCGACGGTGCTGGCCAAAACAATGGAGAACCGGGAAAAGGGCACCATCTCGATCTGCTTCGTCGAGGAAACCCTGGTGGGAGTACGCCAGCGCGGTCTCAACGCAGAAGCACTGCTCGCTCGCGCCGGCATCTCCCCAAGCCTGCTGGCTTCGCCGCGAGCGAGCGTCTCTCCTTCACACTACGGCGCGCTCTGGCGATTGATCGCCGAGACTCTCGACGACGAGTTCTTCGGCATGGACTCGCATCCCATGAAATCTGGGTGCTTCGTCCTCCTCTGTCAGAGTGTTCTTCACAGCGACACGCTGGAGATCGCGATCAAGCGCGCACTACGCTTTTTGCACATGGTCCTCGACGATCTGCACTGCAGCTTGTCGCGGGAAGGGGAAGTCGCTCACATAACATTGCGAGAGCGATTAGAACCACAGCGAATGTTTGCCTACGCCACTTTCCTGGTGATGCTGCACGGCATTGCCTGCTGGCTGGTGCGTCGCAGAATTCCCATTCTCGGCGCCGAATTCCGCTGCAAGGAGCCCGCGTGCAGCGGGGAATGCCGGGTGCTTTTCTGCACCGACTCACGCTTTGACCGGCCGCTGACCCGCATCAGTATTGATGCTTCCTGTCTCGAGCTGCCCGTGGTGCAAAACGAAGCTTCACTGAAAGAATTCCTGCGCTTCGCCCCGGCAAACTTCCTTGTCAAGTACCGCAACAGCGACAGCCTGACGGCCAGAATCCGCCGACGCCTCCGGCAGCTGCCACCGGGTGAGTGGCCCGACTTCGAGACCCTGGCGACCCAGTTGCACACCACGCCCTCTACCCTGCGACGACGACTGCGCGAAGAGAATCAGGCATACCAATCGATCAAGGACGACTTGCGGAAGGATCTGGCGATTACCTATCTGAGTCGTTCGCGACAGTCCGTGTTCGATGTCGCGCTCGCCCTGGGATTCGCCGAACCCAGCGCGTTTCATCGGGCGTTCAAGAAATGGACCGGAGCGAACCCCGGAGAGTACCGCCAAAGCTGCGACTAGGCGGGGTCGAGCCCATGTATCGACTTGATATCTAAAATGCCCGCTGTAAGGATTCGAGAGACGCCGCGGCCGGAAAAAAACGCCACAGCTCCTCCCGCTCCTGAAAGAGTTCCCGGAGGAGGTGGCGGCCCGGGATCCGATGAGCACGAGAAAACTGGGTCCGCCTAAGCCTTCACCAGTTGCGCCGCGCGCTCAGCCGGGCGGGTCATCGCGCCAGCCCAACTCGACCCATTCCCTCAGGTGGGCACGACGCGGTGCAACCAGGACTCAAACTCTGGATTGACCTCGGGCACATCGATCTGGCCGACGAAATTGGTGTAGGACGCGACCTCTTTGACCGACGCCGCCACGGCGTCGAAATGTTCTGCTCTCGTCTTAATGAGTGCGACCACTTCGGGCTCTGTGGTGATTTCGCCGTCCCAGACATAGGTGCAGGTGATGGCGTGGAAGTTGACACAATTGGTCAGCTTTCGATCGATGAGGAGGCGGGCAAGCGTCTGACCCTCCTCCATCGTGTTGAGCGTGACGTAGACGAATATCACGGTTTTACTCCTCGGATTCGGGCTTCGCTTGGTGCTTGTTTTCAGTCTGCCGGGCTGCTCGCTAACGAGTCGTAGGGCAGCGATCCAACCTCGACCCGGGGCGGGGTATCGGCGTCAGGCCTCTGCCTGCCGTGCCATTCGCCGACGGCCATGAAGCAGCTTCATCAACTCGTCGAACAGCAGCAGGGTCGCGGCCAGGAGCACCAGGATGCCCCAGGTCTGCAGCGACACCGGCTCTGCCGAGCCCGTATAAAGTGGGCGAGCTTCATTCCGCGCGATGCCTGGTATCGGCGGAGTGCGTACCAGTTAGGGAACGTTTCGCGCTGGCCCAGGTTCCTGGCCGTGTATCGACTGCGGTTAGTCGCCTCCCGTGCTGATTTTGGGACAAGGCCTTGCGCCGCGATCGGTTACCATTGTGGCTGCGGCCGCATGAGGCGGCCGTGCTAGCCCTATCCAGTACCTGTAAGCTAATGAAAATACTCGTTTACCGAGGCCTCGACCTGGGGGCCATCCCTGGTTACGCAAAGCTCGCTACCTACCTCGCAGCCGATGATTTCCGCTCCGCAGAGGTCAAAAAAATCGGCAACAACCTCTACCGGGCGCGACTGGACCGCAGCAACCGTCTGCTGTTCGCGCTCTATCGCCACAAAGGTGAGGTTTGTGCGTTGGTGCTGGAGTACATCCCGCAGCATGCCTATGAGAAATCGCGGTTTCTCGCTCGCGGTGCACAGATCGACGAGGACCGCATACCCTCACTGGAGGGCGTGGCGGCCGACCAAGCGCCGGAGCTGCCGTATCTGAACCCGAAGCTGCCTCGGTTTCATTTGCTGGACAAGGTGTTGTCCTTCGACGAAGACCAGGATTCCGTCTACCGGCAGTCACCACCGCTGGTAATCATCGGCTCCGCCGGCAGCGGCAAGACGGCGCTGACGCTGGAGAAGATGAAGGACGCGAGCGGCGACATCCTCTACGTCACGCGCTCGCCCTTTTTGGTGAGCAATGCCCGCGACCTCTACTACGCCAACGGCTATTTCAACGACGAGCAGAACGTCGATTTCCTGTCGTTTCGGGAGTACCTGGAGAGCATCCAAGTGCCGAAGGGCAAGGAGATCACCGCCCGGGTGTTCGCCGGCTGGACCGCCCGCCAACGGTTGCCGAGAGAGCTCAAGGACAGCCACCGCCTGTTCGAGGAGTTCCAGGGTGCGATCACCGGAACCGAGGCCGGGAGCGCCTACTTGAGCCGTGACGACTATCTCGCCCTAGGTGTGAGGCAGTCGATCTACGCGCCGGAGTCGCGGAACGCGGTCTACGATCTGTTCGAGAAGTACCTGCAACTCCTCGAGGAGCAGGGGTGGTTCGACCCCAATATCGTGAGTCACGCCTGGCTGCAGAGAGTAGAGCCACGCTACGACTTCGTGGTGGTCGACGAAGTCCAGGATCTAACCAATGTCCAGCTGCTGCTTATTCTGCGCGCGCTACGCGACGACCGCAGCTTCTTGCTGTGCGGCGACTCCAACCAGATTGTCCACCCCAACTTCTTCTCCTGGGCCAAGGTCAAGACCCTGTTCTGGAGGGAGCGCACCGACAGTGGCGCGCCGGCAGATCTGATTCGCATCCTGAATGCGAACTTCCGCAATTCACCCCAGGTCACCGAGATCGCCAACCGATTGCTGCACATCAAACATGCCCGTTTCGGCTCCGTGGATCGGGAGAGCAACTATCTGGTGCGTAGTTGCGGTCCCAGCCAGGGTCGGGTCGGATTGTTGATGGATAGCGACCAAGTCAAGCGCGACCTGGATCGGCGCACCGGTGCCTCGGCCCGTTTTGCAGTCTTGGTTCTGCATCCGGAGCAGAAAGCCGAGGTACGCCAGTATTTCCGCACGCCTCTGGTTTTCTCGATTCATGAGGCCAAGGGGCTGGAATACGAGAGTGTGCTGCTCTACGGCTTCATCTCGGGCGAGGAGAAGCGCTTTCGTGATATTGCCGGGAACCTTAGCGCTGAGACTTTGGAAGGCGAGTTGCGTTATGCCCGTGGTCGCGACAAGGGTGATAAGTCGCTCGAGATCTATAAGTTCTACATCAATGCCTTGTATGTGGCTGTCACTCGGGCAGTGAAGAACCTCTATCTGATCGAGACGCGTCCCAAGCAGCACTTGCTCGCACTGCTAGGATTGACTGCTGTCCATGAAAGCGTGGGCGACATTGAGGAGCAGCGCTCGAGCCTTGATGAATGGCGTCACGAAGCCCATCGACTGGAATTGCAGGGTAAGGATGAGCAGGCGGCCGAGATCCGAGCCCAGATCCTGAAGCAGCGCGAGGTGCCCTGGACCGTTCTGCGTGGTGATGCCTTGGCCGAGCTGGAGGAAAAGGCGCTGCAGCGCCACGAGAAGAAAGCCGCTATCGCGCTGCTGGAGTATGCCCTAGTCCATCGCGACCAACATCGACTAAATGCTTTAGTGCAAGCTGGCTTCCGCGCCGCGAAGCAACTGGACAAAGCCGCATCGTTGCTGGAGAAGAAATATTTTTTGCCCTATGGGGTCAAGAATCCCAGCGGCGTATTGCGTGAGGTCGATAAGTACGGCGTGGACTTTCGCAATGTCTTCGGCCAGACCCCCCTGATGATCGCGAGCCGAATGGGGAATGCCGAGCTCGCCGAGGCGCTATTGGACCGGGACGCGGACACCGGCTTGGTAGATGGCAACGGCCTCAACGCCTTTCAAATCGGTCTGGAACGCGCCTGTGCCGATGAGCGATTCGCTCGCACCAAGTTGCCCGCGCTGTTCGATCGATTGGCCCCAACCAGCCTGGACGTGCAGGTGGAAGGGCGACTGGTGAAGCTCGATCGCCGGCTGATGGAGTACCTGATGCTCTGCATCGCGATGGTTCTGTTTTACCAGCGGCTCGGGGAGAATTGGGCATCGCACCGGCGGCTGCTGATGGCAGCGGACTTCGCCGAGGTCCTCGACCACTTCCCGGAATCTGTAGTGCCATCGCGGCGCAAGAAGCGCTCCTACATCTCCTCGATTCTGTCAAAGAACGAGGTTTCACGGGCAGGCCCATACAATCGCAAGCTCTTTCTGCGTGTGCGCCGCGGGCATTACCTGATCAATCCGGGCTTGGCTATGCGTGTCGAGGGGGAGTGGCGCCGGATCTACGAAGTGTTGTCACCGGATCGGCTCGCCGGGGAGCTGCTCGATCCGCTGCCTGCGGGTGGACAACTATGGGATCTGAACGTCGCCAGGCAGCGCTCCATCGTGGCGTTGCGTACCATGCTGGAAAAGATGAACCAGAGCGGCGAGGTCCCGGAATGGTTTTGAGACGCCGCCGCACCGGACGGGCGAATTCGAGGATGAATCCCGGCTCCGATGGCTGGAGCGAGCATGCCAATGAAGCTTGCTCCGAGTGAGAAGTTATTCGACTGAGCCGCGAGCTGAGGGCAGCTCGTTGGCGCAGTTCCTGGACACCGATGCGAGAGGAAATCAATGCTGATTAAAGCTGGCTATGACATCGTATTCGACTACCCGGCACCGACGCCGGTGATCGCCATGCTCCACATCCATCCCTCACGGCAGGCGTCGATTCGCCGCGGTGAATATCTCCTTGTGGAACCGCAGGTGACCACCAGCGACTACATCGACAGCTTTGGCAATCGCTGCACTCGACTAATCGTGCCGGCCGGCCGGGTGCGGTTTTGGAACCAAGCGGTGGTCGAGGACAGTGGTCAGCCGGACCGGCAGATTACCGATGCCGAACAGCACGAAATCCATGACCTGCCAAACGAGGCATTCCAGTTCCTGATCGCCAGCCGTTACTGCGAAGTGGACTTGATGCTGGACATCGCGTGGCAGCTGTTCGGGAACACCCCCAAAAACTGGGCGCGGGTACAGGCCATTTGCGACTTCGTCAATCAGCATCTCACTTTCGACTATCTGCAGGCGCGCAGCACCCGCACCGCCTACGAGGCATATCAAGAGCGGGTAGGGGTGTGCCGCGACTTCACTCACCTGGCGGTCACGCTTTGTCGCTGTCTGAACATCCCGGCCCGCTATTGCACCGGCTACCTGGGCGACATCGGAATACCGCCGTCCCGCGACCCGATGGACTTCAGCGCGTGGTTTGATGTGTATCTGGGTGGCGAATGGCACACCTTCGATGCCCGCAACAACGCGCCCCGCGTCGGCCGGATCCTGATGGCCCGCGGACGCGACGCCGCCGATGTGGCTTTACTGACCGCATTTGGGGGAAGTCGTTTGGAAAGGTTTATGGTGTGGACGGATGAGGTGGGTGAAGAGGCTCTGCTGCAAACCCCGAATTAGCGTGGC
>CAZLYT010000652.1:0-2326 GCA_964563515.1 uncultured Candidatus Competibacteraceae bacterium | reverse complement strand
GCTCACCGTTTTCGTTGAACGCGGGGCCGATCTCCACGTCGGGATAGGCTGCGCCTGTGGGTTCGGCCTCGGCGTCAGCGAAGACACCCTGCATGGAACATCCGAGCGCCAAGGCGCTCGCCGCAACGACTGCTGTCATGGCGTGCTTCATGGCTATCTCCTTCTTCTGTACTGGAAAGACAACGTGTCAGGAGGGTTCAGGCCGCGGCACGCAGCCGATAGACGGGAAAGTCCACTTCGGTACCGGCCACCCGGTTCACGTAGTTGGTCATCACGTTCAGGGCGACGTGGGCGACGATCTCGATGACGATCCCGTCATCGGCCCCGGCCTTGCGGACGGCATCGAGGTCGGCGTCGGCGACCCCACCCCGGGCTCGCACCACCGCCAATGCGAAGGCGGTGACCGCGGCGTCGAGGGGATCCGTGGCACGGCCTTCGCGAGCACCCTCGATGTCGGCCGCACTAAGCCCGGCCGCCCGGCCCATGGCCGCGTGGGCACTCAGGCAGTACTCACAGGCGTTTTCCTGGGCCACCGCGATGGCGATGGACTCCCGCTGCCGAGTTGAGAGTCTTCCGCCGGCGGCAGCCTCCGCCAGCTTCAGGTAGCCCTCCAGGGCGGCAGGCGATCGGGCGAGAGTGGCGATGAGGTTGGGCAACATGCCCAGCTTGGCTTTCACCTGACTCAAGGTGGCGGCGGTCTTGGTGTCGGTCTGTTCCAGAGCGACGGGTGGAATGCGGATCATGGCAGTACCTCCGATTGCGTTGCGCCCCAATGGCGCGGACGTATGTTGACAAACGGAACGATACTGTAGGTATCTTTGTGTCTCGTATTATTTCCCTAGAGTCTCACAATGGATGATCGACTGGTTTGGTTGCTGAGCTGCTTCGAGCTGCGGGCGCGGGTGTTCCAGGCCGGCCCGCTATGTCATTCCGCCGAGTTCGACGCCCAGGATGGATTGGGCCACATCCACGTGGTGCGCAGCGGCTTGCTGCGTTTGGAGACGGCTGGTCGGGCCCCACGAATGGTGGGGGAACCCAGTCTGCTGTTCTACATGAACCCCACGGATCATCGGCTGCTACCGCAGGACCAGAGGGCAGAGACTGTTTGCGGGTCTTTCGAGTTTGGTGCCGGATTGCGTAACCCATTGGCGCAGGCCTTGCCAGAGGTGCTGGTGATCTCACTTCGGGACATGCCCACCCTGGAGATGGCAGCAAACCTGCTCTTCACCGAGGCCGCCGAGCAGCACTGTGGCAGACAGGCCGTCCTCGATCGGCTGATCGAGGTGGTCATCATTCAGCTCCTGCGTGCGCTCATGGACCAGAAGCGGCTGGGGTTCGGTCTGCTGGCCGGGCTTGCACACCCGAAGTTGGTGAAAGCCATCAACGCGATGCACGCGGAGCCATCCCGTGCGTGGTCCCTGGAGGCGCTCGCCAGCATAGCCGGGATGTCCCGAGCCAGGTTTGCGGCGTGCTTTCGCGATACGGTCGGGGTAACCCCGGGCGCCTACCTAAGCGAGTGGCGCCTTGGCGTCGCGCAGTCCCTACTCCGTCGGGGAAAGCCGGTGCAGGTTATCGCCAATGAGGTCGGCTACGGCAGCGCGAGTGCGCTGTCACGGGCGTTTTCAGCGCAGGTGGGTTTGTCGCCGACAGACTGGCTCAAGCAGTATTCAGCGGCACGCTGAGAATCCGGCGGAGCACCCCCTTCTGAGCTTATGTCCTAGCCTCCGCTTCATAGTTGTCGAGATGGTGCATTAGCTTCAGCGTAATGCGCCATTCCGCCGCCGCCCTCGGTTCTAGTCGCGCAGCCAACAGCATCCTAGCTGTAGCAGCGATGCCAATTGCGATGGCCCGCGCCCACTATCGCGGGCGCCAGGACAGGGGCACTGTGCGCCCCATCGCGGCGCGTGCCGCTCTCATTGAACAGCACCCCAACCATTGATTTTCTTGAGGTAGCAGCACGTCCTGCCGCGATGCCTTTGCCGGCGCACGATCGCGCCCGGAGGTGCTCCCAGTTCAAAAAGTTCAGCCCATTGGTAGCAGTTCGGGTCAGGCGATGCTTGACGAGCGGCGACTGCGATCACCAACGCAGCATCAGCCTATTGCCCTCCTGGCGTGTGACGGCGGTTCCGAGCGGCCGCCCTTCCCGGTTCAGCACGTCCTCTAGCCAGTTCGCCTCGTCGTGCGTCGCGAGATGGATCTGGAATCGCTCCAGCCGCGTCGGACTCATGTCGAGCCGTATCAGCCTCCCGGAGGCGGGATCGACGCACGGAAAGTACATGAGCCCCAAGTCGGCCCGATACGACTCGTATCCCTCGATGCCTTCGTA
>CAZLYT010000651.1:0-3795 GCA_964563515.1 uncultured Candidatus Competibacteraceae bacterium | reverse complement strand
TCGGCGCGGTCTACAGGTTCCAAGGGCACCTGCGCCCCACGCGCCGGGGTGGACGGGCGCCGCGTGGGCGGTCCGACCGGCGCGTCCTCCTCGACCGCGCTGCCTGCGAGGATGTCGTCGGCGTCAGCGCTGTCGACTGCTCCAGGATCTGGATCGGGTTCTAGCTCCCGTTTCTGCTTCACGATGCTTTCCAGGAGGGTGCGACATTCCTCGATGGCCTGGCGGATATCTTGGAGGCTGGGGGCCTCCAGGCCGAACCGCTCGTCGAGCACCTGTTCAAGTTCCTGATAGGCCTCCCAGCTCTCACAGATGTCGGCCAGGAGCGTTTCGTCGTACGCACGTGATGTCGCGGCGACGCTTTTGTCAAACTGCTCGCCGGTGATCTTGCCTTCTGCCAGGGCGGCGGCCTGAGCCTCTTGGTTCTGGCGCCCGAGGTTGTCCACCTGGCGCGATTCTTTCCAGTGCCACCAGGTGTACCCGTCTCCCTGCGTCACCGGCGCGTGGCGGATGGCAAAGGGCAGCACCCGATTCAGGCACTCCAGCACCACCACGCGCGCTTCGAGGTCGCCGTCTTCCACCTCGGGATACACCCCCTCCCAGAAGTGGGCGTGGAAGCCCTGGAGTAGCCGGAGCCCATCGCGCAGGCCGGCAAAGCAGTGCTGCTGGACCAGGGCTTCGACGAGCCAGCTGGCGATCTGGAGGTCTTTACTGCGGGTGGCGAGGGCTTCTGTCGTCAAGGTCATGACGGCTAGCCAATCGGCCGTCTTGAGGTCGCGCTGCCACTCCCCTTGTTCGAGTGTCTCATCGGCCCGGCGGGCTTCCTTGATGGCGTCGTAGGTGTCGGTGTAAAACAGCGACTCACCCGCCGGGTTGTCTCCTGGGATAGGTACCAGGAGCGTTGCAAGGTCGAGAATTGGTGGTGATGACATAGCTGCATGGCTTTCCACGATGGTGTGTCTGTGGTATGAGGCACCGTGTGCCCCTGTCTCTCTAGGGACGTATGGACGTGGCGATGTGTGAATTTTTTGGCTGCATGGTGTCAGGCGTCAGGAGCAGCACGAGGAGGAGACAGAAGCCCAGACAACTGCTGACACGGACCAGCTGTCGCCGCCACCGGCCGCGGCGTGCCCGGCCAGTAGCCGTAGCCAGATACTGATCACGCCGCAAGATGACCGCGAAGAGGTCGTGGAGGAAGTACGGCTTCATGCCCTCCGGCTGTGGGGTACTCGGCGGCTGAAAGCCAAGCGGGTGATGTATCAGCGAAATCGGGATCTGCTGTTGTCGTGCACTGCTGCAAAAGAGGCCGCGAAACGTGGCGCGATGCTGGAACGGATTATCCACCAGGAGCGCCGTGACGAAGGCGCTCAGCGGTTGCTGCAGGGCGCGAAATTCCTCAGGGAAACAGAAGATTTTCTGGCGGACCGTGGCGGTGGGGACGTGCTCAGTGTCGAACATCGCCAGCCGGAGCTGCTCTAGGCGTTCGACCAGCGCATCAAAGATATCTGCCACGTGCCAGGCTGGCGACGCAGGCCGGGCCTCGTTGCCCTGGGGCGGGACTTCATGCATATAGCCAAAGACCTGTTGGTGCGTCGCCTCTGGTACCTGGGCAAAGAACGTCGTAAAGCCCTCGATTAAGTCACAACGGGTCAGGAGGAGATACACGGGGAAATTGACGCCCAACTCCCGTATGGCCTCGTCGATACGCTTGCGTACTGCCGTCGCCTCCAGACGCAACTCGTCCTGAGAGGCCGTCGCCAGCCGATCGGCGGCTACGGTAACAATCAGGCCGTTCACGGGCTGCAGCGGACGGGCCGTGCGCAGCATCTGGAGAAAGCGGTTCCACTGGGCCCGATCGTGATCGCCGGCTGCCGGGTAGGTATAGCGGCCCGCCGTATCCAGGACAATCGCCGTGTTGAAGAACCACCAGTCGCAGTCCTGCGTTGGGGCGCCCGTACTGGCCTGGGGGTGCGCAAAGGGCGCAAAACTGGTGGCCACACTCTGGAGCAAGGCGGTTTTCCCGGACTGGCTCGCTCCGAGCAGCAGATACCACGGGACGGCGTAGAGTGGCAGCTCTTTGTGCTGTTTGAGCTGGGGCGACTGCTCCAGCGTCTGGATCGCCTGGCGCATCTTGTCACGGAGCTGCTGGTCGCGTGCCTCGGCCGCATCTTTCGGCGCCTCTCTATCGGCAGTGCGAGCAAGGAAACGGTGCGGGCGATACCGGGCAAGACTCGGCCAAACGACCAGCGCACCGACCAGGAGCGCTGCCACGACTCCACCGACTAGGAGGAGACAGAGGAGTCCCCACGCCCACACGCCCCCCCGCTGCCACCAGCCCTGGCGGGCGCCAAGGACCAACATGGCCACCACAACGAGGAGCCCCAGACCGATTTTCCCCACGAGTTTTCCTGGTGATTGCAGCATCATAAGCCTCTCTTTCGGCCGTGTTTAGTTGTTGTCGCGGGTGGTGAGTAAGGCGAAGGTGGCGGTGAGGGTTGTCTTGGCCTCCTCCTGGGTCAGCACCTGACGCAATGCGTGGACATAGGCGTCGATATCTTCTACCTCAGCACGTGGGTTCGGGAACAGCGGAGTTTGGCTGGCCACCACCGTTACCAACTCGATGCCGAATGGCGCTTGAATTTCGAGCGGCTGCCCATGGATCCGATCCACCGTCAGCGTTTGCGAGGGTCCGAGGCGTGGCATGGCCTCTTGGGGAGTAGGGAAGAGATGCACGACGGTCCCATCAGTGCTGTAATAGTCCACGTACACAAAGCTCTCAAACGTGCTTGGTGTCTGTACCCATATAGTCAGATCTTCCCTCGCCACATAGCTGGGGACGCTGTCCGATTCCTTGAGACGCAGGAGCAAGCCAAGATCCTGCTCTTCTCCGTGTGGTTTCAGTGGCTCAAGGAGCGTGATCGCGGCACATAAGGGCTTGGGGACATTCCCGACAGTCAGCGGCGCACACTGCGCCTCAGGCGGTGATGGCGGGCGCGGTGCCGCGGGCGGGACGGCAGGGCTTGCCACCGTTGGGGTTGGGGAAGGCAGCAACTTATAGGCTACGAACAGTCCAAGCGGCACCGCCAGCAGCAGCACCAGGGCGACTTTGAGGCGTTTCGATGTCAGTGGGCGCGTGATCGGCTGGCCTTGGGGTGACGCCACGGCATAGGGTTGTGGCGTCAGCATGTCAATCTCGTGCAACGCCTCGACCGGATGCGGCAAGCGCCGGGCTTGCTCGTGCCGGATGTGGGCTAGCTTGAGTGCGTCTTCCAAGCCTAGGAAATACTGCCCGCTAAAACCGAGGCCAAGACAGACATAGTAGATCTCCCGCACGGCGGGTTGCTCGGGTCCAAGCCGCTCGAGCCGCTCGAAGAACTCCTCGCCTGCGTTTCGGGTCTGGTAGTATTCAAGCTGCAGCGGCAAGGCACTCCAGGCGTTATGATGGTTCCAGGTGGTGTGCTTCAGGATGGTTTCATCAGCCCAGGCGATAATGGCAAAGCGGGCCTCCTGGTAGTCGCTCTCTGACATGCTCGCGCGCTTTGCTGCCGCCTGTTGCCGTGCTAACAGTGCGGCGATCTCCTGGCGCACTTGTCCCTCCGAAAGCTCAATCTCTCCCTGGGCCGTCACGTGTTCGAACAACAATACGTAGGTGAAAAACTCCGCAAACAGCGCTTGCCCGCTGGCCATGTCTGACCCCTCCTGCCCTCTCTACACGACACGTCGGTCGTGACTTACGTCTACGAGACGACCAGTAACTGCATCTCCGACTTCTCGGGTGGAAGTTGGCAGTACACCGCC
>CAZLYT010000650.1:0-1550 GCA_964563515.1 uncultured Candidatus Competibacteraceae bacterium | reverse complement strand
CTGGCCGCTCCTTGTCCTGGCAGCTGGGGGACTGGAGACTGGGGACTCTCATGCCACCACCCTCGCCCTGGCCTGGGTGCTGGAGTAGCCCCGACGGAGTCTCTTCAGGGTCGTTTTTCGCGCCCTGAATAGCCGTTGCGGACCTTTCTCTTCGGGCGGTGGATGTGGGCCGAACGGTCCTGACCTGGTTGCCCGTAGGCCCCCCCAGCGAGTACCCTTCCGCCCAGTGGGTACCGCGGCGCGCTTCGCGCATTGATTGCTAGTGAGCCGCGCCACCCTGTACAAGTAAACGATTGGAGACAACTAGTGAGTACTCCGAAGCAGTCCGGCCGCTGGCGGCTGGTAATCGCTTTCGTGGTGTTTGCGTTGGTGGCTGTGGCCTGCGGCGATGACGACGCCGGCGACACCACCACGACCGCGGGTGGTGTGACAACCACCGCGGGAGCGACCACGACTACGGAAGGACCCGCGGCAGCGTTCACGTACCGCACGGGTATCTTCCAGGACACCACAACCGACAACTTCTGGGCATACGTCGACCCGGCTAGCACGGTGTGGAACGCCTACGTTCTCGGCGCGACCAAGCCGGCGTTGTTCTCGAACAACGCCCCCGGCTTCGAGCTGTCGAACGACGTAGCGGCCGGCACCGATCCGGGTGTTGCGACCGACAATGGCGACGGCACCTTCTCGGTGGCCGTTGCCATGCGTGACGATGCCGCTTGGAGCGATGGCACCCCCATCACCGCAGCCGATGTCGTGTTCACGGCCACAACGGTCCGTGACCTCGCCCTCGGTGGCGGCTGGGTGGACGGTTATCGCTGGGCCCTGGTGGGCGAGGATGGGACCACGAGTAATGGTCTCACCGCGGTCGAGGCGACCGGCGATCTCGAAGTCACGTTCACGTGGAACTTCGAGCCCGGCTTGGCGGTGTGGCCGTATGGCCCCGGCGTCAGCGCCATCATGCCAGAGCATTTCTGGGGCAGCGTGGTCGCGGATGCCGCGACCTCCGAGGATCCGGCCGAGGCGCTTTATGCGGCCTCCGGCATCGGTGATCCCTCGGGTGGTCCGATGATCTTCGACAGCCGTGAGGCGGGCGCCTTTGCTCGCACCGTGGCCAACGACGACTACTTCGACAAGGGTCGTGAGATCACCTCGGGCGGGGTCACCTACTCGGTGGGTCCGTTCATCAGCGACCAGCTCTATTCGCTCTATGCGGATCAGAGCGCGGCCGTGCTCGCCCTCAAGGCGGGCGAGGTGGACTACCTCTACAACCCGCTCGGTCTGCAGCGCGGTCTCTCGGATCAGATCACTTCTGACCCGAACCTGACCGCAGTGGTGAACGCCACCAACGGCTTCCGTTACATGGCGTTCAACCTGCGCAGGGAGCCCATGTCCAACCAGGGGTTCCGTGACGCGCTGGCGTTCATGGTCAACAAGGAATACGTCGCCACCAGCGTTCTGCAGGGTGTCGCCTTCCCGCTCTATGCCACGGTTCCCGAAGGGAACTCGGCGTGGTACGACGAGGCGATCGCTGACGAGTTCGCTGCCGG
>CAZLYT010000649.1:0-6392 GCA_964563515.1 uncultured Candidatus Competibacteraceae bacterium | reverse complement strand
CGGTGGTGGCTCAATTCTCGCCTAAGCGAGGTTTCAACCCGGCGATCAAGGAAGCCGCCACGACGGTCCCCAGCACGATCGCCGCGATATAGAGGTACCAGTGGAGCACCAGCGGAATGACCAAAATGCCACCATGCGGCACCAATAATTCACAACCGAATGCCATCGACAACGCACCGGCCGTTGCCGAGCCGATGATACAGGCTGGAACAACGCGCATTGGGTCCGCTGCCGCATAGGGAATAGCTGCCTCGGTTACGAAGGTGGCCCCCATCAGAACGCAGGTCTTGCTGGATTCCCGTTCATCCTTGGTAAACCGATTAGGGAATGCCATCGACGCAATTCCCAGCGCAAGCGGTGGAACCATGCCCGCGGCCATCACCGCTGCCTGTGGTAGGTAGTTTCCGCCTTCGATCGCGATGATGCCGAAGGTATACGCACCTTTGTTAAACGGCCCACCCATGTCGACTGCCATCAATCCGCCAAGAACGGATCCCAACAGGAGCTTGTGCCACAGCTCGAGCCCAAACAACCAATTCAGCATCCCCTGATTGATCGCAACCATCGGTCCGAGCAGCACAAACGCCATGACTGCGGACAAAAGCAACCCAGCCAAGGGCAAGATCAGCGTTGCCTTGGTGGCACTCACCTGTCTGGGCCACCCCCGCAACAGGCGGTTCAAAGCCAACGCTCCATAACCACCCAAGAGCCCGGCAACCATCCCACCTATCAAACCTGCACCAGCCTGCGCCATGACGAATCCGCCCACCATCGCCGGCATGAGGCCCGGCCGATCGGCGACGCTGCGGCCCACAAAGGCCGCGAGCACGGGAACGATCAGCCCGAACGCCCCCTGCTCACCACCGAAACGCATCAAAAACGACGCCACTGGATGGTATTCGGGCGAACTGGGTTCAGTGGCGTCGACGCCGAATTGATAGGCTAGCGAGATCAGGATGCCGCCCCCGACAACGAAGGGCACAATACTCGAAACGCCGTTCATCAAATGCCGATACACGTCGGCTGCCAGAAATGCGACGGCTCCCGCGCCGGCGCGGGCACGAGGATGATCGACTTGGTCAGCCTGTGGGCTCAGCGCTCTCGCTAGCAATGCGTCAGCATTGCGGATCGCTTCCGCGACCCCGACCTGCACCACTCGCCTGCCGGCAAATCGCTCTCTGCTGATGTTTCGATCCACTGCCAGGATAACGGCGTCCGCATGTTCGATGTCTTGCGTTGACAGCCGATCCTTCACGCCGACAGCGCCGTGGGTTTCTACCTTGATATCGATCCCCATCTTTTGGGCGCTGTGGCGCAGGCACTCAGCCGCCATGTAGGTATGAGAAATACCAACTGGACAGGATGTAACGGCTACCACCAATTTCGCTTTGTGCGATGGTGGCTCGGGGGACGGCTGCTCGACGTCCACGGCTGTGAACAATCGCATAGCCTGGGCGGGCGTGTGGGCCGCGAGTAGCCGGCTGCGGAAATCCGAATCGATGAGCT
Organism: uncultured Candidatus Competibacteraceae bacterium; assembly: GCA_964563515.1. GTDB lineage: Bacteria > Pseudomonadota > Gammaproteobacteria > Competibacterales > JAHEDQ01 > CAZLYT01. Next base: position 4,886 of record CAZLYT010000649.1, on the reverse strand, counting down.
GGCGCGATGCGGCAGCGAGCACCTCCAGATGCTGACTGTCGACTTCTCGCGGCTCGGCAATCATCAGGAAAAACTGCGATGGCAGCCCATCGAGCGCGTCGAACTCTATACCCTGCCGAGCCACCCCAAAGGCAATGGCTGACCGACGGACGCTGTCACTACGCGCATGCGGAACCGCAACGCCATGCTGGAGCCCCGTGCTTCCAGTCGCCTCTCTGTCGACTACGGACTGCAAAAAAGCGCTGCGGTCGTGGAGTTTCCCGGCTCGATCGAGGATGTCCACCAGTTCCTCCAGCACGGCTTGCTTGTTGGTGCCACGGAGATCGAGGCAGATGCATTCCTCGCACATCAAGCTCGAGAGCGGCATGTCTTTTTCCCACGCTTAGGCGATTGCTTCGGACCTGCAAAAGATTCTAGACGCGCATCAGCTCGCGGCCATTCCACGATTGCTAACGAGGGCCTTGTGCGCTGCCGCCTCTCGACCAAGGCTGCTACGCTCACGCGCCGTTCTTTGGAGGCGGTCTCGGGCACCCAGGTGCCAGAGACCAGGCAGGGAGTGAGGCCGGGGCCGCCTGAGACCAACAGCGAGTGCCGGGTCGGGTAACCGTCTCTATTGCGGCAAGAGGCGGAGGTCTATCACCAGCTTGTCGAGAATGCTGTTCCAGCCAAGGGTATGCTTCTGCACCGCTTCGGGATCGGGGGGCAGTTCTTGAGTCAGCAGCAGGCGACAGCCATCCGACCCGTCGGCGCCAAGCTCCAGGGTCACCAGCGTGGTGCAGTGCTGAGTAGCTTCCGAACGCCAGGTGAACACGAGTCGGGAGGGGCGCTGGATCTCACGAAACTCGCCGGTGTGCTGGTAGCGACCCTGGTCTCCGTGCATGACGATGCGGAATTGCCCACCGACCCGGGCATCCAGCTCCACTTCGCTATGGCGGATGTCCCCGGGGCACATGAATGCGCGCAACCGCTCGGCATCCAGCCAGGCATCGAAGACGCGGTCCGGGGATGCCGCCAGGCGTCGCTCGATTTGGAGCTTATGGGTGCCAACTCGATCAACCATTGTCGTCCTCTCCTCGCCGACTCGGGGCAGGTGGCGCCGGCTCCTCGGCAGCCAGCAGCGCGTCCCAAGCCTCCAGGCGCTGCTCCCAGAAAGCTCGATAGTGGTCGATCCAGCTCGCTGCCTCCCGTAGCGGCCCAGGGGTCAGTGAGCAGCGATGCTCGCGGCCACGAACCTGTCTGCGAATCAGCTGCGCCTGTTCCAGCACCCGCACGTGCTTCGACACCGCCGCAAACGACGTCTCGAAGGGTTCTGCCAACTCGCGAATGCTGGCGTCCCCCTGGCGCAGCCGAGCGAGAATGCCGCGACCCGTGGGGTCGGCGAGCGCCGCGAAAGTTCCGCCAAGTGATTCTGGCTGGATCATTTCAAGCGTTTCGTTAAACCTTGCGGTTTAATTTAAATGCAGAGCCCACTTAGGTCTACCGCATCGAGGCAAACCCGCTGGTGACCTGACAGCGACTTGACCTAAGCTGGGACCGGGCGCAGCGGCGTCAGGTATCCACGCAGGGGCTCGGGGAGAGCTAGGAGAGACTGGTGCATGAGCTGGAAGACCGCGTATCGATCCTTCTATTACCAGATCGCCCCGGAGCCCGAGGACCCGGAGCTGAAGCCTGCAGAGACAGCCATGCTTTCCATCGACGTGCAGAACCTGTACCTGGACACGGCCGAGGATCCGGAGGAGCGGGCGCGCTGGGAGCCCTTCCATCGCCGTATGCGTGAGGTTGTCATCCCCCGTACCCGCGCGCTTCAGGAAGCTTTCCGAGCCAACGAGCTGGACGTGATCCACGCCCGCATCGCCTGCCTGCTGGAAGACGGCCGGGACCGTTCCCTGAGCCAAAAGAAACCGGGCTGGAACTACCTGCTGCTGCCCCGCGACAGCCAGCGTTCCCAGCTCGTGGATGCGCTGGCGCCGCAGCCCGGGGAGATCGTGGTCACCAAAACCACCGACAGCGCCATCACCGGCACCAACCTGCGCCTGATCCTTTCCAACATGGGCATCAGGAACATCGTGCTAACGGGGATCTACACCGACCAGTGCATTTCCTCCACGGTGCGCAGCCTGGCCGACGAAAGCTTCAACGTCATCGTAGTGGAGGATTGCTGCGCCGCCGCCACCGATGAGCTGCATCACAATGAGCTCGAGATCATCAACATGATTTACTGCCACGTGATGTCGAGCGAGGAGCTCAAGAACATCATGGGGCTGTGAGGCGTCAGCCGCCGGATGTGGCAGTGGCGCTACAAGTCGTAGGCGAGGCTCAGGCCCAGGTAGCCAGTCTCCCGGTCATTATCTTGGTAGCTGCCGAATAGGCCCAAGCGCAGGGCCCCCATGCGGGCGCTGATTCCGGCCCGAACCACCACTGCATCGTCGTCGATCTGATAGCCGGGTTGGCGGAAGTGGACGCCGGAGGCCAGGTTCTTGACTACCGCCTCCACTTCATCGGTGTCGTCCTCGAACTCCTTGCGATAGGACAGATCGCCATAGACCTCGGTCTCGGCCTTGCCGATCTGGAAGGGATAGCTGACAAACACACCCACACTACCCAGCAATGAATCGCGCTCCTGGTCGCCGAAGGCCATGGCGGTCGAAGAGCTACCGTCTTCCGAGTAGCCGTCGACCTCCACCTCCAGATAATCCAGGTCGACGAAGGGGCCAAGCCGCAGCGTGCTGCCCTCGGGCATCAGGTCGACACCCGCCTCCGCCGAAGCGCCGAAAGTATCGACCTTGGTATCGCCTCGTTCCCGCCGCTCCAGGGTCGAGCCGAGCGGGATCACCCGGTCGATATCATCCAGTTCAGACTTGCCCGCAGTCAGCGCCAAGTCGCCGAACCATTTCCCGCGGCGATAGCCGACGAACACAGACCCGAGCAGCCCCGAGGTCTCGAACTCGCTGCCCTGCTCGTCGATGTCGACGTCGCTACGTTGGGTGCCCAAAGCTCCACCGATGAACCAAACCTCGCCAAAGCCATAACCGAGACCGACGGTCAAATCCACGGCGTCGGAGCTGGCCCCGGGCGTCGCAAAGGTGTCATCGAAGTCCGCATCTTCGCCTTGCACGGCTGCGAATAGGTCAAAACCCGTAGGCTGATCACCCCAGCGCCTGCGCACCTGATAATCGCGCACGGTGCTGCGGAAGGCGCGGGCATCCCCCAAGGCGACCTCCGGCAACAAGGCGATCATCCCCGGCGCCTGCAGCACGGACTCGGCGTAGTCGCTGAGGACAAGAGACATGGCCTGAGTCGGGTGCAAGCCGTCGTTTAGGACGAAATCGTCGGGATCGCCACCACCTGATTTGCCGAGCCCGGCGGCCTCGGTGCAGAAAATCCCAGTTATCGACCATTCGCTGCTGGAATAACAGTAACGGGTGTGATCGATCTGGCCGTTGAAGCCGAACGCGTCGGGCCGATCCAGCACTTCCAGGATCAGGTTGTTGAAATCCATCGTGACAATGTTTCCGCCGGTGGCGGGCAGACCTTGCGCCATGGCTTGATTGAACGCACCCGCGGCGATGTTCCGCGCTTCGGCCTTGGGAGTGCGGCTGCCGTCCGGGGCGACGTTATCACGCTCCGACAACAGGCCCAGCTGCGGGAAGGTAGGCACGACAATGGTGCCGGCCCCCGCATCCACCAGGGCCTGAATCGCCCGCAGAGTGGTCTCGGCAGCAGACACCGCTGTCGCCGTGGGGTCATTGACATCGGCATCCCGCACGTCGTTGCCGCCAGAGTTGACTACGAAGAGGGTGCGCGTGGAGAAGCTGAGCTGCCCCGACTGCAGCCTTTGCAGGAAACCTGGGCTGCTCGCAGTGAGGTCTGGCGGTGCCAGGGCGTCAATGGGATGCCTAACGGTCGATTCGGCGACCACCGAGTCCAAGACATTCTGGGCCCTTGCGCCACCGTAGGCGAAATTGATGTTGTTGGTATCGGGAATATCGGTTCGCGGTCCAGGAAACAAAATAGGGGTCGACGGCACCAGGCCGCCAATGCCCAGGTCGCCCGACAGCATCTCGATCCAGGAACGGGCCCGTTGCCCGGTGGAGGGATCTATGTTGGTGAATCGAAATCCTGTGCTGCCGTCCAAACCAGCGCCTGGCGGGGACAACCCAAGAACTCGAAAGGCAGCGACGAAGTCGATGTCCGGGAACTGCCCGATATCCTCGTAGCTGACCCCAAAGGCGATCATCTGGTCGTAGGGCACGTCGGCAAGAACCGCGGTCGACAGCAAACTTGCAGCAACCGTAGACAAGGCACTTCTGCGTAGCTTGGTCACAGTGTTCTTGCTCCTTCCGATCCCTAGCGAAGCCGTGACGCAGTGTGTCGAAAGGATAACGCATACACTGCAGCCATCACCGCCGAGGAAGTCCACGCCTGATCGAACCACCTGGACCCGGTTAGACGGCTAGGTCCTTACACTGGTCCCGGATCGGCCACCGTTCTGCAAGTGTCGGCGAGCGCCAGTCATTCATGCGGGCCGGGTGGTGTCTCCGCGCCCACTCGAGCGCTGAATGACCTCGCAGCCACTGGCTACAGCAACGTCGACACCGCCGAGCGCCCCTGCATCCACGGCTTGGTCACGAAAGCGCCTCCGCCAACCAGTATAGGTAGCGCAAGCCATACCCTGGGGGTAACTTCTCAATAACCCGGGGCGATGCTCAGGGGGATGCGGCTCGCTGCTCGATCAGCTGGGACAGTGGGGGGATCGCGTAGGTGCGCGAGACGCGGTCAATCAGGTAGGCCCAGAAGGAGATCCCGAGCTTGCGGCAAGTCTTCTTCAGGCTCGCGAAGGTGTCCCGGCACTGTTGGCCCAGGTCGCTGCGAGTGCCGCCGCTGAC
>CAZLYT010000648.1:0-3731 GCA_964563515.1 uncultured Candidatus Competibacteraceae bacterium | reverse complement strand
ATGGTGCGCCAGCTCCGCGCGGGGAGGAACCCGCGCGGAGCGAAGGAGCCGGTATGATACGAACGGGGTCAAAAGTCGTCTGCGCGCAGTGTCGAAAGTACACGGCGCCAGATCCAAAAAATCCGAAGCGATGTTTCTCCTGTGGGTCTGTGTATCCTCTAGTAAAAAAGGAGCAACCCAAGCCGGGCGTCCGAACAGGAAGTCGTCGTCCTGCGAGGAAACGGTGACAAGAGGGGTGGAAGAAAGGGCGGGGGTGCGTTCACAGGGTGGACTGCGGGGAGAATGGGAGTCAGCCGGGAGCGAGGATTAGTCCGGGCGGCACCCTGCCTCGAAAGAACGCCCGACAACATTGCCGTGAGATATGTGAACGCATTGTGCTGTTGCTGCTGACAGGTCGCGAGCACGGTGAGGATCGCCTTGACAAACCGACTGCCTCGCTCACTCACAGTGCCATAGCTAGTTTTGCGCCCCTGGACCCGCATCAATGTCGTTAACCTGCCTCTTTGTGAGTGAGGCCAGCAGCCTCCTGCTTGGTCTTGACAATTGCTGTTCTTTCCAGTGGTGTTATCCCACCCCACGTAGGCGGGGTGGGGAGAGACCCGGGGCTGCAGCGCGGGCCCGCGCCCGCCGTTCGCCTTCGGCCACTCCCGCCGCGAAAATTGCCTTGTTGAACTCAGTCTTGAGCCGCCGCTGAAGCGCGGTGAGGGACAGGGCGCCGCCCTGGTGATACTGCAGCATCAGGCCATAGACGAGCAATGCGACCGCCACTTGCACCTCCAGCCCCTTGGGGCTCACGCTAATCAAGGCGTCCAACTGCAGCACTCGCTTGAGCCAACGGAACACGATCTCAATGGTCCAGCGGTAGGCCCGCAATTGCGTGATGCGCTCGACCGGCTCCTCCAGCAGACTGGTCAGAATCGTGCGCCGCCGGCCCTGGGTATCGGTGGCGTCAATCAGGCGCCACAAGTAACGCGAGCGAGTGTCCCCCGTGCCTAAGCGGACAATCCGGTCACTATGGATGCGATAGCCCGCAGCGGTGACGGGCGTCTCGCCCGCCCGCTCTTCTACCACCTCCACCGTGATACCCTCATGCAGCACTGTCACCAACTCGCAGCCATGCTCCCGAATCTGATCGTAGGTCGCCAACTTACAGTAGCCGGTATCGAACAAGTAGATCTGCCCCGGTGCCGCACTCTCCAGGTCCAACAAGGCGTGGAAGTAGGGATTATCGTTCCCCTTGGCTCCCGTCACCATCACCCGGTCCATCCCCCCGTAGCCCGCTCGCAGTCGGAGCTGCACCTTGATCCCGGCCCGCTCCTGCTTGGTGCTCGTCCGCGCCCACCGGGCAATCTGCGGGGGCAACTCTAGCGTCGTGGCATCGAAGATCTGCGTGCGCTCCAGCAGCTGGCCAATCTCCCGCAATTGTTTGGGCGTCGCCGCCCCCAGCGGCTGCTCCCGCCCGATCCGCACCGCCCGCGGTAGCGCCTCCACGGCTGCCATCACCTCCGCCAGCACGTCCCAGAACGGTTGGGTCGGTCGCTGGGCGTTGACCTTGGACAGACCCGGTACGGAAATCTCCAGCCGCGCCCCATGCACCTCATAGAGCGGGTCCGCCGCCATGCCGTGCTGCAAATCATGCAGATTCCCGCCCACGAGCTGACGTACCAAGAGAGCCCGTAAGTATGGCTCAAAGGTCAGCTTCTGGGCCTGGGCATCATAGCCGCTCCGCTGGACGATTTCCCGTCGCCGCTGCGGGGAGACCGCCTGGTCTAAGGCCTGCTGCATATTCCGGGGTCCCACCAATGCCTTGAGCGGTCCGGCCACAGGGCGCCGCGGGGGAGTTGTCGCCCTCTGGCGCGGCTTAGCCGGCCGCACGATCTCTTGCCGTAAGGGCACTGCTTGTGCTGCCATGCCGCTGACTCTAGCTAACTCCCTCATTTCTTTCAACTTCGGAACGGTTAACGACATTGAGGTAATCGCCTGGCGCAACTTGTTCTGGGGCCTGAGCGACGCCATGGCGCGTACGCCGGTGCCATGGGTCGGCGCCACCGTGCTACCCAATCCGGAGTATGCCCAGGCGTACAATGTTTTCTCCACTGTGGCCTATCCCCGCGTCAAGGAGCTGATCGAAAGTATCATGGCCAGCGGCCTGATCTACCTCAACTCGCACGCCGTGGACTTTCAGACGCCGGAGTTGCGTCCGTACCTGGACAAATATCTACGCGGCTCCGATGGCTCTGACGCCGTCGAGCGCATTAAGCTCATGAAGCTGCTGTGGGACGCCCTGGGGACCGAGTTCGGCGGCCGGCACGAGCTTTACGAGCGTAACTACGCTGGCGCCAGTGAGCTCATCCGTGTCCGGACACTGCAGATGGCTATGGCAAGTGGCCAAACCGAACAATTCAAGGGCTTTGCCGAACAGTGCATGGCCGAGTATGACTTGGACGGCTGGACCGCGCCAGACTTGATCAACCCTAATGATGTTAATGTCATCACCAAACGCAGGGAAGTCGCTGGAGAGGCACAGAAAAACCGTGAACAGAGTTGAGGGATGTCGGGTGGGTTGCGACTCACCCGGCACGGCTCAGTGTTGAATTTCAGGCTGAGTTTATGACGATGCAAATGAGGCGGGATATGCGTAGCGCAACGAAAGGAGGCAATTATGAGTCAACACCCTTCTGAAACAATTCGCCGACCACGCAGTGACGACCGACCGTTATGGGATGTGTACTGGGGGGCATACGGCTACTTCGCTGTGCATATCGCTCACGGCGTCGGAGTGTTTCCTTTGCTTGCCAAGGGTCCACAGACCTTAGAAAAGATTTGTCAGACGCTGGGGCTCAAACGTCGCGCGGCGGAGGCGATTCTGGCCGTCTGCACCTCACATGGCCTACTGGAGTTCTGCGACGGCCAGTACGCGTTGACTGCCGTCGCCGAGGATTATTTGTTACCCACCAGTCCGACATACTTCGGCAGCCAGTTTGATTGGAATCTCGCTCATCCGGAGATCATCACGCTCGATCGCCTCCAGCGGGCGGTATTGACAAACCAGCCACAGGTGTACGAAAGCGGTGAGCAGATGTTCCGGACCCATGAAGAGGAAGTAGAACTTGCCAAGCAGTTCACGCGCGCCATGCACAGCGCCAGCATAGGGCCTGCGACGGCGTGGCCTGAAAAGATCGACCTCTCCGGCCATCGCACACTGCTCGACGTGGGTGGCGGCTCGGGTGCGCACGCGATCGGAGCGCTGTGGCAATGGCCGCACCTGCACGGGATCATCCTCGACCGCCTCCCTGTGTGTGAAGTCGCGCAAGAGTACGCGACCAAGTACGGACTTGCTGAGCGCCTCGGTACCCATGCGGCGGACATGTGGAACGATCCCTACCCAGCCGCCGACCTTCATTTTTATGGGATGATTTTCCATGACTGGCCGGCAGAGCAATGTCGATTCTTGGCCCGCAAGAGCTTCGATAGTCTCCCGACTGGCGGGCGAATCATCGTCCACGAGATGCTATTTAACCAGGATCGTACTGGGCCGTTCGGCGTCGCAGCCTTCAACATGGTGATGCTGATGTACGTCGAGGGAGAACAGTTCTCCGGGCGTGAGATTGCCGGGTTCCTGAGCGAAGCGGGATTCGCGGACATCGAGGTAAAGCCCACCTTTGGCTACTGGAGTATTATCACTGGGCGGAAGGCGTGTCACTACATTTGCTTTATGGCTTATAGCTGAT
>CAZLYT010000647.1:0-8770 GCA_964563515.1 uncultured Candidatus Competibacteraceae bacterium | reverse complement strand
ATGGGGGGAACCCTAGACGACGAAAGCCGAGACCGAGTACGAACGTGAGCGCGAGCCAGACGGGTTCCATGCGGGATCTGGTCCTTGTGCGAAATGAGCGACAGAGTCGAACAAAGCGTGGAGCTTATCAGCATCCGCGCCCGCGAAGGCTTCACGGAGCGGTCACGGGATGCGGTCTGGCCAGATGGTGGGGATGTCGGGATGCCTTGGCGGAAGAGCTGAACTGGCTCGGCGCTCAAATTCCGCCTCGGCCCGTTTCCTTCGGGGAATCCCGCCCCGCCTCCAGCGACGCGCCCTCCTGCGACAATCAGGAATCAGATCGCATCAGCGTCTCCAGGCGCGATCTTGAGAACTTACAGAACAAGGGCCGCGCCCGGGGACGCTCCTTACACTCTGACGCCGTTAGCGACGTGGCCGCGCGGAGCGCAATCGCCTACTCAACCACCTCGTCAATCACGACGTTGACGGGACCTTGCTGGTCCTCGGGCGAGATCGGGCCCGCCACTCCAATGAGGTCTCCGGCTTGCGGTGTGGCCTGGCCACTGGGCGAGACGCGGGCCACCACCTCCACCGTCGCGAACTTGGACAGGGTCAGCTGGGGCATCATAGCCTGGGAATCGCTCAGGGTGACGGTCAGCGGGAGGGCATCGACCCGATCGCTCACCAGCGCCAGCGGGGCCCGGGGGCCGTCGGCGGCGCGGGCGTAGACGAACACCGTCGACCCGGGTGCCGCCCGCGCTTGCAGGTCGTCACTCAAGGAGACCGCAACTCGAAGCTCTGTCCCGGTAGCCGCCGTGCCCCCGCTCTGGCGGTTTGCAGCGGTGGCCATGTCTGCCGGCGAGGGTGCGATCTCGGCCTGGATCTGGGCGAGCTGCCGGCTGATCGCCTGTTCCGCTTCGCTGCCGGGCTGTTGCATGGCCAGAAGCTTCTGCCATAGGGATACGGTCCGCTCCCGTTCGCCCCGCTGGTAGGCGGCCAGTCCGCCGAACCAGAGTGTCAGCTCGTCGTTCGGCGCCAGCTCCAGCGCCTTGGCCAACAGCTCGCTGGGACGCCCGCTGAGGTCACCGTCGCGGGCTCTGGCCATGGCTTCCGCATAGCGCACCAGCAGCGTAGGTTCATCACCTTTCAGCTCGTAGGCTCGAGCGTACGCCGCCTCTGCCTCGCTGAAGCGTCCCTGTGCCAAGTAGCTCTGCCCCAGTAGCTCCCAACCCTGAACGTCTTGGGGTTGCTCGCGGAGTCGCGTCTCCAGGCGTTGGATTACTGCATCCATGGAACCCGCTGCGTCGCCGGTGGGGCCTTCGGCGAGGGTGCCTGCCGGCTGCAGGGCCATCCCGCCCCCGCCGAGGTAAGCGTAGAGCCCAAAGGCACTAGCCGGAATCAACACCGCCAGGGCGACGGCGAGGAGGCGACCGCGGCGATCCGCTGACAGGGGAGTGCCGGTCTCCACCAGATCAGCGAACAGCGCCTCGGCGAGCCGTCTGCGACCCTCGTCATAGCCGGTAGGGTCGAGCACGCCGCGCTGCTGTTGGCCCCGCAAGGTCTCCCACTCGGTACGGGCATCGCGCACCCGGCTCGACAGTGTCGAGCTCGCTTTGCGCTCGGCAAGTGGTGGCAACAGCACCGCCATCACCAGGCCCACCATGAGCATGGTGGCCACCAGGAAATAGGTCATTGTCGCGGGCTTCCTTCAGGCAGCTCCACGTGCGTGCCGGCGTCGTCGGGCTCCGGTGCCGGCGGCGCGGTGATGGCGGCGCGGCGGCGTACGGAGCGGATCAACACCAACAAGGCGACGGCAACAAGGATGAAGGGACCGCTCCACAACAGCAGCGTGGTGCTCTGCAGCGGCGGCCGGTACAGCACGAACTCGCCGTATCGCGCCACCATGTAGTCGATCACCTGCTGGTCACTGCTACCGCTCTTGACCATCTCATGGACCTGCGTTCGCAGGTCCTGGGCCAGATCGGCATCGGAGTCGGCTAGATTTTGGTTCTGGCAAACCAGACACCGCAGCTCTGCGATCAAGCCTTTGTACTGGGCTTCCTGTGCCGGGCTGTCGAAGGGTTGAGGATAAACTGCGGCGGGCGCGCTGAAGGTCACTGCCGACAGCAGCGCGGCCACCAAGACCAGAAGGCAGCGCCTCATGAGCGCTTCTCACGCAGTGCTTGGATCCGCGGGCGCAGCTCCTGCTCCCAGACCTCGGGGCTCAACACGCCGATGTGCTTGTAACGGATGACACCATCGGCATCCACCAGGAAGGTTTCGGGGACACCGTAGACACCCCAATCGATGCCGACCTTGCCGTCGACGTCGAAAGCGCTGGTGCGGTAGGGATCACCGAACTGGGCCAGATAGCGCAGCGCCTCGGGTCGGGTGTCCTTGTAGTTCAGGCCGTAGATGGCGATCTCGTTACGGCGCGCAAGCTCCAGCAGAAACGGATGCTCCACCCGGCACGACACGCACCAACTGGCCCACACGTTCACCAGTGACGGCTCGCCCTTGAGGTCCTGGCTGCCAATGGCGGCGTCTGGATCGTCGACGGTGGGTAGCACGAAGGCGGGGGCGGCCTTGTCCACCAGCGGAGAAGGGACCAGCTTCGGATCTCGGTTGAGCCCGACCGCAAACAGCGCCACCAGCGCCAGGAAAATGCCCAACGGAATGGCGAAACGAAGCATCAGGCAGGACTCCTGGCAGCCTGCTGCAGGGTGCTGCCATCGACATCGTAGGCCGCCTCGCGGCGCACGGCTTTGCGGTAGCGTGGATCAGTGGCGGCCAATAGACCTCCCAGCGCCATCATCAGCGCACCGAGCCAGATCCAGCGTACGTAGGGCTTGTGATAGACCCGCAACGCCCAGGCGCCGTCCTCGAGCGGTTCACCCATGGCGACGTAGAGGTCGCGGGTGAAGCCAGCATCGATTGCCGCCTCAGTCATGGGCATTCGTTGCACCCGGTAGACGCGCTTCTCGGGCGCCAGCTCGATGCGCTCACCCCCGCCGCGGGTGGCGATCACCGACCCACGAACTGCGTCGTAGTTGGGACCCGCCACGTCCCTGGCGCCCTCGAATGTGAACTCATAGCCACCCACTGAGGCACTCTCCCCCGGGGCCAGGCGCACGTCCTTTTCGACGCTGTGGACCGAGGTGATGGTGACGCCGACGATGAATACCGCCACGCCAAGATGCGCCAATGTCATACCGTAGTAGCCGCGGCGCAAGCTCCGCAAGCCCGAGGTGATGCCTGGTCGGTGGCGCAGCTGGTAGCGGATGTCCTGGATGATGGAGACCACCACCCAAGCGGCGAGTGCGACTCCAAAGCCCACCCCCAGAACACCAGGCTCTCCAACCATGGCCGCGGCCATGATACCAAGCACTACCGCAGCGATGGCCGGGACCAACAGGCGGCGCCATAGCGGTGCCCATTCTTGGCGTTTCCAGCGAGCCAGCGGCCCGATGCCCATCAAGATCACCACCGGCACCATGAGGGGGATGAACACCGCGTTGAAGTACGGGGGTCCTACTGAAAGCTTGCCCAATTCGAGGGCATCGATGATCAACGGGTAGATGGTACCCAGCAGCACCGTTGCGGCCGCGACCACGAACAGCACGCTGTTGCCTAGCAGCAGCGTCTCCCGCGACAGCAGCGAGAAGCCGCCGGTGTCTTGGGTGCCGGGGGCTCGCCATGCGTACAGCGCCAGCGAACCGCCGACGACCACTCCCAGGAAGGCGAGTATGAAAACGCCGCGGGCAGGATCGGAGGCGAAGGCGTGCACCGAGGTGATGACCCCGGATCGCACCAGGAAGGTACCCAACAAACTGAGGGAGAAGGCGGCGATCGCCAACAGCACGGTCCAGTTCTTATGAGTCCCGCGCTTGTCGCTCACCGCCAGGGAATGGATGAGGGCGGTTCCCACCAGCCAAGGCATGAAGGAGGCATTCTCCACCGGATCCCAGAACCACCATCCGCCCCAGCCGAGCTCGTAGTAAGCCCACCAACTGCCGAGGGTGATGCCGACGGTGAGGAAAATCCAGGCGGCGGTGGTCCAGGGTCGGGACCAGCGGGCCCAGGCCGAGTCCAGCTTGCCCTCGAGTAGGGCAGCGATGGCGAAGGCAAAGGCCACCGAGAAGCCCACATATCCCAGATAAAGCATCGGCGGATGGATCACCAGGCCAGGGTCCTGCAGCAAAGGATTGAGGTCGCGGCCATCGGCGGGTGCGGGAATCAGACGCTCGAAGGGGTTGGAGGTGAGCAACATGAACAGCAGGAATCCGACGCTGATCAGGCCCATGACCGCAATCACCCGGGCGGCGAAGACCCGCGGCAGGCCGCCACTGAAATAGGTCACCGCCAGTGTCCACCCGGCCAGAATCAAGCCCCACAGCAATAGCGACCCCTCGTGGGCCCCCCACACCGCGGAGAAGCGGTAGATCAACGGCAGTGCGGAGTTGGAGTTCTGTGCCGCATATGCAACGGTGAAGTCGTTGCTGACGAAGGCCCAGGTCAGACACGCATAGGAGAAGGCAAGCACTGCGAACTGGGCCCGGGCGGCGGGCCACGCGAGGCTGGTCCAGCTCGAGATGCCTCGAGCTGTGCCCACCAGCGGGACCACCGCTTGGGTGATGGCCAGGCAGAGCGCAAGAATCAGGGCGAAGTGTCCGAGCTCGGGAATCATGGCTTCAGTTCTCCGCGCTTGCGCCTTGCAGGCGAGCCTTGGCACGCTGGGCCGCTTTCATGGCGTCGCCCACCTCCGGCGGCATGTAGTTCTCGTCGTGCTTGGCCAGCACTTCGTCGGCCACGAAGGCGCCGCCGTCGTCCAGGCGTCCAATGGCGACGATACCCTGACCCTCCCGGAACAGGTCGGGCAGGATGCCGGTGTAGACAATGGGCACGGCAGCCGCGGTATCGGTGACCTGGAACTCCACGGTCAGCCCGTCCGAGAGCCGGCGCAGGCTACCGTCCACCACCATGCCGCCCAATCGAAAGGCTCGGTCGTGGCCGGCCTCGCCCGCGAGCACTTGGCTCGGGCTGTAGAAGTAGAGCAGGTTCTTCTGGAAGGCGAACAGAGCCAGAGAGGTGGCGATGCCGATGCCAGCGACCAGCAGTCCCACCAGGATCAGGCGACGCTTGCGCACTGGATTCACGGGTTTTCCCTCTCCTCCCGCGCCCGGGCGGCGATATCACGCAGCAGTTGCCGGCGCCGTAGCCAGGGCTGTGTCAGGTTCAATACCAGGACCACGAGCGCCAAGCCGTAGGATGACCACACATAGAAAGCGTAGCCGCCCATGTGAAAAAACTCTGACACGCTCATCTTTCCCCGAGCACTTCGATTACCCAGCGCGAGCTTCGTTCCCTTTCCAGTAGCGCCGTGCGCGAGCGCATGAGCAGTACCGTCAGGTAGTAGAGCTTGAAAGCCAGCGCCATCAGCAGTAGCGGGATCAGCATGCTGATATGGATCGACGGCTCGCCGATCTTGCTCACCGTCGCGCCCTGGTGCAGCGTGTTCCACCAATACACCGAGTAGTGAATGATGGGAATGTTGACCACGCCCACCAGCGCCAAAATGCTGGTGGCGCGGGCCGCCGTGCGACGGTCCTCGATGGCGGCTTCCAGGGCCATGAATCCCAGATAAAGGAACAGTAGGATCAGCTCTGAGGTGAGTCGCGCATCCCACACCCACCAGGCCCCCCACATGGGCTTGCCCCAGAGCGAGCCGGTGGCGAGCGCCAGGAAGGTGAACGAAGCGCCTATCGGGGCGCTGGCGCTCGCCAGAATCTCGCAGACCTTCACTCGCCAGACCAGGACCACCAGGCCCCAAACAGCCATCAGCACATAAATGAACATTGACATCCACGCGCTTGGCACGTGGATGAACATGATTCGATAGCTGTCGCCCTGCTGATAGTCCGGAGGGGCCACCACCAGGCCCAGGTACAGACCGGCGAGCATCAGCGCCAGGCAGCTTCCCGCCAGCCATGGCGTCAGGCGCCCGGCCAGGCTGTAGAAGTATTTCGGTGATCCGAGTCTGTGAATCCAGAGCCACATGAGGGGTTCAGCCGATACTGATGCGCAGCGCCGCGGCGACGGCGAGCGGTGCCAAGCTGACGGCAAACAGGAGCAACGCTCCCAACAGTGCCAAATGCCCGCTTACGTCCAGGCCGACGGCAGCGGCGTCCACCGCGGTGGCTCCGAATATTAGCACGGGCACATATAGCGGTAGCACCAACAAGGACAACAGCACGCCGCCTCGTCGCAAACCCACCGTGAGCGCCATGCCGATGGCGCCGATGAGGCTCAGCACCGGCATTCCCAATGTCAGGGTCGCAACCAAGGTGGGAATGGCCGCCGCCGGCAGGTGCATGACCACCCCGAGCACCGGGGCGGCCAGCACCAAGGGGAGGCCAGTCACCAGCCAGTGGGCCGCCATCTTGGCCAGCAATAGCACGGTGAGCGGGTAGGGGCTCAGCAACAACTGCTCGAGGCTGCCATCCTCGAAATCGGAGCGGAACACGCTGTCCAGGGACAACAGCACGGACAACAGCGCCGCTATCCAGATCACCCCTGGCGCCAAGGTGGCCAAGACGCTACTTTCGGGGCTGATGCCTAGCGGAAACAGACTCACCACAATGACAAAGAAGATCAGCGGGTTCAGCATCTCCCCGCGATGCCGGTAGGCCAGCTGCAGGTCGCGGCGCAGCAGAGCCAGGAGCGCAGCGGCCATGCTCCCGCCGCTCACCCTCCCAGCCTCAGGATGCGAGGCTCGATCCCTGGAAATCGCACCTGCTGGTGGGTGGTCAGCACCAGAAGGCCGCCGCCACGGGCGTGGCCCGCCATGAGCCCGGCAAGCTGCTCCACTCCGCTGCGATCGATGGCGTTGAAGGGCTCGTCCAGGAACCAAGCCACGGTCTGCCGCACCAGCAATCGCCCCAGCGCCGCGCGGCGTCTTTGTCCAGCGGACAGGCTGCGACAAGGGAGGTCGGCCTGTCTCGCCAGTCCGAGCTGGGTCAATACCGCAGCCGTGTCCAGCTCGGCCTTGGCTATCCCCAACGCTGCTTCCATGCGCAGGTTTTCGCGCGGGCTCAAATCGTCCTTGATTCCAGGCGTGTGGCCGACGTAGGCAAGCTCGGCCTGAAATTCGCTGCGGCTGTGGGCAAGTTCCCGCCCACGCCAGCGGATGCCCCCGTCGACCGGCAGCAAGAGACCACACAAGGCGCGCAGCAGGGTGGTCTTGCCGCAACCGTTGGGACCCTCCACCTGCAGCATTTCACCTGCCGAGACTTGGAAGCTGAGCTCGCGGAAAAGCACCCGCATCCCCCGTTCGCAGGTCAGTCCGTCGACCTCGAGCAGCGGCGTGTTTGAGGGATTCACCAAGGGTTCTCTGCCATGGCCTCGGGTGGCTCTGACGACGTTGGAACACACAGGATTCGGTGCCGGCTACCGATTCGACACCGTACCTCGGGCGGCGCGAGTGTGCCGTCCAGGGCGCAAGATTTCAAACCGCGATGGGTTGGGCACTCGTTACCAGGTACTAGGGAAAAAGACTGGCGGCGGCTATGAATCGCGCCAGAGGTCGTTGCGGCGCCGCCGATCGTGACCGCTGCGGCGATTGGTGCGGTTGGTATCGAACCGGATGGCATCGCGGCGGTCTGAATTTCCTCGTCGATCCTGGCCACTGCGCTGGTTCGCCAGGTAGATGAAATGACACCGGCAGTTGAGGGAGCTACACCCCGCCAATGGCAAGGTGGGAACCTGGTCCAGGGGATACTCGGAGCCGGCAGCCTCCTGGGCTCGTGCACAGGCGGTGGATCCCGGACCTGCCGTCAACCGTACGCCCCAGAATCCGGCCAATCGGTCGGCGGGTACTTTGGCGGCGCTATTGTCATCCTCGCCGCTGCGCTGTCGGGACCGTAACACGCCCCAAGTGGCTGCGAGACCGGCCAGGGCAGTAGCGACGACGAGCTTGCTTACCACGCAGGTGCCATCCGACTATCTCATTTCAGCCCGCGGTATGCGTGCCGACCCGAATCACAATACGACCACCGGCGCGCAGTCGACATACCTCGTCGAGAAGGTCCCAGCGCGTTTCCAGCATGAAACAGCGCAGTGCAATGGCGCAGCCGACGGCGCACCGGCACAGTGCGCCTGGGATTGCTGCAGCTCTCGTGCCGGGATGTCCAGATGATCCGCAACGAGCGGCCTGCGCCAGCCTCGGGATCGAAGCTGGCGCCCTGGTACCGCTGACGACGCAGGCTGCAATGTGCGAAAGGCTCGCAAATTGCCGGAATCACTTCACTCTTCGGTGGTGATACACGAGCGCCTCATGGGTGACCAAGTTGTGACTGTGTTTTCGAGCCTCGGATCCGGCGCCCCGCCCTCGGCGCCATGGGTAGTGCTCGCGGCCGCCTTGCTGCTCGTGGGTTGCGAGCGGGGGCCGGCTGAGGCTCCAGCCGATTCCAGCCCGGATCGGGTTCAGCGCCTGGTGGAGGCGGCACCTGTGCGAGCTGAGGCGCTGGTCGCCGAGACCAATCACAGCGGCACGCTGCGGGCGCGCCGGCTGTCCCGCGTGTTCGCCCAGATCGAGGGCCGGGTGATGGAGCTGCCCTACTATGAGGGCGATCAGGTCGCGGCGGGTGCGACCGTGGTGGGCATCGACGACGCTTTGCTTCGAGTCGAGCTGGACAAGCTGGCAGCCCTGCGCCAACAGTCCCAGCTCGACCTGCAACGCCTCTCCCGGCTGGTGGACCGACGTATGGTGACCGAGGAGGACCTGGCCCGGGCC
>CAZLYT010000646.1:0-17173 GCA_964563515.1 uncultured Candidatus Competibacteraceae bacterium | reverse complement strand
CCAAGAATGCGGGCGAATGGTCGGGTCCTCCGATCTCCCCTACACTCAATGTCGCTTCGTCCTTCGGGGGTGATCTCCATGCTCCTGCTTCCAGCGTACGACCAGATCGGCGATGTCACGATCTACCGCGATAGCGACCGCGAGGATGTTTTCTACGCCCTCCCCAACGTGCCCCGCCTGCGCTACGGCGCCAACGGCAAGCCGGTGTTTCAGTTCTTGAAGTACCGGGAGCCAGTGCCTTTGGAATCCGGTGACCAAGGCGGTGGCTACGTGCAGTTCGATACCGAGTTCACCATTCCTCAGCTACAGCGCGATCGCATCCGCGATCTGCTGCAGGAGCGGGTTGACCGGAAGTTCCGTGATCGCGGCCAGCAGCCTCCCAGAGCAACGCTGGGCGTACCCCAATGGGTGGACGACGGCGCCCAGGTGCAGCTCATCACCATGCAGGAGAGCCCAACCGGCTTCGTGCGCCACATCGCCGGCGCGGGCAAGCCTTCGTTGATGGGCTCCAACATCGCCTCTTTCGCCTTGGATCTGTCCCAGCGTGGATCCACTCTGCTGTGGGAGGCGTTCCAGATGGCCAACCTGCCGGTGGCGGTGGCCTATGAGCTCAAGTTCCTGGCCCGCTTGCCATCCATGGAGATGAGGGTGTGGCTGCACGCGCATCAGCTCGCCACTTTCTGGGAGCAGATCGAGAAGGACGAGAGCATCTGGCACGACGACAGCTTCGTGCATCGGCGCCGGGAGTTCTTCAGCCGCAATCACGTGGGAGACGTGCAGATCGTGGACTGGCCGAGCTTCGGCGACGATCCCGCCGAGGCCGAGAAGTTCAAGAAGCAAGTCATCGAGATGGGTTGGCGCATGCTCGAGGATCACATCAACGCTGCCCTGGAGGAGAAGCTGCCGCCCGTTACCGAGCGCGGTGATCTCGAGGACTTCGACAACATCACCCGCGACTTCGTCCAGGAGAGCGTCACCGATCTCGACATCTACCTGAAGCGGGACAGCGTGGTGATGTGGCCCATCAACCCCCAGGCCACCCTGGAGGGCTTCCTCAACACCCCGGGCCCCAACGGCGAGCGTCCGCGCAAGGAAGACTTCTTCAAGGAGATCTCCCTGGACGATCCCTTCTTCCGCACCCTGCGGGTGAATGTGCGCTGCAACGCGGACTTCGAGCGTGATCCGATCCACTCGGTCAAGAGCACGCTGAATTATGCTCAGGAGGTGGAGAGCTTCCTGTTCACCGATTCTTCGACCAGTCACCAGTTCCGGCGCTTCCTCGATCAGGCCCTTGGGCGCCGCTACCGTTGGTCTGCCGAGGTCAACTATCGCGGTTCCGATCGCGTGTTCCAGGTGCCGCCTGAGAGCTCCGATTCCACCGAGCTGGTGCTCAACGTGGGGGCGCTGGGCCTGCTCAAGGTGGAAGTCGTCGCCGGCGATGTGGACTGGACCGTGGTGGACCAGGTGCAGGTACAGCTCCGCTACGGCGATACCCCCAACGGCGTTCCCTTCGAGGACACGGTACGGGTGCTGCGGGAGGACCAGAAGACCCAGAGCTACGAGCGCATCCTGTTCGCGCCCCGGCGCCTTCCTTACCAGTGGCGGGCCATCTACTTCCTGCGCCAGGGCCAGCAGATTGAGCGCGACCTCGAGCCATCGGACAGCCCGATCCTGATCGTCAACGACGTGTTCCAGGAGCGGCTCAACGTGATGCTGGCGCCGGCGGGAAGCTTCGAGCGCATGAGCCAGGTGCTGGTGGATCTGGACTATACCGATCCCGCCCACGACTACCGGGTGCAGAAGAGCTTTCAGCTCGCCGACCCGGAGGACGCGTTCATGTTCTCGGTGCCGCTGTGGGACGACGGCCCGACCCAGTTCCGTTACCGCTATCAAGTGGCGTACCGGGACGGCCACATCGAGGAGCACGATTGGGAGCAGGCGGACGGTTCCACGACGCTGCTTTTGGGGGAGGTATTTGCCGACACCCTGGAGGTGCGCGAGATCATTACCGACCTGGTGGATTTCGACAATGTTCGCCTGGTTCAGCTCACCCTGCGCTACAGCGACCCGGCCAACGGTATAGAGGACCGCGAGGATTTCGTGCTGAGCCGCGATCGCCGCCCCGCCAACCTCCCCTGGCGGGTTGCCATCAAGGACTTGGCGCTACGCAGTTACACCCTCACCGCCACCTACTTCATGAGCGACGGCAGCCGCCGCGCCCAGGGACCCATGGAGGTGGCCGACGAGGTGGTGATACTGGACCTGCCGACGGCGTGAGGGCGAGGCGATGCTCTATCTAGAGGCTCCGTACTTTCACATCGGCCGGCTCAGCGTGCTGCGCGACCATGCCGACCCGTTGCAGTTCTACTACTACCCGCTGGCGCCGCGCATAGCCCGACACGCCGACGGCAGCCCGGCCTTTCTGTTCGTCAAGTACAAGACGGATCCCGACCGTCTGCCGGCGGGGGCGACTCCGGGTGGCGGCATGCTGAGCTTTGACGTGGACCTGGGGGCCGAGGAGGACGAGCTCGATGAGGCCCGCAGTGAGATTCGCCGCCAGCTCCGTCTGGAGGACACGCCGCGGCTAGCGCCATTGGATTATCGCTCGGGGCGGGTGCGGCTGATCCTCCTCGACTTCGAGGAGCCGCCGCCAGATGACGAGGAGCCAGCACGGCCCGCCTCCGGCGAGGCCGAGGTCGAGCCCGCCGTGCGCTTCGTGGAGAAAGCCGCTTACTCGGCCACGCCCTCGCTCTATGGTGACAACCGCGCTGCCTTCTCGGTGCAGCTCACCGCCGAGGGTGCCACCTTGGTGGAGCAGACCCTGGACATGGCCTCGTCGCTGATCGGCGTGGTCTACGACATGCGCTTCGTCGGGCTTCGTCCGGCCTACCACGTGCGTCTGGACGTGGACTGGGATCGGGTCATGACTTTCCTGGAGGAGCGCTTCAAGGCCAATGCCATCTGGTTCGGCGTCGACATCGATGAGATCACCCAGGAGCTCATCGAGGACCGGACCATTCGGTTCGAGGTGATTCGCTTCGTGGCCGATGGCACCGAACCGGAGGTGGAGGCCAGGGCTGACGAGGCCACCCAGTTCGTGCGCGATTTCATCAAGGAGACCTTTTTCGAGCCGTCGGTGGACCCCAAGGAGGCCATCTCCGACCGCTGGTGGGAACAGATCGCCATGGGTGTCCAGAGCTTCAACCCCACCTTCGGCTCCTATACCCGTCGCGACTTCACGCGTATCGACAAGAAGTCGCTGAACATCGACTTCACCGAGCAATCCGCGGTGCAGCGCCAGATCGTGCCCCAGGGCCATCTACAGGGGCTTGCCAAAGTGCTGGAGGGGCTGCCGCGGGACCAGTTCATCCGCGAGGTGGACCTGGACGACCCCTTCTTCGAGCGGCTGCAGGTGCGGGTTACCACGCCCGAGGAAAGCGCCGTCGACAAACTGGAGGCGGTCAAGGTGCACCTAGAGTATGGCGATGAGCCCCGTGACGTGCTGCTGCGGGACCCGCGAGCCGAGGAAACCGTGGTGTGGTCCCTGGACCCGTCCCGAGGTCTCGACTACCGCTACTCTTTCGAGATCTTTTTCAAGCCCGACGCGCCCCCGGGACCGGTGGGTTCTTTGCGTTCGGAGACCGTCACCACCAACGAGACCACCCTGGTGATCGACCCACGGCGTCTTTACGGGCGCCAACAGGTCAAGGTGCAGGCAGCGCCGGACATCGACTTCAACCGCTACCCTGCCATCGAGGCCGAGCTGCGCTACCGGGACCCGGAGGCCGCGCTGGATCTGCGGCATTCCCTGGTGCTGACGGATCAGGGCAAGGACGCGAGCTGGGCGTTCCGCCTGGCCGATCCCCGACGCACGGGATTCCAGTACCGAACGACGTTTTTCCGCACCGGCGGCGAGCCCATCACTAGCGATTGGCGGGAAAGCGCCGACTCCACGGTGCTCCTGACCGATCCGCTGCCCAACGCGTTGCAGGTCACCGTGGTGCCGGCGGTGGACTTCGAACGGGTGCTGAAGCTGTTCGTGGTGTTGGAGTACGACGACGCCGCCAATGCCCACCACATCGAGCAGCTGATGGACTTCGACGCCGCCGGCAAGACCCTGGTGTGGAACCCGCGCATCGTCGACCCCACCCGCCGCGACTACCGTTGGCGCGCCACCTTCCTGTATCGCGATGGCACCAGCCGCGAGCAGCCCTGGGCCCGCGCCAGCGAGAGCCTGCTGGTGGTCAACGAGACCTTCCAGCGCACCCGCGTAATCACCGTGGGGGCCGAGGGTGAGCCATTCGACCGTGCCCGGGTGTCGCGGGTGCAGATTGCCCTGAGCTACGAGGACTTGGAGCACGACGTCCACGAGCGCACCGAGATCACCCTGCGCTCCCTGGACGACCGAGCCCAGTGGTCATTCACCATCCACGATCCGGCGCGCGATCGCTACCGCTACGAGGTGACCATCGTGCAGAGCGACGGCTTTCGCCGTCGCCTGCCGGCCCAGCAAAGTGCCGACGAGACCTTGTTGATCCGGGTCTGACACCCGACCGGGGGAAACCATGCTGTTCCTGAAGCCCTTGTTCACCGTCAACCGGGTGACCGTATTCGGCGATCACGCGGACAAGGACCAGTTCTACTACCTGCCGGAGAACCCGCGGATCAGTACCGGCCGCGACGGTCGGCCCGCCTTCACCTTCCTCAAGTATCTGCGGGACATCACGGACAACCCGGCCTTCGCCGAGGGCCAGTCCTTGGGCGGCGGCTTCGCCATCTTCACCGTGGATCTGTCTCTCGACGAAGAGACCCAGGGCGAGATCATGAGCCGCGCCCGCCGCTTCGGCAGCTCCAGCCCGCGGCTAGCGAGCGCGCCGTTCCATGCCGGCGAGGTGCGGTTGGTGGCGCTGGACAGCGCGGAGGATCCGGAGTCCGGGAAGGTGCGCTTCGTCGAGCGGGTGGAGGGCTCCACCACGCCTTCTCTGTTCGGTGATTTGCGCGCCACCTTCTCCCTGCGCCTGTCCCAAGAGGGCGCCGAGCTCCTGGAGCAGGCCTTCGTCAAGGGCGGGCAACCCATCGGCGTGGTCTACGACGTCAAGTTCACCGGCCTGAGGCCCGCATTCGACATCACCATCCACGCCGATTACAAGCGCATCTACAACGAGTTCAACGCCCAGGTCGGCGCCCAATACATGATGTTTCGGGCCGAGATCGAAGCTGGCTTCCAGAAGCTGGAGCAAGACAAGTCGCTGCAGGTGATCGTGAACACCTTCGACACCGACGCCCAGACCCTGGAAGCCAAGAATGAGGCCATGCGGTTCCTGAAGGAGCAGATTCTCAAGGACCTGTTCACGCCGTCGCTACCGCTGCCTCAGGCCCAGTCCAGCGACATGCTGGCCGGCCTCACCAACCTGCTGCAGATGGCGCAGCCGGGCGGTCGTTCGCTAGCCTCGAGGGCGCCGCTGGCGGCGCCGCCGACCCAGGCTCCCGCGGCGGGGGTGTCCCAGCTGGCCAACGCGCCGCCCACTTCGCCACCGCATCCCGCCACCGACGAGACCGAGGGGACCAGCCCGGCGGCGCTGGCCACCACCTCACCGCGAAACCCGGCCCAGCAAGCCAGCGCGCCGCAATCGGCGCCGGTGTCATCGGCCCCGGCTGCTGGCGCGGGGGCGGGTGGCGGCGCGCCGGCGACCCCTTCCACGGGCGCCGGTGCCGGCGGCAGCGGCCTGGCAGTGGGGTTCAAGCTGCGCTTCGTGCGCCAGGAGGAGCTCACAACCTTGCGCGTCAGCTGGAAGGAGGCCAGCGCCGTGGAGCGCACCCACAGCCCTAATGGCAGCTTCGGGGTCTTGCTCAAGGGGCTGAAGAAATCCGAGCACTTCCAGGAGATCGACCTGGACAGCACCTTCTTCCAGCGCTTGAAGGTGGACGTGCAATCACCCGCCCCCTTTGTCGCCCTAGGCCTGTCGGAGGCCAAGGTGCACCTGGAGTACGGCGACCGTGGCGACGGTCAGCCGCGGCACGTGGACGACCTGGAGCTGCGCCCGGACGGTAACGGCCAGATCGCACCGCAGATCTTCACGTCGTCGTTGGATCCGGCCAAGAACCTGGATTTCCGTCATCGGGTCGACTACTTCTTCCGCCCCGACAGCGAGTGGCGCGCCCAGCGCACCCACTACAAGTCAGTCATCAAGACCGGTCTCGGCCCCAGTGCCACCGTAACCGTGGTGCCCGAAGATGACGTGGGCTTCCTCAAGGTCCAGGCCGAGGCGGTGAGCATCGACTTCGCCGCCATCCCGCGAGTCGAGGTGCGGATCGGCTACGACGATGGGCCGAACGACTTCCATGTGGTGGACACCTTCGTGGTCACCCAACAGGACCCGACCTTCGATTGGGCGGTGCGCCTGAGCGATCCCACCCGGCGGGACTGGTGGCACGAGCTCATCTTCGTGCTCAAGGACAACCAGCGATTGGTGCGGCCGCGGGTGGTCGCCACCAGCCAGGCCATGGTCACCGGGCTCGCCATCAACCCACCCTGGACCGACCGCATCCAGCTGCTGGTGGACGCGATCATGGATGCGGATACCGCTCGCATGATCCTGGAGCTCAGCTACGAGGATCCAGCCAACGGTTACCGCTTCAGCGATCTGCGTCGCATCAGCAAGCCCGAGGAGGCCTTCTTCAATCTGGAGATTCCGGTGCTGGATCCGGCCCTGCGCATGATTCGCTACCGGGTCACGGCCATCGATCGCAGCAATAATGTGCGTCGCGGCGATTTCGTCGAGACGGAAGACACCTTTATCGCCATGGTGGCGCCGGCCTGAGCCGAGGAGGAATAGACATGGCCAAGCGCGCCTTCGTGGTTGGCATCAACGACTACCGCAATTGGCACAGCGTCGGCTTCGGCGACCTGGGCTTCTGCCGCAGCGATGCCACTGCCTTCGCCGAGCAGATCCTCCGCGATGGGCGATTGTTTTCCGAGGATAACATCACCGTTTGTGAAGACCACGAGGCCACTCGGGCCGGCATCCTGGCCGGCATTCAGCGCATGCTGGACGCCTCCGACGTGGGCGACGTGGCCTGCTTCTACTTCGCCGGTCACGGCGATCGCAACCCGGTGCGCGGTAGTCCGATCCGCTGGGCCGAGGCCATCGTGCCTTATGACGGCGCAGCCATGATCTCCGATGCCGAGATCAACCGCATGGTCGGTGCTCTCGAGATCAACCGGGTCAACTTCACCATCGTGCTGGACTCCTGCCACTCGGGCGGCGTGTTCGATCCGGCGCTCCCTGGTACCACCGTGCGCACCGGGCGCTGGCCGGCGGAGAAGTGTGAACGGATGGTAGAGACCTGTCGCGGCATCTCGCCCATGGTCTGCACCCCGGAACCAGCGACCTTCGTGGGCAATGTCGCCAACGTGGCGCGTTCCGCCGCTCAGCACCTGGTGATGCAGATCGTCTCGAGCTTCGATTTTTCCGACCAGGCCAAGGCTACCTTGATCTCCGCGTGCGAGTACGACGAGACCGCGAAGGAGCACGCCAGCCTGTCCCACGGCTACTTCACCAGCGCCATGCTAGATGCCGTCAATCAGAGCAATTTTCTAATGTCTTACAACGACTTCCATCAAGCGGTCGGACGGGCGGTACAAGGCTACGTCACTCGCTTTGGCAGCAGCCGGCAGACCCCCCAGCTCCGGGGACGGCCGGTGCGCCACGGCGAGGACTTCCTCGCCGAGTGGACCTTCAGCATCTAGACGCTTGCGGAGACGGAGATGGCCAAGTACGCCCTGTGCATCGGCATCAACGACTACTCGCTCTGGGCCTCGCCCACGTGGAAGAACCCGAACCTGCCGTGCTCGCTGCAGTGTGCGGAAGACTTCAAGGATATCTTGATCGACGCTTTCGGCTACCCCGAAGCCAACGTGCGCGTGATGCGGGACTCCTGGGCCACCCGGGGCAACATCCTGCAGGGCATCGCCGACCTGCTGAAGGTGGCCGGGGTGGGAGACTCGGTCTGCGTGTTTATCTCCGGTCACGGCGCCCGGGTTCAGGGTGTTGCCGCCAACGGCACCCCGGAGCCCGACAAGGCCTACGAGGGCATCCTGCCCTACGCCGGGTCGCTGATCACCGACTTCGATATCAATGCCCTGGTCGAGCCCCTGGATTTCGGCGCGGTGAACCTGACCTTCGTGCTCGATAGCTGTCACTCCGGCGGCATGAGCCCGGTGGAGGGGGCTCCCCAGCCGGTGGGCGCTCCCTATGTCCCTGCCGCATTCGAGAAATGTCGTCAGATTGTTCCCTTCGGCATCTCCCTGGCCCTGGACGTGGTGGGGGTCGCCTGCGTGGTAACCGTGGCCACCGGCATGGCCGTGTCCAACGAAGAGGATCACTTCGTCGACATGGCCAAGAGCACCCTGATCTCGGCGTCGGCCTTCAATCAGTTCGGCTGGCAGGTGCCTGCCATCAAGAGCTCGATCTTCGTCGGCGCCATGAAGAACGTGATCAACCAGAGTAACTTCCAGATGCGCTATTTCGACTTCCTCGACGCAGTCCGGCAGGAGGCTGGCTCGCTGATGACGAAGCACGTCAACAGCATCCCCACGTATGCCGATCAGCGCAGCTTGCCCCAGCTCTACGGCCAACGAGCTCGCATGCAGGAGAACGTGCTGGCCCCCTTCACCTTCAGCGTAGTGGGGTGATCCATGGGCCTCACCATCACTTGCGGCGGAGCCCCACTTGGTAGGAGCGGCATACGCCGCGATGGGGCGCAATGCGCCCCCTCTATGGCTTGGCCGACATCAGCCGCGCTCGCGCACGCCATCGCGGCTGACGTCGCTCCTGCAGCTGGGATCCTGTTCTCACGGCCCAAGCCAGGCTCGGCCGAGGCGCCGTCCTGAAAGGCGCCACCATGCTCTCCCTCTTCAATCCCCGTCACTCTTCCGAGGCACCCCATACGCTGCTGTGCGTCGACGATGAGGATGCCGAGCGCTTCTTTCTGCTGGCGCAGCGACCGCGGTTGGCCGTTGGCCAGGATGGCCGCCCCATGATCGGGTTCGTTGGCGCCGGCGAGCACGGCCTGCTCAACCTGGACACCGAGCTTGCGCCCACTGCCGAAGCCGAGGAGACCTGGCGCCATCACCTGCGCCGGGGTGCGCTGCCAGGCCCCAATCTCATTCCGGCTTCCATACTCGGACGCGCTGGGGTCATCGTCCATGGTCCCGAGGCCGTGGCGGAGCCACGGCTGGTGGCGCCGGAGTGGCTGGACGGGGAGGCCAGCCTAGAAATCTCTCCGCCCGGAGCCGAGCTCCGGCGCCGCTTCCAGATCAAGCCGTCCCTGTTCGGCGGCAACCGGGCGAGCTTTGCTGCCCTGCTGGAGGCCGCGGACCTGGATGAGATGCGGCGCAGCTTACAGGCTGGCGCGTCCCCGGGAAGGGTGCGCTATCGAGTGGTCTGCCTGGCGCGGTTGCACGGTATTGCGCTTCGTCTCCAGGCGCGCCGCCTGTTCGAGGACGTGGATCGCGCCCTCGAGCGGGGCGATCTCGAGGTGGCAGTCCGCTACTCGGGCGCTGCGCCGGACTTGGATGACCGCACGCTGTCAGCGGCCATCCGTGCCACCGCCCGTGAGCTTTGGCGGCTGCGGCCAGACCGGAACGACTCTACTTGCGAGGCGCCCGCCGACCGGCCCTTTCGCATCACGGTCAGAGCCCTGGCCGAGCTGACTGAGCTGCTGCCCAGGGATGTCGTGGACCGCCTGGTGAGGAGGTGATCGAGTGATGGCTTCCGTCGAACATCGGTTTACCAAGCGGCCTGAATCGAGCTACTTCGATGCCGTCGCCCAGGTGCTCGAGGAGGCCGCCGTGCTCACCGGGCGCGGCAGCGAAGCTCCCTCGCGACTCTCCGAATGGGCGGTCGCCCATCGCCAGCTGGCGCCACCAGCGGAATGGCGTTCGTACTCCAGGCTGACTGCCGACGGCGCACCGGTGGAGTTGGTGGAGCGCTTGGGACCTGAACCCGCGAGCCTGGGCTTCGCCCTGGACCCCGGGCCTTATCGATCAACACCCTCACACCGGCTGCAGACCGCCCTCGACTTGTTGGCGCCGCACTGGCCTCGAGCTCCGCGCTTTGCCGCCGACCTGTTTCCCGCCGGTGTGCCTCTGGGCCGATTCACCCTATGCCTCGGCTGGCAGAGTGACACCGCCAGTGTCTATGGCGAGCTGGGCGGGCCAGGAGCTGCGGGCGCGCTCGAGCGAGTGGAGCGCTGCCTGGCGCGCTGGGGGCTATCCCCAGATGCTGGCGCTCGGGCGGTGCTGAAGGCGCTACTGCGCCATGCCTACCCCAAGATGCTGGCCGTCGACCTTCGATGGGGTCGCCCGGTGTCCGCAAAGCTCTACCTGCGTTTGGTCGAACCCATCCCGGCCGGGCCCTTCCAGCACTACTTGCAACGGATGCTGGGCCTGCGGCACACCTGCTCCGATCCCAACGCTGGCGTGGCCCTGGCCATCGGCCCCGGTGGCGTACTCAGTGGCCAATGTTTCTACCACTATATCCGTCCCTGGTTCCGCGACGATGAGGCGCTGCGCGCTGCGGTGCTTCGGTTGGCCGAGCACGAAGGCTGGAACGGCGAGAGCTACCGGGCACTGTCACGTCTGGTGGGCGGCCGGACGGGCAGCCAGCTACGCGGCTTGATCGGCTACGGCCTCGGGGCCGACGGGGTCAGCCAGCTTAAGCTGTACTGTCGCACCGGCCATCTGCTAGAGGCCGCGGAGGAACGCCGTGCGGCCTGACTGCGATATGGCACTCGAGGCCGGTCTGGCTTGGCTGGAAGCTGAAGCCCAAGCCGGATGGTCTGCCATTCGACTGGATTCCCGCGGCGAGTGCCGGGAGCCCGACGCCTTCCATATCGCGCTAGTGGCCGAGACCGTTTGGGCCCTTGGCCATAGCCAGCCCGGCTGGAGTGGGCGGGCTCGGCGCCTGGTGGAAGGTGCCGCGCGGAAGCTCGACGCATTCCAGGCGCCCGGCACGGGTGGCGGCTATCGCTTTTGGCAGGACCGGGGCGCGGCTGATCTGGATGACACCGCACTGGCGTTGCGGGTCCGGGATCTGGCGGGACTGCCCCGCCTCCCGACGGCGAGACTAGTGGACCTTTTCGGACGCTGCCGGGTACACGGTGAGCTGGCTGGACCGAGTCGGTGGGCGGCGCGCTTCGGCGGCGTGTACCTGACCTGGCTCGGGGCTGGGCCGCCGGTGGTGGATGCGCTGGTGAATCAGAATGTGCTGCGCTGCCTGCGGCAGCTCGATGCAGCTGAAGTCCCCGGCTTCCGGGAGGCCGTCACCATGTTGTCAGCGTTGCGAGACGTTCCGTGGCGGGATCGCTACGCACCTTACTACGCGGCACGTGAGCTTCGGGCCTGGGCCTCGAACACGCCGACCGGACTGCTGCAGCGACAGCAGGCAGATGGTGGTTGGCCGGCCATCACCACCTGTCAGGATCTCGGCGGCCAGCCTCATTGGCGCTCCCGCGCCGTTGCCACGGCGTTCGCGCTCAGCCGTTTGGGCACCGGCCGCCCGCCACCTTTGCTGACGGTTGTCTTGTTTGCCGAACCCGCCGATCAAGCCGCAGCTCCCACAGCGCGCCCGCGGCACTGCTCAACGGAGACACCGCTGCCATGCTGAACCTGTTCAACTCCTTCGTCGTCCCCGGCGTTCCCCATGTCACCGTCTATCACGACGACCAGGACGAGCACCTCTACTACATGATCCCGGAGCTTCCCCGGGTGCTGCGGCATCCGGACGGCACTCCCATGTTCAGCTTGATCGCTTTTGCCCGCGACCTCTCGCTGATGCGCGAGGCCGCCGCAGAGCTGCCTCCGGAGGAGACCGAGGGTGGGCTGCTGAGCGCCACCTTCGCCCTGGAGGTGAGTGACCAGGACCAGGCCAAGATCCGCGAGCACATTCAAGGGCAGCAATCGCCCATGCTGCGGTTCCGACCCATTTTCCTGGGTGGGCCACGGGTGCGGGTGGCGCCACTGCATCTGGTGCGCCCGATCAAGCTGGCCTATCCCCACTGGATCGACGGCTCGGTGGGATTCGACATCATCCCCGGCGACGTTCCCACCTTCGTCAAGGCGCGAGCCGGATCGGAGAAGCCTTCCCTGGTGAACCGTAATTTGGCGAGCTTCGAGGCCCTGCTGGGCCAGGAGGGTGTGCGGCTCATCAACTCGTCGCTGAAGAAGAACTGGTGCCCCGGAACGGTGCGCTACTCGGTCTCTTTCGTGGCCCGCATCCCGAGCTTGAGCATCTCCATCACCGGCAACGCGCGCGACGCCTACGAAGAGGTCAAGCAGCACTCGCAGATCACCGAGTACTACAACGGCAACGGCAAGGTGCACATCTACAAGTACCCGGCGGTTTCCAGCCTGAGCGAGATGCGCTCCATGTTCGCCAGCCTCAAGATCGATGTGGATGTGGGCGAGTTTCGCGCCGATGCCGCCGGCGCCGAGTTTGCCCAGGAGGTGCAGAAACAGCTCGAGCAGATGGCCCTGGAGCTCGCCAACAACTACCTGACGAACCGCTTCTGCGCCCCGGGATTCACGCCCGGTCTGAAGGCCGAAAAGATCGGCACCGACCCCTTCGCCCATGATCCCAACCGCCCGGCTGGCGTCGAGCCCCAACCGGGAAATCAGCTCTGGCTCAAAGACTTCAATCAGTCCATGGAAGGATCCATCGACTTCAAGGTGACCTCGCGCACCAACCTGACCGTGACCAAGCACCCCAACTCGGCGCTCTACGAGCTGATCACCCCCGAGGAGGTGGAGCGCAACATCATCGAAGCGGATCTGAACACGCCCATATTCCACGTGCTGGACGTGACCGTGGTGGTCAACGCCGACTTCGAGCGCGATCCCATCGCCGCAGTGAAGGTGATGCTGGTCTACGACCAGACCGACGAGCGCACCGGCGAGCGCAAGTTCAAGGCCGAGGAGTTCCTGTTCGACACCGCCAAGGAGACCCGGCGCTTCCGCACCACCATGGCCCGCACCGCCGACGGGGCGCCGAAGAACAGCTATCGCTACCGCAGTCAGATCATCTACAAGAACGCGGTGCCCTCCCAGGACATCCGCGAGGTCGTTACCAACGAGACCAAGTTGGTCATCAACTACGCCTCGCTGAGTTGCGTGAACGTGAACGCCGTGTGGGGCGCGGTGCCCGCCGATACGGTGGAGCGGGTATTGGTGCAGTTCCGCTATCCGGGGCTCACCAGCCCGTCGGCGGAGAAGGAGGTGCAGCTTGCCCCGGACCGCCCGGAGGGCTCTTGGTTCACCTATACGGAAGCCAACCCGTCCCGGGAGTACGAGTACCGACTCTCGTATTTCCTGAGCGATGGCCAGCGCCTGGATTTTCCCATCCAGCAGGGCAGCAGCGACAGCCTGGTGGTGAACGCACCCTTCGAGGATCGGCTGGAAGCCACCTTCGTCCCCCAGGGCAGCTTCCCGCCCCTGTCGGCCGTGGTGGTCACCGTGCGCTACCAGGACCCGGACAACGGCCTCGACGTGACCGACGTCCACACCTTCCGCAGCCTGGCGGAGAACTGGAGCTGGTCTATCCGCATCGTCGACCGCTCCAAGCGTGGCTTCGAGTACAAGGCCGACCTGCTGTACTCCGACGGCACCCGCGAGGAGGGTCAGTTCCAGCCCGGCGAAGAGGGCACGCTGTTCGTGGGCCAGACCGCACGCAAGCTGCTCACGGTGCAGGTCATCGGCTCGCTGCTGGACTTCGCCACCACCTGGCGCCTGGTGATCGTCCGCCTGCGCTACGCCGACCCGGCCCATGCCATCGAGCAGGAACAGATCTTCCAGCTCACCGCCGGCAATCACATGCAGGATTTCCGCTGGAGCATCGCATTGCAGGACCCGGCGGCCCGCAGCTATAGCTGGCAGGTCCAGGCTTTCGCCCAGGATCCGGTCAACAATCGCGTGACCGAGCCGGCGCAGACCGAGGATCCGCTGCTCGTGCTCCAGCTATAGCCACTTATTCTTAGGGTGGAGTAGCGAAGCGTGGTCCGGCGTCCCGCGTGTTCTAGCGGCAGGATCACCGCCACGATCATCAAGCGCAAACGAGAGTGCACACCCCCATGGCCACACCTAAACCCGATTTGAGCATCGCTGCACGCACCGTCTCCCCGCAATTCGCCAGCAATCAGAAGCTGTTGCTTGCTGATCAGGCCGTGCTGCGTAGAGTCAGCTTCGTCATACGCCTGCCCGAGGGACCAGAGCTTAGCGAAGACCCGACCAGCCCCGACCGGATCTGCCGCGGTGCCGACGGCAAGCAGTATTTCGTCCCCGAGGCCAGGCTGGCCCGCAGGTCCCAGACCAGCAAGGTTCCGGACCTTCGTCTCGAGCGACGGATAGAAGGCGTAGTGCTCACTCTCGGCATCGAGCTGGGCCGGGCCGGCGGCATCCCGGACAGCGCGGAGATGCTGCCGGTGGACGATCTTCGGCTCGGCCTGGTTGGACAGAGCGCCCCCGCCCTGAGCTTCCAGGTAGAGGACATTCCACCGCCAGAGGGCGCCTTGGTGCGGAAGCTGCGCGCCGAGGCGGTGTTGGACGACGCCAGCCTCGGCGCAGTGATGACCATCATGCAGAATCAGCCCGGTGCCTGGTTCAAGCTCGACGGCACCGTGAAGTACGCCCGGCGCAACGCTGCGCCCACGCCCACGCCCACGCCCACCCCCACCCCCGTACGCAGGCCCATCGGTACCCCCATCGTGCGAGATCACCGCACCGATACCGTGGTACGAGATCACCGCACCCGTACCGGTCTTGGGAGCCCCATCGTGCGCGACCACCGCATCAGCGCCAGCGCCGGGACGGCTCGTCCGTTCGTCGCCCGCGAGTTGGTCAGCACCCAGATCGTCGGACCTGGCGTCATGGTGGGATTGCCGCCACCCCGGAAGGATCTGGAAGCGCGCTCGAGCCGTCTGGCCCTTTCCAGCAGCGGCACGCTCCCGGCACACTTCCCGGTGTCAGTGAGCTGGAACCGTCCCATCTACGCCCAGGTGAGTAGCGGCATCGGTGGCGATATCGAATCCTTCTGGGTCACGGACGCCACCCACGGCGATCTGCGGGAAGCCCCGCGTTTCAACCAGTATTACGTGCTACCGGATGCCTTCGGCATCGCCCTCGACCCGGAAAACGGCATGCCGGTGTTCAGTGCCGTCCTGGTGCCGGTGAATGACCCCCAGGCCAGCGGCACCGCTGCCTATCGGGTCCGGGCGCGCTTCGGGCTGGCGCCGATCCTGGATCCGGACCGCGCCCATGCAATCCGCACCTTTCTACGCGGGCGGGAGGGTCTGGCCTACGCTGACCTCGCCATCGGTGGCTACCAGCAGGCCCAGTTCGATGCCGACAGCATCCTCGAAGCGCTCGCTGGCGGCGCCACCGACACCGCGCCCGTGGACATCGACCCCGCCAACGGCTTCGACATCAGCTTGGATCTGACCGTGGAGCAATACGGGCTGCTGGTGCGTCAGCTCAGCTCCGCCACCGGCACCCTGCGAGGCAAGGTCCGCTTCGGCCTGGAGATCGAGAGCGGGAATGTGCTCAACCGGGACGTGGAGGTGCGCCTGAAGCTCGATCGCCCGGCGGGAAACCCGCTGCAAGTGGCCATCGAGTCTACTGCCGAAGCGGGAATGCCGAACCAGCTCAGCCTCTTCAATCCAGCCCCGGTGCGGGTTGACGTGGGTCGATTGCAGGTGATGCTGCTTGCCGCCGATGAGTCGCTGCCGCTGGAGGCGCGCCCCGGGTCGGTCGCGCCTGCCGCTGTCACCCTGGAACCAGGGTCGGCCACTACGGTTGCGATCGGCCTTGATGATGGCCAGGAGTTTGCCTGGAACGCCCTGGGCGTGGAGCTCGACGATATTGCCATGGCCTTGAACGCCAACGACGTCATTGACCGTGCCCACGAGCTCGGTGGTACCACGCGAGTTGCCAGCGAAGTGCGCGTACGCAGCTTCGTGCTGGAGGCAGAGGGCCGATTGCCTCCAGCCATGGCCGAGAAACTCTTCGGTGTCGATGTCCAGCTCCGTCGCCGAGAGGACGAAACGCCGGTCACAGTCACCCTTACCCTTGGCGACGCCAACAAGTCTGTGGACATGGGGGCGACCCTTGCCGACATCGCTGCCGGCGTGAATCCCGCCATCCCCCTGTTCCAGGTCCGCCGCCGCAATAAGCTCTTCCTAGGCGACGGCGACTGGTCGGAATGGGAGGAGTTTCGGGGCCAGGAGCTCTTCGTCACGCCGCTTCCGGTGTGAGTTGTAGCGGGGGGTCGAGCGGCGGCGGACCCCCGCTCGACCCCATTCCTTTGCCGTCACGAGGGGGTACGAGCTCTAGCCCGTCTTAGCCCACCGCGACGTCAGCCGGCCAGTCGGCAAACCGCGATTTCGAGGTGAGATCGAATGCCGCATAAAGCGCTACCACCAAGAAGCAGACGGCCGGGACGATGTAGCCGGTGGCGGCGTCGGAGGCGTCCATCACCGCGCCGAAGATCAACGGCATGATCGCCCCCCCGAGGATTGCCATCACCAGCCCGGCGGCGCCGATCTTGCGGTCCCCGCCCAGACCATGCAGTGCGATGCCATAGATGGTCGGGAACATCAGCGACAGGCTGGCCGAGATGGCGACGATGGCCCAGACGCCGGTGATGTTGACACTGAACATCGCGTAAACGCACAGCAGCGTGCCGAGCAGCGCCATCACCCCCAGCAGCAGGGAGGGCCGCACATAGCCCATGGCCCAGGTCATGACGAAGCGAGAGACTAGGAACACGAGCAGGCTGTACTGCAGATAAGGGCCGGCCCCGGCTTCGTTCACGGAGAGCGCCTGCATGGCGTACTGGATGGTGAAAGTCCAAACGCAGGTCTGCGCGGCCACGTTGAAGAACTGGGCAATCACCCCATAGCGATAATGGCCATTGCCGACCAGCCGCTTCAGGGTAGCCCCCAGATGCACCTCCACGTGGCCCTCGGTGGCCTCTCGCGCGGTGGGCATTTTCACCGCCGCGATGACGATCCATATCAGCACCAGCACGAAGGCCATCCCCACGTAGGGTGTCATCACCGCGTTCAGCTCATCGGACACGATGGCTTGCAGCTCCTCGGGCGCCATGGCCGCCCGCTCCTC
>CAZLYT010000645.1:0-12480 GCA_964563515.1 uncultured Candidatus Competibacteraceae bacterium | reverse complement strand
CCGCTCTCTCGAGAGCGACGATCATGCAAAGGAAGAGCGGCCAGCCAGTACCGTTCGATCTCACCGAGCGGCCTCGCGCGGCGACCACGGTGTGGATCGCTACGGCAGGACTCTCTCTCCAAGTGATAGGGCCCCTTCCCGAGCCGCAACAGCGGTTCCAGACACCTGTCGACGCGGCAGCTGGCAGTTACGGCGGCGACTGGTACATCGTTGGGTCGCGACCCAGCGTGCAGTGCGAAACCGGCGCGAAATCCGGGGCCAAGGGGGGCGGCCAACTTGGCATTCAGAAATTGATGGCGCGGTGGGTTTTTCGGCCCGCGTCGTCGGGCCCGTTCAAGCCCAAATCCAGGGCGATTTGGGCCCGCTTGGGCCCGATGGCAGGCGACGAGAGACCTGGGTAGGCTGCGAAAAGAACAGGCGCAGCGCAGTGGCGTCGCCCCTGGTGGTCTCTTATCAACTGCCGTTTGGCCCGGTCGAATGGTCCTTGGACTCCAGAGCATTCCGTCGGGACCTAATGCGTGCGGACTCGGACGATGACTTCGTTCGCGGTCCCCCGCTCGCTGGGCCGGGATCGCTCGCCATTCCCGGATCTGACCGTGGGCCCATTGGGGCCCAAATGGGCTCGACAGCAGACGCTGCAAGGCGATGACAGGCCACTGAAAGCGTAATGAAGACAATCGAATAGCGTTGTCTGGCTACCTAGCGTCGGCTGCTGAGTCACGCGAGTAAGTACCACTCGTACTCCAGCGGCGTCACCACCTGGCGGAACTTGCGGCGTTCCGCGGCCCGGGTCTCAAAGTAGACGTGGCAGAAGTCGCTGCCCAGGTAGTCGGGGATCGACTCTGCCAGCTGGAAGGCTTCCAGTGCCTCGCCCCAGGTCAGTGGCAAGCTTGGGTCCCGCTGCTCATCGGCATTGCCGGTAACCGGGTCTCCGGGGTCGCAACCTTGGCTCAGGCCATAGTGCACGCCCGCCAGTACCGCCGCCGCCACCAAGTACGGGTTGGCGTCGGCTCCGGCGACGCGGTGCTCGATACGACGTGCCGCAGCGGGGCCGGCCGGGATACGTAGTGCGACGGTGCGGTTGTTATGGCCCCAGCTCGGCGCCAGGGCGACGTAGGCGCCCGGCGTGAAGCGGCGGTAGGAGTTGGCGTTGGGAGCGAGCAGCGCCATGGATTCGGGGAGCAGCGTGGCGAGACCACCGAGGGCGTGACGCAGCGCATCGCTCTCGGTGCGCCCCGGCCTGCCGGCGAACACGTTTGCCCCGGTGTCGTCCTGCAAGCTGAGGTGTAGGTGCAAGCCGCTGCCGGCAGCCGCGGGGTAGGGCTTGGCCATGAAGGTGGCGTGCAATTCGTGGCGCCGTGCGATCGATTTCACCAGCCGCTTCAGCAGCACGGCATCGTCGCAGGCGCCCAACACGTCGGCGCGATGCTGCAGGTTGACCTCGAACTGGCCCGGCGCGTACTCGGCGACGGCGGTGAAAGCGGGGAGGTGCTGCACTCGGCAAGCCTCGGAGATCTCCGCCAGCAGGGCGGCATGGTCGTCCAGGTCGGCGATGGAATAGACCTGGGTCTGACGCATGCGCTTGCCCGAAGCGGGCGAGATCGGAGGTTGAGGTGCGCCGTTGGCGGTACGCTCGCGATCCACCAAGTAGAATTCGAGCTCCGCCGCCACCACCGGTGTCAATCGAAGCTCGCTGAAGCGCTCCAGGACGCGGGCCAGAACCTGGCGGGGATCGGCGAAGAAGGGCCGCCCGTCAGCTTCGTGCATGGCCAGCAGAGCCTGCACCCGCTGTGGTTCCCAGGGCACGGGCACCAAGGTGCCAGGAACTGGCCAGCATAGCCGGTCGGCGTCACCCTCGTCGAACCCAAGCCCGGTTTCCTCGATGGTGTTGCCGGCAATATCGGCGCCGAAGATGGAGCCCGGCAAAGGCAAGCCGTCGCGATAGACCTTGGCGAGCGCATCCATCTGCACGCGCTTGCCACGCAAGATTCCGTTGCTGTCTGGGATCAGTAGGTCGACGTCGCGGAACGTCTGGCCCTTGCCGAGCAGGCGCTCGGGTTCGCTGGGGTCGCTCAGACGTCGCATATGTTGGATGAACTGGCTCGCACGCAGATATGAGGACCGGGGCCGAGATATCGCGCTTGCCGACCCCTGCCCGATTCCGCTAGTTGAGCCGCCGACGATCGGCCCTGTCAAGCCGACGCGGATCTTGTTGCAGCCTCACTCGGCGCGGCGCTATCGTGGGGCCTCCCAGAGCTGTGGGGTTGGTTCCTGCGAGGATGCATGCTGGCGCATCAAACGCGTCCACTGGTGGGCGTGCCCGCGTGTCGCAAATTCATCGATCCGCATCCGTTTCACGCGGTGGGCGAGAAATATTTGACCGCGTTGCTGCATGCGAGCGAGGCAATCCCCCTAGTGATCCCCGCGTTAGGAGCGCAGGTCGATCATGCGGAGCTACTGGCCGGATTTGACGGCTTGTTCTTCACCGGTAGCCTCTCCAACGTCGACCCCCACCATTACTCGGGCCCACCTAGCCGGCACGACACGCTCCACGACGCGGCCAGGGACGGTACCACGCTCCCTCTGCTGCGCACCGCGATTGAATCCGGGGTCCCCGTGCTGGCGGTCTGTCGCGGCCATCAGGAGCTCAACGTCGCTTTCGGCGGCAGCTTGCACCAGCACGTCCAGGAGGTGCCCGGGCTCATGGACCACCGCGAACCTCCGGGGCAAACCTTGGAGCAGCAGTACGCAGCGATTCATGAAGTCGAGCTGATCCCGGGGGGTCTGCTTGCGGGCCTGGCCGATGGTCCGGTGCAATGGGTCAACTCATTGCACCAGCAGGGTGTGGATCGCCTCGGCGACGGCTTGGTGGTGGAGGCGGTGGCCCCCGACGGGCTGGTGGAGGCGATTCGGGTCGAGTCCGCCCGAGCGTTTGCGCTGGGTGTGCAGTGGCACCCCGAATGGCAAGTGGCGAGCAATCCCTTTTACCGAGCAATTTTCAAGGCTTTTGGTGCCGCCTGCCGTGACCGCGCCGGCCGCAGGAGGTCGGCGTGACCGACATACGTCAGTGGATCAAAGAACGCGGGATCACCGAAGTCGAGGCCGTGATTCCCGATATGGCGGGCGTGGCCCGCGGCAAGATCATGCCCGCAGAGAAGTACTCGGAGGACGAAGGCATCAGACTGCCGGAGGCGATCTTCTTGCAAACCGTCACCGGTGACTATCCGGAGGACGAGCGAGCGATCCACCCGGCCGAGATCGACATCCGCTTACTGCCCGATGCCTCGACCATACGGCTGGTGCCGTGGGCGGCGGACCCAACCGCGCAGATCGTGCACGATTGCTTCTACATGGACGGCCGGCCAGTGGACATGGCACCGCGCTATGTGTTGCGCCGAGTGGTCGAGCTGTACCAGCGCGAAGGATGGGTGCCGGTGGTGGCGCCCGAGCTCGAGTTCTTCCTGGTCAAGCCCAACACCGACTCGGACTACCCTTTGGAGCCGCCGGTGGGGCGCTCAGGGCGGCCGGAGATCGGGCGGCAATCGTACAGCATCGATGCGGTCAACGAGTTCGACCCCCTGTTCGAGGCCATGTACGACTACTGCGAGGCCCAGGGCATCGGCATCGACACCCTGATCCACGAATCCGGCGCCGCGCAGATGGAGATCAATCTCCTCCACGGCGACCCGCTGGAGCTCGCCGACCAGGCTTTTCTGTTCAAGCGCACCGTGCGTGAGGCCGCTATTCGCCACCAGATGTACGCCACCTTTATGGCCAAGCCCATGGAGAAAGAGCCGGGCAGCGCCATGCACATCCACCAGAGCGTGATGGACAGCAAGACCGGGCGCAACGTGTTCAGCAACGAGAGCGGTGGACCGAGCGAGCTGTTCTTTTCCCACATCGCGGGATTGCAGCGCTATCTGCCCGCGGCCATGCCTTTCTTTGCGCCCTACGTAAATTCCTACCGGCGCATCACGCGCTATCACGCGGCTCCCATCAACGTGCAGTGGGGTTATGACAATCGCACCGCCGGCTTGCGGGTTCCGCACGCGGATGCCCAGGCCCGGCGAGTCGAGAACCGGCTGGCTGGCGCCGACGCCAATCCCTACCTGGCAGTTGCGGCGTCACTGGCATGCGGTTACCTGGGCATGCGCCAAGGCTTGAAGCCCTCCGAGCCGCTCTCCACCAGCGCCTACGAAAAACCTTATGCGCTGCCCCGAAGCCTGGGCGAGAGCCTGCGCATGCTGGCTGACTGCGAGCCCCTCAAGGATGTGCTGGGAGAGCACTTCCTGCTCGCCTTCAACGCAGTGAAGGACAGCGAATACGAGACCTTCATGCAGGTTATCAGCTCCTGGGAGCGGGAGTACCTGTTGTTGAACGTGTAATGGCGACGCCGGAGAACCGCGGGTGAGCATCGACGCTGAAACCGAACCGCCAAGCGCCCAACCCCAGACTGGGGATTGGCAGGAATGGGACCGCCGCCATTACCTGCATCCGTTCACCGATCACAAGGCGCTTGGCGCCAAGGGCACCCGCATCATTGCCCGCGCCGAGGGTGTGTACCTGTGGGATTCCGAGGGCAAGCGAATGCTGGATGGCATGTCCGGCTTGTGGTGCGTCAATGTCGGCTACGGGCGCCGAGAGCTGGCCGAGGCGGCGTACCGCCAGATGCTCGAGCTGCCCTACTACAACAGCTTCTTTCAAAGCGCTCATCCGCCGGCCATTGACCTTGCCAAGGCCTTGGCCGAGCTGACGCCGCCAGGCCTCAATCGGGTCTTCTTCACCGGCTCCGGTTCCGAGTCCAACGACACCGTCATCCGCATGGTGCGGCGCTACTGGGAGCTCAAAGGAGAGCCCCAGCGCCGGGTGCTGATCAGCCGGCACAACGCCTATCACGGCAGCACTATGGGCGGCGCCAGCCTCGGCGGCATGGCGCCCATGCACGCCCAGGGTGGGTTGCCGATACCGGACATCGAGCATATCCGACAGCCTTACTGGTACGGGGAAGGCGGGGAGCTGGATCCGGACGAGTTCGGCCTGGTGGCAGCGCGGGCGCTAGCCGAACGCATCGAGAAGGTGGGGCCGAAGCGGGTGGCGGCCTTCGTGGCCGAGCCGATCCAGGGGGCGGGCGGGGTCATCATTCCGCCGGGCAGCTATTGGCCCGAAGTGCAGCGCATCTGCCGCGACTACGGCATCCTGCTGGTAGTGGACGAGGTGATCTGTGGCTTCGGACGCACCGGCAAGTGGTTTGGCAGTGACTATTACCAGCTGCAGCCGGACCTGATGCCGATTGCCAAGGGCATGTCCTCGGGCTATCTGCCCATCGGCGGCGTGATGATCCACGATCGGGTCGCCGAGGTGTTGGTGGAGGAGGGGGCTGAGTTCTTCCACGGCTTCACCTACTCCGGCCACCCCACTGCTTGCGCCGTGGCGCTGGAGAACATTCGCATCCTGCGCGAGGAGCGGCTGGTGGAGCGGGCTGGCCGCGAGATCGGCCCCTATTTGCAGGCCCGGTGGCGCGAGCTGGCCTCGCACCCGTTGGTGGGCGAGGCGCGTGGTCTCGGCATGCTGTGCGCCTTGGAGCTGGTTCGCGACAAAGAGCGGCGGGAGCTCTTTTCGCAGCCGGGGCGGGTCGGCACCCTCTGTCGCGACTTCTGTTTCGAGAACGGGATCGTGATGCGCGCCGTGCGTGACACCATGATCGCGGCACCGCCTCTGGTAATGGAGCGGGAGCACGTAGACGAGCTGATCGACAAGGCTCACTACTGTCTGGACCTGACTGCTGCTGCGATCGGGTTCGAGTAACCGAACAGGGCGCGGCCATTGCGCCCGGACTGAAAACGTAGAACAGGCCGTCGGTGATCCGCCAGGGCTTTCCGAGCGGCCGGGAGGAAACTTGATGGGATGCCTATCGCCTCGATCGCTCCTGCTAGGCGGGCTCACGCTGGTGCTTTGTGGCTCGGCATTGGCCGCGGAGGAGAAGGTCGTCAATGTCTACAACTGGTCGGACTACATCGACGAGTCCATCCTCGCCGACTTCGAGGCCGAGACTGGCATTCGGGTGGTCTATGACGTGTTCGACTCCAATGACATCCTGGAGACCAAGCTGCTGGCGGGCAGCACCGGCTACGACGTGGTAGTGCCCACCGGCAGCTTCCTGGCGCGCCAGATCCAAGCCGGCGTGTTCCGGAAGCTCGATAAATCCAAGCTCCCCAACTTCTCCAACATGTGGGACATGGTGGCGGATCGCGTCGCCAAGTACGACCCCGGCAACGACTACTCCATCAACTACATGTGGGGCACCACCGGCATCGGTTACAACGTGCAGAAGATCGAGGAGCGGATGCCGGATGCGCCGGTGGATTCCTGGGATCTGATCTTCGACTCGGAGATCATCTCGCAATTCGCCGACTGTGGGATCCATATGCTAGACGCCAGCGACGAGATGATCCCGGCCGCGCTGAACTACATCGGCGAAGACCCGGCCTCCCAGGACGTGGAGGTTATCCGCAAGGCCGAGCCGGTGCTGATGGCGATTAGGCCCTACGTGCAGAAGTTTCATTCCAGCGAGTACATCAACGCGCTGGCCAACGGCGACATCTGCATCGCGGTGGGCTGGTCCGGTGACGTGCTGCAAGCTGCCGACCGGGCAGCGGAAGCCCACAACGACGTGGAGGTGGCCTACGCCATTCCCGAG
This sequence comes from uncultured Candidatus Competibacteraceae bacterium, assembly GCA_964563515.1. GTDB lineage: Bacteria > Pseudomonadota > Gammaproteobacteria > Competibacterales > JAHEDQ01 > CAZLYT01. The sequence goes on along the minus strand of CAZLYT010000645.1, from coordinate 5,783 downwards.
GAAGGCGCGCTGATGTGGTTCGATCAGATGGCCATACCCGCGGATGCGCCGCATCCAGACAACGCCCACACCTTCCTCAACTACATCATGCGTCCGGAGGTCATGGCCAAGGCTTCCAACTACGTCTACTACGCCAATGGCAACAAGGCCTCGCAGCAGTTCCTGGATGCCGAGGTGCTGGAGGATCCCGCCATTTATCCGCCGCCGGAGACCATGGAGCGGTTGTATACGGTGGGCCCTTATCCACCGCGCACCCAGCGCGAGGTGACGCGGCTCTGGACTCGGGTGAAGAGTGCCCAGTAAGCAGCCCGAACATTTCACCAGGTCAGCCTGTGGCTATGCTTTGACCCATTGCAATGGGGTGCATTGTCCGTGATCTGCAGGCCAAGTTCGCGGGTACAAAGTGTACCCCGCCACAGGCTTACCCTGGCCCTGGCGGTTTCTCGGTCGCCCTGGTTTGCTCTCCACTCAAGTTGTAGCTACAGGTATAACTTTCGCTCCGGGGCGCTTGCATACAGAGGCAAGAGCCCGCTCGGCTGCCTTCGTGATTCGCAGGATCACAAGACAACCTCGCCCGGAGCGGCGCCAGTGCGGCTGCGAATTCCGTCAGCATACGGGGTCTCTGGTGAATTGTTCGGGCTGGGCCCGACCGCCACGCGGCCGGGCTTGCCCGCATCGGGTGCTTGCTGAATGGCTGCGGCGACGAGCGGGTCGCGCAAGACGCCGGAACCCTGGAACGACCCCCAGGCCAAGCCCTATGTATCCCTCGTCGGGGTCAGTAAGCGCTTCGGCGAATTCGTGGCCGTCGACGACGTTTCGTTGGATGTCTACAAGGGAGAGTTCTTCTCGCTGCTAGGGCCGTCGGGCTGTGGCAAGACCACGCTGCTGCGAATGCTGGCGGGTTTCGAGGAGGTCAGCAGCGGACGCATATTGCTTGATGGCGAGGATATGGCCTCGGTGCCGCCCTACGAGCGGCCGGTCAACATGATGTTCCAATCCTATGCGCTGTTCCCGCACATGAGTGTGGAGCAGAACATCGCCTTCGGTTTGCGCCAGGAACGGGTTCCAAAGCCAGACATCGGCAAGCGTGTGGCCGAGATGCTGGAGTTGGTGCAGCTCGGCGGCTTCGGCAAGCGCAAGCCCCACCAGCTCTCCGGAGGCCAGCGTCAACGGGTGGCATTGGCTCGGGCGCTGGTCAAACGTCCCAAGATGCTGTTGTTGGACGAGCCGTTGGGTGCGCTCGATAAGAAGCTTCGGGAGCAGACCCAGTTCGAGCTCATGAACATCCAGGACGAGCTCGGCATTACCTTTGTCATCGTGACCCACGACCAGGAGGAGGCCATGACCGTGTCCTCCCGCATCGCGGTGATGGACCACGGCCGCATCGTACAAGTTGCAACGCCTACGGAGATCTACGAGTACCCCAACACGCGCTACGTGGCGGAATTCATCGGTGACGTCAACATCTTCGAGGGTCGGGTGGAGAGTCTAGCCGCGGATCACCTGGAAATTTTCTCCGAGCAAGCCGGTTGCCGGGTTCAAGTGGGTCACGGCCTGGATACCCGGATAGGGAGCAAGGTGTGGGTGGCGATCCGCCCCGAGAAGCTCAATGTGTCCCTGCAGGCGCCCCCGGATCCCACCATCAACTGTCTTCAAGGTGAGGTCTGGGACATCGGATATCTCGGCAACCTCTCCATCTATCACGTGCGTCTGGACAGCGGCCTCAAGGTCACTTCATCCCAGACCAATCGCACCCGGGTAGTGGAACGGCCCATTACCTGGGAGGACCGGGTATATTTGACCTGGGCGCCGGAGACAGCCGTGATCCTCACCGCCTGAGGGTGTTGCATTGAGCGACGCAGAAGCACCGCCGGTCGCCTACGTCAGCGGTCGCGCTGCCACCCGCGGCAGCCTGGCCGGGCTGCACGCGAGGCTCATGTGGTGGCCGCCCTATCGCGGGCTCGCCAGGCTGGTCGAAAGGCTCGGACTGAGCGGCCGTGGGTTGGTGATCGTGCCGCCCTACCTGTGGCTGTTGATGTTCTTCATGGCGCCTTTTCTGATCGTGCTCAAGATCAGCTTCTCCGAGATCCTGATTGCCATACCGCCTTACGCGCCGCTGATCGAGCTTGTCGAAGACACCTACCTGCAGCTCACCATCAACTTCGAGAACTACCGGCTGCTGATGGAGGACAGCCTGTATTGGCGGTCCTACGTCAGCAGTCTGCGCATCGCCTCCATTGCCACCCTGCTGACCCTCTTGGTGGGCTATCCCATCGCCTATGGCATGGCGCGGGCGCCGCGGGAGTGGCGACCGGCGCTGCTGATGGCGGTGATACTGCCGTTCTGGACCTCGTTCCTGATTCGCGTCTACGCCTGGATCGGTATCCTCAAGAAGGAGGGGCTGCTCAATCTGGCGCTGCTCGAGCTGGGGCTCATCCAGGAGCCCCTGACCATCCTCAACACCGACACGGCGGTCTACATCGGCATCATCTACTCCTACCTGCCCTTCATGGTGCTGCCGCTATACGCCAACCTGGAGAAGCTCGACGATTCGCTGCTGGAGGCGGCCGCGGACCTGGGCTGTCGGCCGTTGAAGGCGTTCTGGGCGATCACGGTGCCGTTGTCTCTGTCCGGAATCGTCGCTGGGTGCTTCCTGGTGTTCATTCCAGCGGTGGGTGAGTTCGTGATCCCGGATCTGCTGGGCGGCTCGGAGACCCTGATGATCGGCAAGACCCTGTGGGCGGAGTTCTTCAACAACCGGGATTGGCCGCTAGCATCCGCGGTAGCGGTGATTCTGCTGCTGATCCTGGTGGTGCCCATCGTCATCTTCCAGCGCTTCCAGGCGCGCCACGAAGCCCGCAGCAGTTGAGGCCTCCGCATGCGTAAAGGGCTGTCCTGGTTCAATCTTCTGTCGCTGATACTGGGCTTCAGCTTCCTTTACATGCCGATTGCGCTGCTGGTGCTGTTCAGCTTCAACGAGTCGCAGCTGGTTACCGTCTGGGGGGGCTTTTCCACTAAGTGGTACGTGGAGTTGTTCAACAACCAGGGTTTGCTGGATGCTGCCTGGGTAACGCTTCGGGTGGCGTTGGTGGCGTCCACGGTGGCGACGGCGCTGGGGGTCATGGCGGGCCTGATGATGGCCCGTTTCGGTCACTTTCGCGGCCGCACGTTGTTCTCCGGCATGATCTACGCGCCTCTGGTCATGCCTGAGGTCATCACCGGGCTGTCGCTGTTGCTGACATTCGTGGCGCTCTCGCTAAATCGAGGCTTCCTGACCGTCACCATCGCCCACATCACCTTCTCCATGTGCTACGTGGCGGTGGTGGTGCAGTCGCGCCTGGTGGGCTTCGATCGGGCGATCGAAGAGGCCGCCATGGATCTGGGCTGTCCGCCGGGCCGGACTTTCTTCTTCATTACGCTGCCGCTGATCATGCCGGCGGTGGTGTCCGGCTGGTTGCTGGCATTCACCCTGTCGCTGGACGACCTGGTCATCGCCAGCTTCACCACCGGCCCCGGCGCCACCACCCTACCCATGAAGATCTACAGCCAGGTGCGACTAGGGGTGACGCCGGAAATCAACGCGGTGTCGACTATTCTGGTCGGCATCGTCGCAGTGGGGGTGGTGACGGCATCGTGGGTCTCCAAACGGCAGGAGGTTCGGCGCCGACGGGATGAGCAGCTCGCGGCCGCGGCACCGTAGGCCAGCGCGCGTTAGGTCGATCAGCCGCCCCCGCCACAGCGCTCCTGCAGCTCATCCATCGCCTTACGGTGCGCCATCAACACCACCTCGTCGTCCTTGCGCAAGTCCACATCGGGGTCGGCAAACAACACCTTGTCGCCGCGCCGTAGGTACACCACCCGCACTTGATGCGGGAGCTCCAGGTCCGCCACCGGTTTTTCGTCGTCGGCGGTGGCCACGAAACCGAACAACCGCATCTCTTCATGCAGCAGCGCGGATAGCTCCAGCGCGTCGCGTCCGGTCGCCATTTCCGCCAGGTGACGGGCGATGGTCCGGCTGGGCACGATCACGTCCTCTAGACCGAGCCCCAGGCACACGTGCTCGAACTCTGGGTCACCGATCCGGGTCACCACCCGCTTCAGACCGAGCGACCGCCCCACCAAGCTGGCGATGATGTTGATCTCGTCGCTATCGGTGAGGCAGAAGAGGAGGTCCAAGTTGCCCGGGTCGAGCTCCTTCAGGATATTCGGCCGGGCGCCGTTGCCGTGCACGAAACTACAGTCCAGCTATCCCGAGAGCTCCTCGATGCGCTCCTTGTCGCGCTCCACGATGATGACCTCGTGTTTGCGCGCCACCAGCAGGCGGGCGGTGGTCAGGGTGAGCGCCGAGGCGCCGATGAATGCTACTCTCATAACGACTGGTTCCTCCTGCCGATCCACGTCCGCGGCCACAGCAGCACGGCGATGGCGATGAACTCCAGGCGCCCAACCAGCATATCGAGGCACAGTAGCCACTTGAGGGCGGTTCCGAAATCGGCTGATACAACGCCGGCAGAAAGCCCTACGGTTCCCAACGCCGACACCACGTCGAACAGGCTCGCCAGTGGGTCATGGCCGGCAACCAGAAAGGCAAACCAGGAGAGTGTCCCAGTAACCACGAAGGCCACCGCCAGCATCAGCGCCCTTTGCACCTCGTCGGGTTCCAGCGTCTCCGAACCCAAGCTTGGCGTGACGACCGCATGGGTGGGCAGCCGGGTACGCGCGAGGGCGAGCAGCATGACGCGGGCGATGATGACCACTCGCAGCACCTTGATACCACCGGCAGTGGAACCGACGCAGCCGCCCACCGTCATGAGCGCCATCAAGGCCAGCACGCTGCCGGCGCCGAGCTGCGCCGGTGACAGCGTGGAGAATCCCGCTGTGGTGAGCGCGCTGAGTGCCAGCAACGGGCCGTCCTGGAGCGCGATGCCCAGGGGGCGAGCGCTTTCCAGAACCAGCAGCGTTGTCACCATCAGCACGCTGAATGCGGCCAGGCCGGCGAATGCCCGCAGCTCCACATCCTGCAGCAAGCTGCGCCGGTTGTGGCCAAATACCTTCAGATAGAGGGGCAGCGAGATGGCCCCCGCGACACAGAACGCGATCACCGACCAACGGGCGGCGGGTGTGGCGAGTCCTGCCAGGCTTTGGTCGAGGGGCGAGAAGCCGCCGGTGCTGACTGCCGCCAACGCGTGCAGCACCGCCTCGAAAGGCCGTACGCCGGCCAGGAGCAGGGCTGCTACGGCGGCGGCGGTGATGATCAGATACGCGATCAGCACGCGACGGGCGTGGGCATGCACGCTGCCCAGGGGTTGCGCCGATTCGGTCCCGCTCAACGCTAGCCGCCGGGCCTGGTATCCGGGCTCGATGATGAGCAATGCCACCGAGAACACCACGAAGCCGAGCCCGTCGATCCATTGCAGGTAGGCCCGCGCGAACAGGAACGCGGGCGTGCGGTCGGAGACCGCCGCCAAGGTGGTGAGCCCGGTGGTGGTGATTCCGGAGACGGCTTCGAATAGGGCGTCCAGGTACGATACATCGTGGCCGGTCAAGGGCCAGGCCATTACCAGCGCCCCCAAGATGAAGGTCAGGGCGATCACGCACATGGCCTCGTTGAGCTGAAGCTGCTTCGGCTCCGCCAGCTTGCGGGTGGCGAGCGAGATCGATCCCAAAAGGGCTGTGGCGGCGCCCAGACGGGCGGCGAAGCGCCATTCGCTCACCGCCAGCGCCACTACGATGGGAAAAAAATTGAGCAGTGCCATGGCGACGGTGCTGTAGCCCAGGTACTT
>CAZLYT010000644.1:0-3958 GCA_964563515.1 uncultured Candidatus Competibacteraceae bacterium | reverse complement strand
AGGGGGTGCGGATGGCCGCTATGCACTACGACGTGAATGCGCCCAAGAAGGCGACGAATCTGAGTGTCAATGCCGATCTCCTTGCCCAGGCGCGTGCGGCCAAGATCAACCTGTCGCGAGTTTTCGAGGAGCGGCTTGCGGAAGTGGTACTCGAGGCCAAGCGCCACGCGTGGATCGAGCACAACAAGGCAGCCATCGATGACTACAACCGAAGGGTCGCGGAGCGCGGGAGTTTCGGCGATGCCTCCCGTCGATTCTGATGCCTCAGTTCGACGTCCTGCGCAACCCCGGCTCGAAGACGGCAAGCTGGGCCCCGTACTTGATCGTCCTTCAGACCGATTTGCTGAGCGAGCTTGGCACCGTGGTGGTTGCGCCGCTCGTGCGTGAAGCCGAGTTCGGCCGTCCCGCAACGACTCTGCATCCGGTATTCGAGGTGGACGGGCAGCGTGTGGTGCTGTCCGTGGCAGAGCTTGCGGGCGTTTCACGCCGACTGCTGGGCGAGAGGATCGGGACTCTGGTTGCGCGCAGGGATGAGATCATCGCCGCGGTTGACCTTCTGTTCACGGGGATTTGAGCGGGGCCTCGAAAGGTGCGCTTTTCGATCCGGGTGCCTCTCGGACGCGGCCTCGCGGGCGCTACGTTGTCAAGCAAGGAGGCGGGTCAGCTTCTGGGCGAGGTTCGGCACGATCGGGCCGCGCCAACGAATGCGAAGAAGGAGGCTCTTCATCACGCCGCCGCCCGCAGCCGGTGCTGACTGCGGGCGGAAACGGTTGACGCTGGTAAGCGGGTGATCAGCTGCTGCTGACGACCGCCGGATCACCGACCGACGCAGTGGTCACGGTAACCGTCGATGCTCGCCGCCCGACGTTGAACACCGCCAACGCCGCGATCACGCCGGGGACGGCGAAAGCCACGAAGTTCAGGTGGTGCGGCAGTGCCAGCGCCAGCAAGGTGCCGCCCAGCAGAGGCCCGACGATGGCGCCGTTACGGCCGATGCCGGAGGCCCAGCCGAGGCCGGTGGAGCGGATGGCAGTCGGATAGTATTGGGCCACGTAGGCGTAGAGCAGGATCTGCGAGCCGATGGTGGTAGCGCCGGCTACCGACACCAGGGCGTAGAGTACCCACATGGGGCTCTCGAGGCCGAGCAGGCTGAGCGAAATGGCGGCCAGCACGAAGAACACCACCAGCACCGGGCGCGGGTGAAATCGATCGGCCAGCCAGCCGCCGCCGATGGCACCGACAATGGCGCCGACGTTCAGCACCATCAGGAACATCAGGCTCGAGCTCAGAGCGTAGCCCGCCATGGACATCAGCTTGGGCAGCCACGAGCCCAGGGCGTAGACCATCAGCAGGCACATGAAGAAGGCGGTCCAGAGCATCACGGTGCTGAGCACGCGGCCTTCCTTGAAGAGCTCCAGCACTGGGGCTTTGGAGCCTTTGGCCGAGGGCAGTGACAAGGTGTCGGAGGGCGAGAGGGTTTGGGTCGGCTCCATCGCCTGCAGGATCTCGCGCACCTCGTCTTCGCGACCCTGGCGCAGTAGGAAGCTTACCGAGTCGGGCAAGTACTTGATGATCAGCGGCAGCATCAGCAGCGGCACCACCGCCAGGTAGAACATCACCTGCCAGCCGTAGGTCGGAACGATCCAAATCCCCAGGCCGGCCGACATCATGCCGCCCACCGCATAGCCGCTGAACATCACCGCCACCAGCGTGCTGCGGCTTCTCTTCGGCGAGTACTCGGTCATCAGCGCCACCACATTGGGCATGACGCCACCGATCCCCAGGCCGGCCAGGAAACGCAGAATGCCGAACTGCCACGGTGTGGTCGCGAAGCCGTTGATCACCGTGACCACGCTGAAGAGGATCACGCAAGCGACGATCATCTTCTTGCGGCCGAGCCTGTCCGACAGGGTGCCGAAGGTCATGGCCCCCAGCATCATTCCGACCAGGGCGGCACTGCCCAGAGCGCCGGCGGTGACCGGGCTGAGCTGCCACTGATCCATCAGCAGTGGCAGCACCACGCCGTAGATCACCAGGTCGTAGCCGTCGAAGATGATGATCAGGGTGGACCAGAACAGCACCTTCCAGTGGAAGGGCGTGAAACGGGCGTTGTCGATGACGCCGTGGACGTCGATGGTGCGCATGGTCGGTCTCCTCAAAGGGTCGGTTTCGAACGTAGAGAGCCTCTGTTGCCGCAGCTCGAACAGCGGCAACTGTTCTTGAACTCGGGGTTTGCTGAGAAGCTTAGTGGACGCCGCCCGGTGCCCGGGCGGCGCCGACGCTCATGCCGCGAGCGCCTCGGCGGGCGCCGCCAGGCTCGGCGTGAACTTCTCGTAGTGGAAGCTGGCCGGCGTGATGCCCTGCTCGCGGAAGTAGCTTCGAACCGCGTCCACCATGGGCGGTGGACCGCAGAGATACACGTCCACGTCGCCGTCGTTCAGCACCGCGAGGTCCAGGTGCTGAGTGACGTAGCCCTTGCGCGGATGGCAGCTTCCCTCGTCCACCACGCAGGTGGTGTAGGTGAAAACCGGGAGCTCCGTGGCAAAGCGATCGAGCTCATCGAGCTTGACCAGGTCGCTGTCCCGGGTGACGCCATAGATCATGTGCACGGGCTGCTCGCATCCGCGTTCGGCGAGTGTCGCGAGCATGGCCAAGAACGGCGCCAGACCGGTGCCACCCGCCAGCATCAGCACCGGACGCTTCACCTCGCGCAAGTAGAAGCTGCCGAGCGGTCCGGTCAGCGTGAGGTTGTCGCCGACCTTGGCGGCCTCGGTCAAATACCGGCTCATCAGGCCATTGGGCACGTTGCGGATCAGGAACGAAGCGCGCCTGTCGCCCGAGCGTGAGCTGAACGAATAGGAGCGGGTCTGCTCGCTGCCCGGCACTTGGATGTTGATGTACTGACCCGGTAGGAAGGCGAGCTCGGCGTTTTCCGGCAGGTCGATAGCGAGCTCGACGCTGCTTTCCGACAGCGGAGCCACGGCAGACACCTTGCCGCCAATGGCACCCACCTGGGTCTTGCAGAGCGTGGAGGCGGTCGGCACGCGCAGCACACAATCGGAGGAGGGAACCATCTGGCAGGTCAACACCAGGCCCTCGGCGGCCTCCTCGTCGGAGAGTGCCTCTTCCAGATACTCGTCACCCTGGTCGAAGTCGCCCTGCTCGCAGCGGCACTTGCAGGTACCGCAGACGCCGTCGGAGCAGTCCATGGGCAGGTTGACCTTCTGGCGATAGGCGGCGTCCAGCACCGTCTCACCTTCCTTGCAGCTGATGAAACGGGTGACGCCGTCCTCGAAGTTGAGCGCGATGTTATAGCTCATGATGTCGCTTCCTCCTGCTCCAATAAAAGTCCGAGATGTCCGTCAGTTGACCGACGTAGCGGGCGCTACGCACAGGCTTTTGCCACGGTCGGTTCGGGTTGGCCGTCTGTTGGGCCGCGCCGGAATCTGAACGAAACCCTACCGAGCGCGGGCTCGAGAAACCAATATTGATTTGGTCCCGAGAGATACCTTCAAGGTATTGCGCTGTTGGGGAGATTGCCGTTTGACTCTAGGAATTTGTCGGTCTTACTAACCCTTCAGAAAGAAAAATCATGCGATGATGTACTGACACTCGGGGCTGTTTGGAAAAAATGACCGAACGAGATCCGGGAGCTTCTATAATCGCTGTAGAGCGCTAATGGGAAGTCGTTTGAGATGGTTTTTCTCTTCCACCCCACGCCTGGCAATGTCACGTTTCACATGCGCCCAAACTTGCTCATGGTGGTTCAAATGCGATGAATACGGTGGAAGGAAGAAGAGCTTGCGCTTTCCTTCGGTGCTTTCAACAAATGAGCGGACCAGCTTCGACTTGTGCGTCGGATGGCCTTCGACAATGAGACGCATGGTTTGCTCGGCCCTTTCAAGGGGGTGCATTACGAGATTGTCCCCAGAGCAGGGCACACCCCTTTCAGAACCTA
>CAZLYT010000643.1:0-5854 GCA_964563515.1 uncultured Candidatus Competibacteraceae bacterium | reverse complement strand
AGAGGGCGGAATAGCGCAGCGTATTCCGCCGTCATGCGACCACCGCCGCGACAACGGTGGATGACGGCCTGGCGGTCTTATCCACCCGCAAGGTTTCGTCGGTGGCGCCGCCCTCAGTGCGACATGAGCACCGGGATGGTCATGCGTTCGAGCACCGAGCGGGTGGCGCCGCCGAGGATCTGTTCCTGCAAGCGGGGCCGGCTGTAGGCGCCCATCACCAGCAACCCGGCTCCTTCGCGCTCGGCGTAACGCAACAGGTCCAAGCCCGGGTCCCGTTCCCGGGGCTCGAGGATCACCTCGTGAACACTAATTCCGTGGCGCTGTAGGTGCTCGCCGATGGTCATGCCGTGAAGTGCTTCCACCTCCGGGCGTTTGCCGACGGTCACCACGCTGACCAGGCTTTTGGTCTCCAGGATGAGCATGGCATCGGCCAGGGCCCGGGCGGCCTCGCGGCCCCCGTTCCAGCCCAGCACGGCGTGCTCGAGCTGCACCCGTTCCAGCTCGAAGCTTTGCGGCACCACCAGCAGGGGGCGCCCGCTCTCGAACACTACCTCCTCCGGATTGATGCCCGGGCTCAGGATCTCATCACCGGTCCGTTGTCCGGCCACGACCAGGTCCGAGTAACGAGCAATTACCCCTGCCATTCGGTCACGCAGCCCTTCCACCACTAACCAGTGCGCGCGCTCCCCAAGGCTGGTCTCGGTGCAGAGGCGGTTGAACAGCTCGCCGCTGCGTTGAGCTGCCGCCGCTTCAGTGTCGCGCAGGTGCTGCTCCATGTTGCGACGCTCGGAGTTCGGCAACAGGTTGGCGATCTGCGGGGGCAGCAGGCGGGGGCTGCGCAGGTACACGCCGGTCAAATGCGCCCCGTACTTGTTGGCCATGTACAGGCCGAGTCGGAGCCGCGGCTCGGCGCCGCTACTCTCATCCATCAGGAGTACAAGGTTTTTGATACTCATGAGCTATCCGCGCCTCGAAGCAACCATCCCCTAAGCCCCTGCGCCTCTGCCATCAAATATCCCGTAGACCGTCGCCATTCTCGATGAGAGCGTCTCCAGGCGCGATACCTCTTTGCAAGTCCTCGAGATCGCGCCTAGAGACGCTCTCTCCTACGGCCTGATTCCACGTTTGCTCCGCGACAGCGCAGCGCGCGGCCGAAGGCTGGGCGGAGTCTCCCGCAACCCGATTTCCATTAGCGTTTGAGGCGGCTGCCCCGCAGTGGCGTGCCACTGCCTTGCCCCGGCCCCTCATCGCAGCAGCCCCAGCGCCAGCCACGGAAAGGCGATCAGCAAAGACAGGCGCACGATATCCGCGGCCACGAAAGGCGCGACGCCGCGAAAAATGGTGGCAATGGGAATATCCGGAGCCACCGACTTGATGACGAACACGTTCATCCCCACCGGCGGGGTGATCAACCCCAGCTCCACCGTGATCACCGAGATGACACCGAACCAGACCGGGTCGAAGCCGGCCTGCTGCACCAGTGGGAATACCACGGGCACCGTGAGCAGCAGCATGGCCAGGCTGTCCATGACGCAGCCCAGCAGGATATACAGCGCCAGCACCGCCAGCAGAACCGCAAACGGTGCCAGGCCCAGGGAGTCCACCACCTCTACCAGGTAGAAGGAGATGCGCGACACCGACAGAAAGTACCCGAAGATCTCGGCACCGATGATCATGAAGAAGATCACCGCCGACAACGCCACCGACTCCTGCACCGCATCCAGGAAATCCCTAAAGCTCATGCCCCGAACCATGGCGATGACCAAGGTGCAGAAAGCGCCCACTGCCGCCGCCTCGGTGGGCGTGAATAGGCCCACGTAGATGCCGACGATGATCACCGCGAACACCACCGCGAAGGGGACGACGCTTCTCACCGCCACAAGCTTCTCGCGCCAGCTCGAGGAATCGCCGGGTTGGGCGAGCCCGGGCTTGAATTGCACCGCGATGGCAACCGCCGCGCAGTACAGCACCAGCCCCAACAGCCCGGGGATTATCCCGGCGATGAACATGTCGCCCACCGACTGCTCGGTGATCAGGGCGTAGAGCAACAGCGCAATGCTGGGCGGGATCATGATGCCCAGGGTGCCGCCAGCCGCCACGGAGCCGGTGGCCAGGGCCGGGTCGTAGCCACGCGCGAGCATCTCGGGCAGTGCCACCCGAGACATGCTGGCGGCGGTCGCCAGCGACGACCCCGAGATGGCCGCGAACAGACCACAGGAGCTCACCGCCGCCAGCGCCATGCCGCCCCGCCAGCTGCCAAACACCGAGCGCGCGGCGCCAAAGAGCTCCGCCGACATGCGCGCCTTGCTGGCGAACACCCCCATCAGGATGAACATGGGAATAGGGCTGAAGGAGTAGTTGCTGAGAGTCTCGAAGGGCCCCGAATCCAGAATGCCCATGGCCGGCCCGAAACCCACAATGAGGCCGAAGCCGACGAAGCCGGTGACTGCCATGGCCAAGGCCACCGGGCACCGCAGTGCGATCAGCACCAGCATGCCGGCTATACAAAGCAACCCCAGCACCGGGCCGCTCACTGCGCCTCCTCCAGACCGACGACCCGGCGCCAGCCCACCAGGAAGCTACGCAACGCCAGCATGAGCGAGGCGAAGGCCGCCCCCGCATACACGATCCAGATCGGGATCAGCAAGTCCTGGGTGGTCTCACCGCTGGCCGCGGTGCGCTGCGCCGACTCTCCCAAGCGCAGCGCCATGCCACTGCCGAGTAGTCCGAATCCCAGCGCGTAGAGCGCGCTGAGCCGGGTCTTGGCCCGCTCCCCCAGGCGCTCGGTGAACAGATCAACGATGACCTGGCCCTGGACCACGGAGTGGGGCAGGGTGAACAACACCATGAACAGCAGTCCGTAGCTGACGATCTCGATGCCACCGGAGATGGTCAGATCGACCGCGCCGCTGGTGGCGCCAAACAAGGCTCGGGTCACCACGTCCACCATCACCGTGAACACCATGATCACTAGCAGCGCGCCGCTCAGCCAATGCATCGCCAGCGCGATGCCATCGATTACCCTGCCCACCGCGGTCACCGCCGATACCCTTTGCCAGCACTACCGGGCGGCGCAGCTGTCGCGCAGGTCCTGGGCGCGCTGGTAGACCTGGCGAGCCGGCAGCCCCTGCTCCTCCAGCTCGGTCAGATACTTCTCAGTGGCCGTGTCGAGCACGCTCTTCCATTGCGGATGCTCGGCGCCGCCTTCCAGCGTCAGGATTTCGTGACCCAGCTCCACCGCGTCGGCGCGGCCGGTCTCATCCAGGGCGTCGAAGGAGTTGGCGGCGATGGTGGACCAGGTCTGCCCCGAGTGCTTGTCGATGACGGCGCGCAGATCCTCCGGCATTTCGTTGTAGAGGTCCTTGTTCATGGTGACGACGAAGGCCAGGGTATAGAGACCCACCTCCGTGTGGTACTTGACGAGCTCGTTGATGCGGAAGGACTGAACGCCTTCCCAGGGCAGGGTGGCGCCGTCGATGACGCCGCGCTGCAACGAAGGATAGATATCCGGTGCCGGCATCCCCACGGGCTTGCCGCCGAGCACTTCCAGCAGCGACCCCACCACCGTGGTCGGGCGGCGGATGCGCAACCCCACCAGGTCATCGGGCTTGGTCACCAGCTTGCCCGTGGTGTGAATGTGGCCCGGGCCATGGGTGAACAGGAACAGCAAGTGGGTGTCGTCGTACTCGCCGCTGATCAGACCCTCGTTATACAAGGACTGCAGGGCGCAGGAGCCCACTTTGGCGTTGGGGACCAAGCCCGGTAGCTCGATCACCTGGGTGAGGGGAAAGCGATTGGCGGTGTAGCCCTGCACTGTGGCGGTCATGTCGGCGATGCGGTTCTTAACCGCCTCGTAGCTCGCGGGCGCCTTGGCCAGGGTCTGCGAGGGATAGATTTCCACCTCGATGCGACCGCCCGAGTCCTCCTCCACGGCGTTGGCCCAGGCTTCGTAGATGTCCTTGCTGGTCAAAGAGGCGGCAGGCCAGAAGTGGGCGAAGCGCAGCGTGAAGTCGGCCGCCGGGCTGGCTAAAGGCAGAGCACAGGCGGTGGCGCAGAGTAGCAATCGGCGAGCACAGCTTGACAGCATGGTGATTCTCCTCCGACTGGTGGGCACAACAGCGCCGCCAAGGTCGGCGGTGCCCTGTTACGGCATTCTTGTTGGAATAATAGGGGCAGGCGCTCCCGTATCGGGACTGCTCGCGGTGGTGCTGCTCAGGTGTCGAAGAATACCGACTCGTTGTCTCCCTGCAGACTTATGTCGAAGCGGTAAACGACCCGGTCGCCGGCGTCCTGACGCTGAGCGATCAGGGTTTCGCGCCGGGGCGCGTGGTCGACCAACTTCAGCACTGGATCCTCCGCGTTGGCTTGGGCTTCATCGGAGAAGTACACCCGAGTATGCAGGCCGACGTTGATGCCCCGGGCCACGATCCACAGATTGACGTGTGGCGCCATCTCGCGGCCGTGACGACCGATCACGCCGCCGGGCTTGACCGTCTCGAACCAGTAGAGCCCGGTCTCGAAGTCGCACACGGCACGACCCCAGCCCTTGAAGTCCGCATCCAGCGGTTTGTCCTGACGGTCGGCGGGATGGTTGTAGCGGCCCGCCGCATTGGCCTGCCAAAGCTCAACCTGGGCATCGCGCACTCGGCTGCCGGCGCCGTCGTAGATGTGACCCTCGATGCGGATGCGCTCGCCCTGGGTGGCCGGGCTCACCAGCACGCTGGGTGTCTCGCCAGTGCGAACGTCCAGGCCTGCCGCGGAAGGGTACATGCCGATGTGTAGGTAGGGCCCGGCGGTTTGCGAGGCGGACTCTTTCGGGTATTCCAAGGGCATGGCTCAGTTTCCCTCCAGCTTGTTTTCGAACAGAGTGGCGCGGCGGCCGCGCAGCACGATATCGAAGCGATAGGCCAGGGTGTCCAAAGGCACCGCGGCGTTCAGGTCCAGGGGCGCAATCAGGCGCTGAATCGCCGCCGGATCCGGGATCGTGTTGGCGATGGGACAGCGGGGGATCAGCGGGTCGCCTTCGAAGTACATCTGCGTGATCAGCCGGGTGGCGATCGCCGGACCAAGAATCGAGAAGTGGATGTGCGCCGGCCGCCAATCGTTGACGCCATTGCGCCACGGATAGGGACCAGCCTTGATGGTGCGGAAGTAGTAGTAGCCCTCCTTGTCGGTTAGCGTCCGGCCGCAGCCACCGAAGTTGGCATCCAGGGCCGCCACGTAATGGTCGTTGACATGACGGTAGCGGCCGCCGGCGTTGGCCTGCCAGAACTCCACCAGGGTGCTGGAGACCGGGCGTGCATTCTCGTCCAGCACCCGGCCGTGGACGATGATGCGTTCGCCGACCGGATCGCCCGTCACCGCGGCGTTCTTGATCAGGTCGTTATCCAGTGGTTGGATGTCCTCCTGTCCAAACATCGGGCCGGTGGCCTCCGACAAGGAGTTCTGCAGCGGAATCAGGGCGCAGCGCGGCGAGCGCAACACGCTGGTTTTGTAGCCGGGCGCGTAAGCAGGCGGATGGATGCTGCGATCGCGCGGAATGAACTCTTCCACTTCGGTCACGGTGCTCTCTCCGGGTTGCACGGTGTGGTCGCGACGCAATCTCGGGTCACTGGGCCGGGTCACTGGGCGGGGCGGTCCGGGCTCTATTCAAGTGAAAGCGGCGAGGCTTTGTTTGGAGGAAGCCTATAACCGGTGTTTGGTTATGGGTATTGGCATTTCGTGCCAAATAATCAACTGCCAAGTCATTTGATGCAGCCAAACGATGACCCGTGCGGCGGGCGCGGTTGCGGTCCGCGGATTTCTGCTCCGGTCGCCACATCCTCTAGTGCACTGGCACTTCCACCCGCTGACC